>JAUVZM010000066.1 GCA_030602615.1 bacterium
ATGGGTAGCTCAGCGGTCACCACACTGAGAGCGCCGCGCACGACCAAACCAAGGACAGTGCCGGCAAAAGCCCGTCCCGCCCCCATCCGCCCAGACGAGAGGACGGTCAGTACCAGCAGATAGACAACGACTTCACCAATCAGAACTGCCAGCGCCCACAGCGCCGAGGGCAGAGACTGACCGACTTGCTCGTATTCCAGCAGCGCCGCGCCGACCACAGCCACCACAGCCGTCGCCATCAGCCACAATAGGACAGACAACGCCGAGGCTGAACCCGCACTTGCTGAGGGCTCGCGGGACAAATTGGCTACCTCCTGGTGTTGCATTCGTTGCTGCATCGAAGTTGCTGCAGTCCTTGTCGCCGCTGACTAGCTGTAGTATAATACTTTAGTCGCCTGGGGGCAACCATCAATAACCCTTTTCCGCCGTGATAGAGCAAACTGTGAAAAGATCCGTAGATGAGCGCAATCGTCTCAACGATCTGACCAACAAGGAGTGGCTACAGCAGACCAAGAGCTTCTGGATAAGCAATGCCCCTCCCCGCGACGAACTCAAGCTGCAACATCCCGCTACCTTCTCCGAACACGATGTCGAGCGTCTTATCCACCTTTTCACCAAGTCAGGGCAGACTGTTCTTGACCCCTTTGTTGGGGTCGGCTCCACCCTCATCGCCTGTCTGCGCACCGGGCGACGGGGTATCGGCATCGAGTTGATGTCGCAGTGGTGCGAATTGGCCGAGCAGCGGCTCGCTGCTGAATCCGACAACGGCTCCAGCCTCCAGGACGACATTCAGATCCTGCACGGAGATGCCCGCACCAAGCTGACCCGACTTGACGCCGAGACTGTTGACTTCATCGTGACCAGCCCGCCCTACTGGCGCATACTGGATAAAAACGGGCAAAAGGTGGCCGCCGAGCGGGCCAGCCGGGACCTGCCCACCAACTACGGCGAGGAAACTCAGAATCTGGGCGGTATTGAGGACTACGACCTGTTCTTAGCAGAGTTGGGCGAGATATTCGCCGAATGCACCCGCGTGCTGCGCGCCAGGCAATACATGGCCGTGATCGTCTCTGACTTCCGCCACGGCCCACAATATTACCTGTATCACGCTGACCTGGCCAATGAAATTCAACAGCGCGGCCTGGTGCTGAAGGGCGTCATTGCGCTGCTCCAGGACAGCAAGAATCTGTATGCCTACGGCATTCCCTACGCCTTTGTTCCCAATATCCACCACCAGCAAATCCTGATCTTCCAGAAGCCCGAATCCGACCGACAAGCAGGTGAGTGCTATGCTCAATGAGGAGCAGAAGCGTCGGCTGATTGAGGTCGCTCGCCAGGCGGTGACGGCAGCAGTAGCAGGCGAGCCTACGCCTGACCTGGCTACCGATGATCCTAACCTGCGCGAGCCACGCGGTGCCTTTGTCACGCTTAAGAAAGCGGGGCAATTACGCGGCTGCATCGGCTACATTGAGCCTCACGCGCCACTGATTGAGGCGGTGGCGGATAACGCTCAATCGGCGGCGCTGCGCGACCCGCGCTTTAGTCCAGTCACTCTAGAGGAGCTTCCCGATATCAGCATAGAAATCTCCGCGTTAACGCCCCTGGAATCAGTCGAGGATGTTGAGGACATCGAAATAGGCCGCCACGGGCTGGTTATCTCCCAGGGGCCCAATCGCGGCCTGCTGCTGCCGCAGGTCCCCGTCGAATGGGGCTGGGACCGCGAGGAGTTCCTCGAGCACACTTGCCTCAAAGCCGGCCTGCCTCCGGAAGCCTGGCGGCAGGATAACACCGAACTATTGTGCTTCGGGGCGGAGGTATTCTGCGAGACGGAATCATAGCCTTGACCCTCTTGACACAACCTGCAAAGGCCCACCCTTTCAGTGCGTGCTCGATCAAGATATAGGCAATACGGATCGAGGACAGGAACCGTAAGAACCAGTAAACGTACCCTCAACAAGGCAAGTCGACGAAAGGGAACTTACCGTGGAGTACAACGAGTGGCTTGAAAGGATTCTCGCTCAGGAGTCGCCGGGAGGAGAGGTAGAACGGCTCTCGGTAGTTGTTCCGTCCGTGGTGCAACCGGGAGAGCCCTTTGTGGCCAAGCTGTGTGCTCTCGACGATAAGGGTTATCCCTCCCTAGAGTGTGAGGGGGTAGTACGCCTCACGGACGAGGTGGCAGAGGGCCCGAGGGAGGCGGCGGCTTTTGAACAGGGCAAACCGGCGGTAGGCCGAATCGAAGGGGTGGCGCTGCCAGAAGAGGGACTGTTTCGGGTGGAGACCGAATTTGAAGGCGAGCAGTACTACAGCAATCCGGTTCAGTGCACTAATGAGACCAGAGACCGTTTGTTCTGGGGCGATCCCCATGTTCATACTGTCTTGAGCAATTGTAGCCCGGATAGGTGTCGCTCGTTGAGCTTCTGCTTCGTTGCGGCGCGGTATCTGACAGGACTGGACTGGGTTTGTGCCACGGATCACGTATCCAACGGCCGCGGCGACCTCGGGAAATGGCAAGCGCAGCGGGTGGCGGCAAGGCTCTTCAATGATCCCCCCAAGTTCGTCACTCTTCTGGGCTATGAGGCGTCGCTGAAGGGCGGAGGTGGAGGGGACAATAACGTCTATTTTCGGGACGATGCTGACGAGTACGTAGACGAGTACGAAGAGGGCGACATCCGCACTTTGTCTGAAGGCCTGCGCGGGACCAATCACTTCATCGTCCCCCACCACACCACTCGCACGGGCAAGCACGGTGAGCTTTCAGACTGGCTGTACGTGGGGCCGGAGGAGATGCCTGTGGTGGAAATCTACTCGAAGTGGGGAACCAGTGAGTACCGGGGGAACCCGATTCCGCTCGACGAAGTGCATCCAGGGCCCAGCTATGTGCAAGATTTCCTGGCGCGGGGCTATGCGCTAGGGTTCATCGGAGGCACCGACAGTCATGCGACCATGCCCAGCGCGTGGGGGGAGGAGTCAAGCCACATCGCTAAGGCACCAGCGTTCACGGCGGTCAGGGCCAGACAACTCAAGCGATCGGATATCTGGGACAATATCAGGAGCCGAAATTGCTACGCCACCCGTGGGGAGCGGATTCTATTATTGGGCAACATCGCTGGTGTAGGACTGGGGACCCGATGCGAGTGGAAAGACCCCCAGGTTCCCCGAAGGGTGGTCGCGACCATCGCCGCGGAGTCGGACATCGTGAAGGTGGACGTGGTGTGCAATGGCAAAGAAGTCTACTCGCAGGCGGGCAGCGGATGGCACCTCAGCTTGGACTGGACGGACGAGGAACCTCTGACAGATATGGCCTTTGAGCCGTGCGGAGCCTTTGAGCAGCCATTTGTCTATTACTACCTCCGGGTTACTTGCACGTCACAGGCCCAGGCCTGGAGTAGCCCGGTGTGGCTGACACTCTAAGCTATAAATCGCAATAGTCAGAAGAGAAGGTTACTAGCCCTGACCGCTATGGCAGCTACCAGTCGCACACGTCATCCTCGTGCAATGACTCAGGGCGTTTCCAATAATTGGGACAAACTCCTTAATCTGGGATTTCCCATCCCCATGGAACTGTAACCGTATCCGCCGGTCAAATCCTACCTTCAAATCTGTCGTTTTGCTTTCACCCATTGGGTAACACCCTCCCGTGGCCGTCGAGTGGGGCTGGGGCCGCGAGGAGTTCCTCGAGCACACCTGCCTCAAAGCCGGCCTGCCTCCGGAAGCCTGGCGGCACGATGACACCGAATTGCTATGCTTCGAGGCGGAAGTATTCTCTGAGGAAGAGCTGAGTAGCCCGGAGTAGACCCATCAGCCTAAGTCGGCCCGTGCCAGATGACTAGCTGGTCGAGGAAGGTCGCCGCGCCCCAGTGCAGCAGCCACGCGCCCAGGAACGATTTGCCGTGGTAACACATCACCCCCAGCGCCAGCCCCGCAATGACCGCCGCAAAGGTTTCCACCTCCGGCTTGGCAAAGTGCATCATCACAAAGGGGACAGTCTGGATGACGATGGCGAACGCCCCGTAGCGCAGTGCCAGAAGATTGAGCAAAAAGCCGCGAAAGAAAAACTCCCACGCAAAGAAATAGACTCCCCACACTGCTACCGACAACAGCCGTGCGCCCAATTCAAGTCTGGCCTGCTCATAGATTGGATAGTAACTGCGCAGCGAGGGTAGATAGCTGGCAGCGAATAGTACCGGCAGCAGCACCAGACCAAAGAACAGTATGTATTTGCCCCAGGTTCTGGCCCGGCCCCAGCGCAGCCCGTAACTACTCAGACTCTCGCGCCAGACCAACTTGATGAGTAGCGCCGGAACACCGAAAAGCACCACAAAATTGACACCGGCCCACCGAAGGAAGTGCTGGCGGGGGTTACCAGCGTAGTAGTAGACAACGGCCAGTAGGGCAACCGCCAGGATTAGTCCGGCGGACTCACGCACCGGCGGCGGCATCCGCCGTCGTTCCGATGAGAAGTCCTCGGCATAGTTGTGTTCAGGTCGCTGGCTGTCCATAACTCTGGCTCATTGCTGTAACTGGGAACTGCCGTCAGATGAAACTTGCTGTTTATGTTCCCCTTCACCAGGTCGAAATCCTGCCTCCGCCAGCCGCTACCAAGCCAGCTCAGTAAGATGCTCAAGCAAGCTCTGGGCGGCCGGGCGGTTCATAGTGGGCACCGCCGCCAGCTCCTCAACCGTCGCCCGACTCATTGCCACCACCGAGGGAAAAGCCTTGAGCAGCTCCTGGCGGCGGCGCGGGCCAATCCCGGGAATATCGTCGAGCACCGACTTGGTCATCGCCTTGCCGCGCAAGGCTCGATGGTGGGTAACAGCAAAGCGGTGCGCTTCGTTATGGATGCGCTGGAGCAGCAGCAATGCCCGCGGATACGGCCCACTGGCAACTGGGGCAGGCTGTTCCGGGACGAAGACCTCCTCTTCCTGCTTGGCCAGCGCCACCACGTCAATGTCCATCATAGCATCATCCAGTACCTGTACCGCCACGTTAAGCTGCCCCTTGCCGCCATCCATCACTATCAAATCGGGCAGCGGCAGGAATTTTTCATCGCCGGCCCCGGCTCGCTTGAGCCGACGGGTGAGCACTTCGCGCATCATTGCGTAATCATCGGGCTTATCCGCTGTCTGGCGCATCCTGAAGCGCCGGTAGCTATCCTTGTCAGCCACGCCCTCAGTGAAGACAACCATCGAGGCGGTGGCATGCTCGCCACTAATATTGGAGACATCATAGCATTCAATACGATGTGGTGGCTCAGCCAGTTGGAGCATTTCAGCAAGATCCGACAGCGCCGCAGCGGCAGCCTCTCGCCGCTGGCCGCGGGCCTCACTCATCTGCATCAACTGCACCTGGGCATTGCGCTGGGCCAACTCAATTAGCCTGCGCTTCTCACCTCTTTGAGGCCAGCGCACCTCTACCTGCCAGCCACGCAATTCGCTGAGCATATCCGCCCACTTCTGCATATCGGGCAACTCGCGGGAGACTAACACCAACTGGGGCGCCCAGCCCGCGCGAGTGTAGTGATGAGTCATGAAAGCATCCAGGATCTCACCGTCACTGCGCCCGGCCGTATGCAACAGAGCAAAACGCTGCTGGTTGACCAGCTTGCCCGCCCTGACGGTCATCAGCACCACCAGCGCCCGCTCCTTATCAGTAGCAACCGCTATCACATCCTCATCGCGGGCGTCCGTAGAGGCCATTACCTGGTCTTCCAGCACTCGCCGCAGGCTGGTTAGCTTGTCGCGGAGTACCGCCGCCCGTTCGAACTGGAGCTGCTCCGCAGCCTGGCGCATCTGCTCCTCAAGCTGGTCAACTATTTCATCCGATCGGCCTGCCAGGAACAGCTCAACCTGGCGGACGAGCTTGGCATACTCTTCCTGACTGACCTCCCCGGTGCAGGGGCCGACACAGCGTTTGATATGATAGTTCAGGCAGGGCCGGCCCATCCGCGTCCCATCCAGGTCCTTGCGACAGGAGCGGATACCAAAAAGCTGGCTGGCCAGGCGCATAGTGCGCCGCATCGCCTTGGAGTTGGGGTAAGGGCCGAAAACCTTACCGCTGCTCCAGTAATGGACCTCCTGGCGCTTGGGGTCGTGGAAGCCCCGGCGGATGACGCGACCGGAGGCCGGCCGGGCGTCCCTGGGCAAATCACGCACCAGCATCAGCCGGGGAAAGAGTTCGTCGGTTATCTTGATGTAGGGATAACTCTTATCGTCGGCGAGCTGAACATTGAACTGCGGATGGTGCTCCTTGATAAGATTAGCTTCCAGGATGAGCGCTTCCAGGTCGGAGCGCGCCAGGATGAAGTCAAAATCGGTGGCTCGACTTATCATAATCTGGTGCCACGGCCCCCCTTTGGCCTCATCGCGGAAATGTTGGCGCAGGCGCTTGCGCAGCGAGCTGGCCTTGCCCACGTATAGGACCTTGCCCTCGTGACCCTTGATTAGGTACGCCCCGGGTTGATCAGGAACAGATTTCAACTTCGTCTCAATGTCCATACCAAGATCACTATAGGTCGTCCACTGTATAGCCCTGCGCCCTCGCCCATTCGGTGGAAGCAAGGAACTTCTTCAGCTTCCTCTGCAGGCAGATTGCCACTGGAATGTAAACCGCCACGCCCACTAGGAAGATACCAAGGGCTGTTGGCCAATCAAGAAGCCAGGTAACACCACCGACAGAGAATGTTTCCGGCCGCCCATGTAACGCCGCTGTGAGGACCATTGCTGGAAAAACGACTGTAATGGCCAGCCATGCACTACCGAGCACCGAATGGTACATATGAAATCTCCACTTCTCGCTTGTTGTCATGTGCTTACATGTCTCTCGCCACTCCTTGCTTCGCAACAACTTTCGCCAATCCATCTGCTCGCTTCCCTATCCGTTGCACGCCGTTAGTCTCTAGTCTACCTATAGAGCTCCAAGAATTCCTCCACCGTCATCCCTGCGTCCCTGATGAGACTCCTCAGCAGTCCTGGTCCAATTGTGTCGTGACGCGGTATGGATAAAGTGGCTTCACAGCCCGGTTTTTCCAGTATCATATGACTGCCACGCTGCCGTGTGACGCGCCAGTCTTCCTTTTCAAAGGCCCGCACAACTTTACGCCACGAACCCCGTGGCAGGCGCTGGCTCATACGCTTACCTCACGCGGTGTGCCTTGATACTGACGGCGGGCCCGTTCGAGTCGTGCTTCCAGGCACAGAGCGATGGCCTCCTTGATATTATTGAGTGCTTCCTGCTCCGTACCCCCTTGGGAGTGACACCCAGGTAGGGCTGGACAATGAGCAACAAAGTAGCCGTCCTCGTCTTGTTCGATCCACACGTCCCAACGATTCATCTTGCACCTCCTAGTCGCCTCAGTATAAGCCACAGTCAAGCCTTTTGCAAAGCCTTCAACTCTTCGATTTCGTCGCGGATCTGGGCGGCACGTTCGAACTCCAGATCGGCGGCGGCCTGCTTCATCTCCGCCTCCAATGCGGCGATGATCTCGGCAAGCTCGTCGGTCTCCAACTCCTCGGGAGCCTCCGGCATAATCTCTTTGATAGCCCGCTCGCGCGCCTGCTGGGCGGAGCGGATGGTCTCGCGCACTGCCTTGGTGACGGTCTGAGGAGTTATGCCGTGCTCCTCATTGTAGACAACCTGCTTGCTCCGGCGCCGCTCGGCCTCGTCAATGGCCGCCTGCATCGCCGCAGTAACCCGGTCGGCGTACATAATGACCTGGCCCTCGACATGGCGGGACGCCCGGCCCATTATTTGAATCAGCGAGGTCTCCGAGCGCAAGAACCCCTGGCGGTCAGCATCCAGGATGGCTACCAGCGAGACCTCCGGCAGGTCCAGACCCTCGCGCAGCAGGTTAATGCCAACGAGCACATCGTATTCGCCCAGGCGCAGGCTGCGTAACAGCTCGGAGCGCTCCAGCGTCTCAATGTCAGCGTGCATATAGTGGACCCGGATGCCCAGCTCAGCCAGATACTCGGCCAGGTCTTCCGCCATCCGCTTGGTCAGGGTGGTGACCAGCACGCGCTGGTGCCGCTCGACGCGCTGCTTGACTTCGGCAATTAGATCATCAATCTGCCCCTCAGTGGGCCGGACTTCCACGGGGGGATCAATCAGGCCGGTAGGCCGGACAATCAACTCAACGACCTGCTCGGCATGATCCAATTCATAGTCACTCGGCGTTGCCGAGGTGTAGATCACCTGCCCGACCCGCCCTTCAAACTCATCAAACCTGAACGGCCGATTATCGAAGGCCGACGGCAGGCGAAAGCCATGCGCGACCAGGCTTTTTTTGCGCGAGCGGTCGCCCTCGTGCATAGCGTGCAGTTGCGGGATCGTCTGGTGCGACTCGTCAATGATCAGCAGGTAGTCATCAGGGAAGTAATCCATCAGCGTGTGAGGCGGCGCGCCCGCCGGGCGGCCGTCAATATGCCGCGAATAGTTCTCGATGCCCTGGCAATAGCCGATCTCGCGAATCATCTCCATGTCGTAGCGGGTGCGCTGCTCCAGGCGCTGAGCTTCCAGAATGCGCCCGCGCTCCTCAAACCACTTCAGCCGCTCTGCTAGCTCCTGCTGGATAGAGACCAGGGCGTCCTCCAAACGATCCTGGGAAGCCACGAAGTGGGTGGCCGGGAAAACAATCGTCCGATCCTGTTCTTCGAGTATCTCGCCGGTCAACTCGTCCAGCGTCATAATCCGCTCCACTCGCCTGCCTTGCAATTCGACGCGGATAATGAGGTCTTCATCTACCGGGTGGATTTCAATAACATCGCCCCGCACGCGGAACTGTCCACGCTCGGGGGCCAGATCATTGCGGGAAAACCGCATACGAACCAGTTGCCGCAGTATTTCGTCGCGCTCGATCTGCTGGCTACAGGAAAGATCAAGGATGATCTCCTGGTACATATCGGGCGAGCCCAGGCCGTAGATGCAGGAGACCGAGGCAACTACGACCACGTCACGGCGCTGCATCACCGCCTGCGTGGCCGAATGCCGCAGCCGCTCGATCTCGTCATTGATTGAAGAATCCTTCTCAATGTAGGTATCAGTCTGCGGCAGGTACGCCTCCGGCTGGTAGTAGTCGTAGTAGCTGACGAAGTACTCGACGGCGTTATTGGGGAAAAAATCGCGGAACTCCGCGCACAACTGGCCAGCCAGGGTCTTGTTGTGGGCAATTACCAGGGTAGGCTTCTGCACCTGCTCGATTACTTTGGCCATAGTGTAGGTTTTACCCGAGCCGGTAATGCCCAGCAGCACCTGATGTTTCAGGCCGCTACTGATCCCCTGGGAGAGTCGCTCGATTGCCACGGGCTGGTCGCCCCGGGGCTGATATTCAGATATTACCTCGAACTGCGGCACCACCAATCACCACTATGGATAGACGAGGTAGCCGGTTGTATAGTTTCCAGAGGCTGGTGCGCTGGTGCGCTTGGGCAGCCCGCTGGCGAGGGAAGCATTACGGCGAAGGACTTAGAAAGATGAAGTCAAATTGCCCAATTCCACACTCAAGCGCCCCTCCTCACGCGACCACCTCAAGCCTATCTCCCGGCCCTGGAGTACCTTCCAACCTACGCCCAGCTCCACATCGCCATAACTGGTGTCGTCAAAGTCGTAGTGGGTACCAAACAATACCAGGCGCCAGCGATTGTTCAGATAGTAGCTAAGATCCAAAGAAGCAAGTGTCGAGTCGTCGGTCAAGTCCCAGTTACTGCGCAGATAGGCGTCCCAGCGATCAAAGCTGGCCCAGGTATCCAGGCCCAACCCCTCGTGCCACCCCTGGCGGTATGCGTCGCCGGAGCCATATTCCGCGAAATAATCAACAAACATGGTTACGTTCCGGCCAAACCCTCTTTCCAGGGTCAGCCGACCCTGGGCACTGTTGGC
>JAUVZM010000043.1 GCA_030602615.1 bacterium
CCTCAGAAGAGCAAGCTGTCGCCTGCAAACAGAACCACATCCCGGCGGCACCGGCCGACTTGAAGCCGCAGATACAACAGTTAATGTGGCAGCAGGTCGGGATCATCCGCAACGGCGACGACCTGGCCAGAGCGCAGGCACAACTCGCTGAGTGGGCCGATCAGATCAGCGCTTCCCCCGGCCCGGCGCTGGCTGAGTTGGAGGCAGCTAATATGTGCCAGGCGGGGATGCTGATGGCTGCGGCGGCGCTGCACCGCACCGAAAGTCGCGGCGCTCACTACCGCACTGACTTTCCCGACACCAATGGAGTATGGCGCAAGCACGTGATTATGCATAGGTCGCCCGCAGGTGACCTGGCAGTCTCAGACCGACCGGTGAAGAGCAACACTACGGATTGATCCTCATCGCTGTCCCAACGTCGGCGATTTGCCGGACTCTAGACGATGGTGTGCAAGGGCTTGCAGTCTGAGGCAGCCTCTCTAAGGATAGTCTCCAATAATGACCAGTCTACGGCGACAAATGGCACGACTGGCTGCCACCCCCAGCTTTCGGACCCTCGCCGTTACGGCAGCGCTTGTCACCTTCGCTGCGCTTATGTGGTCAAACCTGGAGCATCCTGACCTCTGGCTTGACGAAAGCATCACCGCTGGGCACATCGCCCAGCCCGAACATATATACTGGGATGCCTTCCACCCTCCGGGTTACTACTGGCTGCTGATGCACTGGCGCGATGTTTTCGGGCCCGGCGACGTGGCGCTGCGCTCGTTTTCAGTCCTGTGGGCGCTGTTGGCAGTGGTGCTTGTCTGGCTGCTGGCCAGCCGGCTGCTGCGGCCCTCGAGCGATCTACTGGCCCTGTGGCTGTTCGTACTCTCGCCGCTGGGCCTGCTGTACCTGCGCGCGGCCCGCTATTTCGCAATGACTACCGCCCTGTTTCTACTGGTCGCCTATCTGCTACTGCTGGCGGCAACAGCGGGCCGCTGGCGGCACTATATCTTATTGGGTTTGGCCGCCGCAGCACTATTGTGGGCCAACTACGTTGCCGCCTTGCTGCTTCTGCCCGGTTATCTGCTATTGCTTTGCGCTGCTCGCCGCGACCAACCCGGCTATCTGCCCCGCTGGCTGGCCTCAGCCGCCCTGTTCGTTGTGGCGCTTTCCCCCCTGGCGGTGAGGCTGCTGCACTCGCTCTCCGCCGTTTCTGGTATTCCCCGAACTGCTCACCTACAGGGGACGCTGTACGGCCTTGGTATCAAGCTGGGCCTGCCGGTGTACGCAGCCATTGTTGGTGAGAATACCGATCCCTGGCGTTTCTATGTTACCGTACCTGTCTTCCTGGCCGGTGTTATATTGCTGGTGGCTGGTTTTGTTGGTGCGCGCGGCGACCGCCGCCCTGGCCGGTGGCTGAAGCTGTGGACCTGGCCCGCAGCAATTATAACAGTCGTCCTCGTCTTCAGTACCGCAGCCCGCTCTGAACCGATAGTCCGTGTAACCAGTGTTGCGCTATTCGCCCTGCCCTTTGCCTATATCTTAATGGCCCGCGGTGCTCAGGCCCTCCGCACTCCGCTGCTGGCTGGTGTGCTGGTGGGCATAGTGTTTGTCGGCGGCTTATACGGCATACACAACTATTTCACGGGCCAGCAGTTCCTAAACCCCGCCTACAATGTCCCGTGGCAGCAGATTGTGGACACTGTACGAGCACGCTGGCAGCCTGATGACTTAGTTATCGAGTGCTATGATGCATCGTTCCGCCGTTACTGGGCCGACGACACGACTATGATCGAGTATCGGCTGCCCGTGCCCCTCGCGGATATGGAGCCTGTCCAGCAGTTCCCGAAAGGCGGGCAGCGCATCTGGCTGGTCGCCCGCGACCGTGGCGCACAATTGCCGCGACAGATGACCACTCAAATCCGCGACGAATTGGGCCAGAAAGCCAGCGAGGTGCAGATATTCAACTTCAAGCCGCTATCGCCGACTGTCCGCCGCTGGCGCAGCCGCCTGCTGCGCCAGCCGGTATGGGATGCCTATATCAAGCTATATCTGTTCGTGCCATAAACTCCCATGAGCCACTCCCGCATTCTACATTTCGCTGAGGTGAACAAGCGCTATGCAAACATTCGCGCCTTATCTTGATGGTTGGTACGATGTAGAGATTCAGCTTCAGATGCACCTATACAATCGCTACGAGCAGGCCCTGGCTGAGGGGAACGGGCGTAAGGACCAGATTGAGACTGTTGCGCAGTTTGAGCAGTGGCGTCAGCATGTGCGAAAGGCCTTCTTAGATGGCATCGGCGGGCTGCCACAGGCCAACTGTCCCCTGGAGGTTGATTACCGCGGCGAACTGCACGTCGAGGGCTGCACCATCCGTAAACTTCTGTATCAGGGCCTGCCGGGGTGGTACGTTACCGCCAATCTGTACGTGCCTGATGAGCTGGCCACCCCAGCGCCGGCGGTTCTTTTCCTTTGTGGACATATCCCCGAGGCCAAGGCCTACGGGCCTTATCAGAACGTCTGCCAACACCTGGTTAGGAACGGCTTTATCGTCCTGGCGATTGATCCCCTCGGCCAGGGAGAGCGCCTCCAATATTTCGACCCCGAAACTGGCCAGGAGCTTATCCCCGGGTGCACTCACGAGCACTGCTACGAAGGCGTCCAGTGCTGGTGGCTGGGACAGTCGTTGGCCCGCTATTTCCTGCACGATGCTATGCGCGGCATTGACCTGCTCCAGTCGCTGCCCGAAGTTGATCCTGAGCGAATTGGCGTGACCGGCTGCAGTGGCGGTGGTACCCAGACCACGATGATGATGCTGGGCGATCCGCGCATTGCCGCCGCGGTTCCCGCCACCTTCATAATGCACCGCCGCAATTACCTGTGGACCGGCCAGGCCCAGGATGCCGAGCAGATCTATCCGGGCACCAGCGCCGCCGGCATTGACCATGACGATTATCTCACTGTAATGGTGCCCAAGCCGGTGATGGTCGGGGCTGTTGCTTATGATCTCTTCCCGCTGGAGGGCGTGAAGTACTCACTAGAGCGGGCCCGGCGTATCTACGAACTATTTGACGCCGGTGACAAGCTTAAGCTGGAGGTTGATCGCGCCCGGCACGAATATACCAACAATCTGGCGCGGGCGGCCACCCGGTGGTTCTGCCAGCATCTGCAAGGCAAGTCGACCCAGCAACTAACCTGGCAGGAATCTAAACTCTTCGCCCCGGAAGAGCTGTGGGCGACCGAAACCGGCCAGTTGCTGGGCGATGATCCCGCAACGACCACTGTCTGGCGGCTCAACCGCGGCCAGCGTCAGCAGCAGCTCAGCGAACTGCCCGCCGACCAGCAGCGCCTCCGGCAGCTTCGCGACTGGCTCTCCGAGCAGGTCAACGATGGCCGCCGGCCAGTGGAGTTTCATCCCCGGGCCTGTGGGGCGACATACGAAGCGGATCTGCATTGCCAGAAGTACTGGTGGTGGTCGGAGCAGGATATTATCAATGCCGGCTTGCACTTGCGTTTGCATCCTGCCAACGATAACCCGGATTCGCAGCCGCTGACTATTGCTCTGTTTGCCGGCGGCACCCCTGATGTTTCCCGCCGCGAGAGCTGGATTCGCCAGCGCTGCCGGGCTGGTCAGCAACTGCTGGTGCTGGACGTGCGCGGCTGGGGGGCGCTGCTGGCCCGCAAGCTGGGGCCAGCGGATCGTGACTGGTACTATGGCACCCACTTCAAGCTGCTGTCCGAAGCCGTCTTTCTGGGTGATAGCCTCTGCGCGATGCGCGTCTTTGATCTGCTGCGCGCCATCGAATTCGTCCAGCAGGAACTGACGCCGGCGACGGTCACCCTTTACGCGGACGCTGGAGCCACTGCCATCTATGCGACTGTGGCGGCCCTGCTTGACGAGTCTGTTGGGCTGGAGTTACCCGATGGCATCCCTGACCTGGATAGTCTCGTCGAGGACCGCTTCTACCGCTATCAGGACGGCGTCCGTGGGGTGTTGCCTGGCCTGCTGGCCCGCTGCACCGCTCGGGATTTGGCCGAGGCCCTTGCTGACCAACTGACATAGAACGAACGGGGCCGACTGGCCCCGTTCGCCGGTCTGCATTAGCTCGCTTCCTGCTGCTCCCGGTTACTTGAGAAACAGTTCGATAACCGGGACAGTCACCGCCGGCTTGCTCACGGGTAGTTCCAGAATAATAGTATCAGCAGCCTCTTCCGACAGACGGTGATGTGCCTGCCCGCCTTCGGTTAACTGGATCTCCGAGGCGTCGTTCAGCAGTTGCGCATACTCAACCTTATCAGCCAATCCCTTCAGCCGCACGTGCTTGAAGGGCCAGGCGAACAGGTGCAGATACAGCCGATTGCCATTTTGGGTGTAGCGGCAGTCCGGTGGTGCGGGGAAGTCACTGGGCCCGCATCCATAGATTGACCGGTTATGCAGGCGCATCCACTGCCCCATCGCCTCCAGCCGCTCCACGGCGCGCGGCTCGATCTCACCGCGTGCGTTAGGCCCGACATTGAGTATCATGTTGCCGCCCTTGGCGACGCCGTCAACAAGCATCTGGACGAGCATCTCCGGAGACTTCCAGGTGTACTCATCGCGGTAATAGCCCCAACTGCCGCTGAAGGTCTGGCAGGCCTCCCACAGTACCGGCTTTCCGTCCACGGTGAGCGGGCCTTCAGGCTGAATCTGCTCGGGCGTGACGTAGTCCTGAGGCACTTCCGTCCGATCGTTGATGACGATACCTGGCTGCAGCTCGCGGACCATTGCGATGAGCTTCTCCGCCTGCCAATCGTCTTTCCCCTTGCCGTCGGCCAGCAGTCCTTCACCCTTCTGGCCCGAGTATGAATAGTCAAAGAACAACAGATCAATCTTCCCATAGTTGGTGCACAGCTCCCGCACCTGAGAATGAAGATACTGGACGTATTCAGCCATATCACGATCCTTGTTTGTCTTCAGCGTCTCTTCATCATTGCACTGAGGATGAACCGCATCAATGGGGAACTGCGGATGGTGCCAATCAATCAGCGAGTGGTAGAAGCCAATCTTCAGCCCCTCGGCCCGAAATGCCTCTACCATGGGTGCAAGCAGATCCTGTCCGCACGGGGTGTTGGTAGCTTTGTAGTCGGTGAGCTGCGAATCCCACAGGCACAAGCCGTCGTGGTGCTTGCTGGTCGCCACTAGGTACTTCATTCCCGCCTGCCGGGCCAACCGCGCCCACTTCTTCGGATCATACAGGTCCGGGTCGAAGTGATCGAAGTACTTCTGGTACTCTTCGTCGGTGATCTCTTCGTACTTCTTCACCCATTCGTGGCGGGCAGCCGCTGCATAAATCCCCCAGTGGATGAACATCCCAAAGCGGTCGTGTACAAACCATTCGGTGTCGCCAGGGGTTTCGGGAAGAGGTGCAGACATCAGTAATCCCTCCTGTGGTCTAGAGTACAACTGGGCCCGTCGCGTGAAAGACTTTCTTTCCAGGCACCGGAAGTCCTTCTTAGCTCGCTCACGGAATAAAAGAGATGGCCGGCAGAACTCTACTGCCTACGAGGGCTGGCCTTTGCCACTATTCGGGGATCAGGTGAGGAGCAAACGGCTCGAGGTAATCGCGCCAGACTTCGTTACCGAGCGCCTGGCGCATCGCCGAGAAGCTCAAGTAGGGGATAAAGCGCGGTTGTTGGGGCCGCTGGAGGAGGATTAGGCCGGCCTCGCGCGGAGTCCGATTGCCTTTGCGGTTGTTACAGTCCATGCAGCAAGCCACCAGATTACTCCATTCGTGGCGGCCACCGCGCTCACGGGGAATAACGTGATCAACAGTCAGGTCTCGGCCCTTTTTGCCGCAGTACTGGCAGGTGTAGCTGTCCCGCTCCATCAGGCTCTGCCGAGAAAGCCTTATCTCGGGCAGTGGCCGGCGAATGTAGCGCACCAGTCGCACCACCGACGGCATCCGCATGGTCATCGACGGCGAGTGGAGTATCCGCGAGTCGGCTTCCACCATCACTGCCTTATCCAGATAGACCAGCGTCACCGCCCGCTGCCAGCGGCAGATATTCAGCGGTTCGTAGTTTTGATTCAATAGCAGTACTCGCCCATCGGCATTGCTGTTGCTCATATCATCCAAATCCTATCAGAAAGCCCGCAAGTAGTCAACCAAATCTAGGCAAATGGGCCTTGCGGCGGATATATCAGCAAATAGGAGGAGCCCACAGGGCAAAGCGCTGCGAAAGTGGGTTATGAGCAGCCAAACCGGATAGCCGGCGCTACCTGGGCTTCAAGCGGTGCCAGGATTGTCATCCGCCGGTTACGGTACCGACGCAGTTCTTGGCACAGATATTGCGGTAAGTTCATAAACTACCGGTAGACTAACGAGCACAAGTTGAAGTAGAAAGCCATATCACAAATCCGATCAGGAGGTAGTAGGCTTGAAGACGACCGCTGCTACTGGTGGTTAGGCACACAGGCGTTGAACCGCGACTTCCCCACTGCTGCTGGCGATCCTCTCTAAACCAATGGGGGACTTCGAATTGCGGGATTCTACTCGTGAAATCTAGCTGCTATGGCTTGTCGCCCGGCATTGGCCACAATTACTCCGATTTTGCAGAAGGAGCTACTATGAAACCCTTGCCCTGCCTAACTAGTGCGTTTGCATTAGTTGCTTTGTGGTGTTTGGTATTTGCGCAGCCTGCTTATGCTTATATCGATCCGGGAACTGGTAGTTACTTTTTTCAGCTGCTTATCGCGAGCTTGTTTGCTGGAGGGTTCATAATTAAGATGTCTTGGAAAAGCATCAGAACATTTTTCAGAAACTTGCTCGCAGGAGGGGACAAACGCGGCGCAGATGGAGAGTAGGGCGAATATTCCAGGCTCGTTTCGCGATCCTAGTGGATTCGTCTTCCTGGAGGATCAAGTACTGTACCGCCAGGTAAACGCTATCTACCAAGAGAACTATGATTGTCTGCTTGACTCCGGGCTTTATGATACTCTTGTAGAGGGTGGACTCTTGATTCCCCACATGGAGGATGATTTAGCGTATGCACAATCCGACGAGGCCTACAAGATAATTAGGCCCGAACTGATACCGTTTGTCTCCTACCCGTATGAATGGAGTTTTAGTCAATTAAAGGCTGCCGCCTTGGCGACACTCCAGGTTCAAAAGAAATCTCTGGACTTCGGCATGTCACTGAAAGACTGCAGTGCGTATAATATCCAATTCAGAAACGCCAAACCTATATTCGTTGATACTCTCTCTTTCGAGAAATATTGCGAGGGACACCCTTGGGTAGCCTATCGGCAATTTTGTCAACATTTTTTGGCGCCGCTTGCTTTGATGAGCTACACAGATGTTCGATTAAATCAGTTACTTCGGATTCACTTGGATGGCATTTCTTTGGACCTGACCAGTTCATTACTGCCGTCTCGCAGCTGGCTCGTATTTCCCCTGCTTTTTCACATTCATCTTCATGCTAAGAGTCAGAAGCATTTGGCTGACAGAACTGTTGACAAGACCGGTCGCCAGATGAGTCAATTGGCGCTCCAAGGCGTTATAAGCAATTTGGAGAGCATTGTTAGTAGGCTGCGGTGGCAGCCTCGTGGTACGCAGTGGGCTGATTACTACACTTTTACCAATTATTCCTCCGAGGCACTTGAGCACAAAAAGCGCCTCGTAGCCAAATTCCTAGATAGGCTTAATCCACACACTGTTTGGGACCTGGGGGCAAATGTAGGTCTGTTCAGTCGGATTGCTAGCGGGAAGGGCATCCAGATCGTCGCCTTTGACAACGATCCAGCTGCGATCGAGCAAAATTATCTTCAGTGTGTCAGAGACGGTGAAACTAACCTATTGCCTCTGCTCCTTGATTTGACCAATCCAAGCCCCGGCATCGGGTGGGAAAATGAAGAAAGAATGTCCCTAGTGGAGCGCGGGCCTGCCGACACAGTGTTAGCACTTGCTCTCGTGCATCATCTATCAATCTCTAACAATGTCCCTCTGGAGAAAATCGCGGCCTATTTCAACAATATTTGCCACTCGCTTATCATTGAATTCGTCCCGAAAAGTGACCCGCAGGCCCAAAGACTTCTTTCAGCTCGAGACGATATCTTCACCAATTATACCCAACTGGCTTTTGAGGCTAAATTCGGCCAATACTTCACGATAGAGGATTCGTCAAGAATTACCGATACACAAAGAACTTTATATCTGATGAAAGAAAGAGGAGCATAAATGTGAAGAAATGCGTTGTTATTCATCCTTTGTTGTTTGCGGTATTCCCTATTCTATCTTTATTCTCGCATAACGTCAGCTCGACCTCACCGGTTGAGATTATTAGGCCAATAGTAATTATGGTTTTGGTTGCTTCGGCGTTATGGCTGCTGTTGACACTTGTTGTTAAAGATAAGAGAAAAGCCGGGATAATCGTCTCCACATTGCTGTTCTTATTCTTCTCCTACGGGTACTTTTTTGAGGCGCTAAGGGGGTGGACAATAGCCGGGATTACTATTGGCAGATGTAGATATCTATTACTGCTCTATGCAGTTGTGCTGGTCGCTGTTGGACACATCCTGGCGAGAACCCGCAAGGAGTTGTACCAGTTAACCACAGGCCTCAACATCGTAGCTATTTTTCTTGTCGCCGTTCCTGGCAGCATGGCGGCCTACCACATTGTCATTAGGCCGAAACCTGGCATAGATGGGCAGATGCAAATCCACAAGACCATGAAACCAAGAAGGCGCGAAGAACTCCCAGACATTTACTACATAATATTGGACGGTTATGGTCGATCCGACGTATTGAGGAAGTTGTATCATTATGACAATCGTCCATTCCTGGACTACCTGGCGGAGAAAGGTTTTTACATAGCCAGCCACAGCCGAGCCAATTATTGTCAAACCTCTCTTTCACTATCAGCCTCTTTGAACTTTAAGTATCTGAATGATTTGGTCAGTCACATCGAGGTCAACTGCAATGATCGAAGGCCATTAACAGAAATGATCCGAAATAACACTGTCGCCAGCTTTCTGAGACAGTATGGCTATGTATTTGTGGCTTTTTCATCAAACTATCACGGTACAGAAATACCCAACGCTGATGTCTATTTAGCTCCTCCTTGGGGGTGCCCGACCGAATTTGAAACTGCGCTTTTAGGCACTACCCTCATTCGCCCCATTGAGTTCATCTTGGCGTCGTCCCCGCTGCAATACACCTGTCGCCGGAAGCGGCTGTTATTCATCTTTGACCAGTTGGGCAGTATGACCGAAATGGATTCTCCGATCTTCGTATTTGCTCATATCTTAGCACCCCACCCTCCTTTTATATTCGGGGAACACGGTGAGCCCATCTATCATCACGGGGAGCTTCCAAGAGGAGATGGCAGCCGTTTTATGGAGGCTGGAACTAGGGAGGAGTACGTACGGGACTATCCGCGGCAACTTAGTTTTGTTAATCAGAAGGTAAAGCAAGCGATAAACAAAATATTGTCTACTTCCCAGAACCCCTGCATTATAATTCTGCAGGGCGATCACGGACCGGGCTCTATGCTGGATTGGGAAGACCCGAACAACACCAACTTCAAAGAAAGATTGTCCATATTGAATGCATATTATCTGCCGGGCGGTGATTGCCAAGAGCTATACGAGGGGATAACGCCGGTAAACACCTTCAGGGTAATACTCAACCGCTACTTCGGCACCGACTATCAACTGCTCAAGGACATAAGCTATTTTTCCACCTGGAGTCACCCTTACAAATTCATTGACGTTACCGATGCAGTTATTGACACACACATTGCAGCACACTGAATAATCTCGCCAATGATCATAGCTCCATCCGGAAGTCCCCACCCGTTGCTCAGCCATCCCTTAGAGCTCCTCTTTAGCCTCTTTCGCAGCACCGCGGCCATATTCCCTGAGCGTCTGGGCCATCTGGTATAGGCGATCTTGAACTGCGTGATGCACAGTGCCTTCGGGGTAGTTGCCTGCCTCGTCCACCTCGCCCGCCGGCATACCGGTTAGGATCTCGAGCGCCTCATCAACGGTCTGTACCGCCCAGATGTGGAATTGGCCGGCTTCGACTGCCTTGACGACCTTTTCGCGCAGCATTATGTTGCGCACATTAGCAGTGGGGATCACCACACCCTGCTCGCCGGTAAGACCCTTGACCTTGCAGGCTGCAAAGAAGCCCTCAATCTTCCGGGTAGCCCCGCCGATGGCCTGGACCGAGCCGTGTTGATCCACCGCTCCCGTAACTGCAATGTCCTGGCGCAGGGGAACGCCTCCAATACTGGAAAGCAGGGCAATCAGCTCGGCACAGGAGGCGCTGTCGCCCTCGACCTGGCTGTAGCTCTGTTCAAAGCTGATGCTGGCGGCACAGGACAGGGGCTGGTCGGAGGCATACTTCTGCCGCAGGTAACCGCTGAGTATTAGAACACCCTTGTCATGAATCGGGCCGGATAGCTCTACCTCCCGCTCGATATTGACAACTCCTGCGGTGCCCAGCGAGCTGCGCGCGGTAATACGAGTAGGCATACCAATGGTGTAGTCGCCCAGCACAGCGATCTGCAAGCCGTTTATCTGGCCGAGGGTCTCGCCTTCGGTCTCGATTAGCAGTGTCCCCTGCTCAATCAGCTCTAGCAGGCGCTCCTCGACGCGGTTAGACCGCCAGATGAACTGCTCGAGGGCGTTCTGGACATCTTCGGCCTGCACCAGCTCCCCGTTGCCATTACGGTCAGCCCAGTAAGCTGATTCGCGCACCAGGTCCAGCACCTCAACAAATCTGGTGGTCAGCTTCTCCTGGTCAGAGGCAGTGCGCACGCCATATTCAACAACCTTGGCTGCTGCTTCGGCAGAGAACGGCGGCAGATCTTCTTCCTGGCACTTTGTCGCGATAAAGCGAGCGTATGCCTGAATCGTCTCCTCACTGCGCTCCATAATAGTGTTGAAGTCAGCCTTGACCTTGAATAGCTTGCCGAACTCGTCGTCATAAGCATACAGCAGGTAGTAGACTAAGGAAGTGCCAATGAGCACCACCTTGACGTCAAGCGGAATGGGCTGAGGCTCGAGGCTGACCGTGGAGATCAGTCGCATCTGGTCCTGGAGGGACTCGATTCTGATCTGCCCGTTTTTCAGGCAGCGCTTTAGGGCTTCCCAAGCAAAGGGGCGACGCAGGATGGCCTCGGCCTCGAGAATAAGATAGCCGCCGTTGGCCCGGTGCAACGCGCCGGGCTTGATCATAGTGAAATCGGTGATCAGCGCGCCCATTCGCGTCTGGTATTCGATCTCACCAGTTAGGTTATCAATGGTCGGGTTCATCTCAAGGACTACCGGTGCTCCCTTTAGTTCTTCGTTGGCGACTAGTGTGTTGATGCGATACCGTTCGTAGGGTGTGCGGGCACCGGTGATAAGGACCTCAGGAATGGGAAGCGGCGAGCTATGTTCCTCGGCTTCGCGAAAATGGGCGACATTGTCCACCAGATCGTGCTTCATTTGCTGGAAATGTTCCACTACTGATTCGTATTTCTTATATCCTTCAACCAGTTCGTCAATTAAGTGGCCAGTGGCGAACTGGATGGTCTGGCGATCCAGTTGCCGCAGCGCTTTGCGGGCTTCTTTCTCGCGACGGTGCAGGTCCTGCATAAGATCCAGCAACTCGTCCTGCAGTTGCTCGCGCTTATTGTCTAGTTCTTTGCGTTCTTCTTCGCTCATCTGTTCGTATTCTTCCGGCGTCATTACCTCACCGTTAGGAGCAGGAGCGACAATCAGACCACTGGAACTGCGGCCAATGGTAAAACCGGCCTGCTCAGCCTCCTTCTCGAAGGCGTGCATCTCCCGGCTGCGCTCTTCGCGGAATTCGCGCAGCAGTTCATCGCGCTGGTCCTGATATTCGTCGCTGTCGAAGACGTGCTCGATAGCTTGGGTTATGTCTTCAATAAGCTCGTCGACATCCTGAGCCAGTCGCCGACCATCGCCGGGGTCCAACTGCAGCGCTATCGGCGAGCGCGGATCGTGGAAGTTGTGTGCGTAACACCAATCGGCAGGTGCTGGCTGCTCGGCGGCGGCTGCCTCCAGGGCCTGGCGGGTGAGTGTCGTCCGACCGGACCCCACCGGTCCCAGCACAAAAACGTTGTAGCCCTCGCTGGGAATAGTCGCCCCGAAATCAACCGCTGCCACGGCTCGCTCCTGGCCGATGGGCTCGACAGCCGGCTCCAATTCGGCGGTACTATCTATTCCCAGGCTGGCTGGGTCGCATACCCAGCGCAGCTTTTGGAAGGGAACCTCAAAATCATTGATGCTCAAGCGAAATCACCTCAACTAAGCTATAAGAGCTTACGACTTATGCTCCGTGGTACTGCATATAATTCACAGCGCCGTAGTCATATATTATTCACGAACCATACTGATACCTCCTCCCGGAAATCAACTTCTCTGAGATCGGGGAGCTAAGCCGGCGAAGAACCCTGCGAGATGGACAGATCAGCACTATCTGGAATTGCGGGGAGCAACGCAAACTGGTGATAACTGACAACCAATAAGCAGCTACCATAGAGGCTTAGTTACATTCGGCTGCCTCCACAGTCAGCTTTTGGCCACGACAAAGCGCTCCAGTTTGCCCAATATCTCTGGCTCCACTTCGATCTGCGCTTCCACGTAGTCCGATTGATATTCCTGACTGAGTACGTGGCCCCGTTGATGGATTATATCCAGCAGGTCCAGGTGATCATAGGGCAGGCGGATCGTCGCTGCAATATGCCGCTTGCGGACCAGTTCACGCAGGCATTCTCTCAATTCTTCCAGCCCCATGTCATTGGTTGCTGACAGCGGCACTGCATTGGGCAACCGCTTGAGCCGCTCCCAGGTGCCTTGGTGATCCTCGACCAGATCCCACTTGTTGAGGGCAGCGACATACGGCTTGTCCAGCGCTTCCAGTTCTCCCAGGATTTCCTGGCTGGCGCGGTGCTGTTCCAGTGCCTCCGGGTTGCTGGCATCAACTACTTCAACTATGATATCGGCCTGCACGGCCTCTTCCAGCGTGGAGCGGAAGGCTGCAATGAGATTGGGCGGTAGATTACGCAGGAAGCCGACGGTATCGCTGGCCAGCGCCCTAACGCCATCCCCTAAATCTACCCGCCGGATCGTCGGGTCGAGGGTCTCGAAAAGACGGTCGTGAGCCTCTACCTCCTGTGAACCGGCCAGGGCGTTGAGCAGGCTGGATTTGCCGGCATTGGTGTAGCCGACGATACTGATTGTGGGCAGCCCCGAGCGGCGACGTGCCTCCCGCTCGGTATCCCGGCGGCTTGCTACCTCTTCCAATTCGCGGCGGACTTGAGTGATACGATGGCGCAGTTGCCGCCGGTCGGTCTCCAGCTTGGTCTCACCGGGTCCGCGCACGCCGATACCCAAAACGCGCCCTCCGCCGATACGCGACATCATCTTCCCGTGGCCGACCAGCCGCGGCAGCAGATAGGTAAGTTGAGCCAGTTCCACTTGCAGCTTGCCCTCGCGGGTGCGGGCGTGCTGGGCAAATACATCCAGGATTAGCTCCACCCGGTCCAGCACCTTCGACTCCTCCAATACATCGAGGATATTATTGATCTGCGCCGGCTTGAGCGTGGCATTGAAAACCACCATATCTGCCTCATTGGCCTTGACTGCTTGCCTGATTTCCTCCAGCTTGCCCTTTCCCACATATGTAGCCCGGTGCGGCTTGCTGCGGGTCTGGGTGATAACGTCGACCACCGAGGCACCGGCTGCCCGCACCAGTTGCAGCAGCTCCTGCATTGCTGAGTGGCTGGCGCCCGAATAGTCCTCGATGCCGACCAGCACTGTCCGCTCCGGCTCCAGCGTGAGCTCTCCACGGCCAACAACTATCTGTTCGTCAAACGCCAATTCTACCGTCCTCCTCACTGGTGGTTACAGATACCCCAGGTTGCGCAGTCGCTCGGTGATTATCTCCTCTTCGTCGGGCGAATACGCCGGACCTTGTCGGCGCTCGTCCGCTCCCCTCTCGGCCGCCCTGTCAGTGCTATGCGGCAGCGGTTCAGTGAAACATCCATTCAGCACCGCCCCGTCCATGTAGCCGGGCACCGGCTGGCCCAGCAGCCTGAGCAGGGTCGGAGTAATATCCTCAATGCGGACCTGCGCGATTTTCGCGGCGCTGCGTACTCCTGGCCCATACACAATCACGGTTCCGTCGGGCGCATGCCCGCCGGTAATGCCGGGCACCAGAATAGCCGGCTCCACCTCCAGGCGGCGCCCCTCGAAGTCGGCAATCAAAGGCCCCTCTAAGGTGATCTTCTGGTTCCACCAGACTCCTATATCGGGTATGACATCCAGATGTGGCCCCGAGTAGAGCTCCTCGCGCCGGAAGACTCGACTGGTAGCCGGCTGGCCGGTGACCGCATCTGTGGCTGAGGATATTAGCTCGATCAGTTGCGCTCGAATCTGCTCATATTGGTGACCGGGTGCAACTATTCCCTGCGGTTGGCGACTGCTCAGATTCACCCACGGTGCGGTCTCCCAGTAGTAAGAATAAGCCTGAGTCTGCTCCCAGTTGATATTCTCAGTTAAGCGCCGCGAAAAGAACGATTCTACCGCTCTCCGGCCCAGCGGGTTGTCATAAAGCCGCATCTTGACAGCCTTGGGCAGCAGTTGATGCAGTCGCTCACCCAGCTTCCGGCCCAGCGCAGCGACCGCCGTCCCCGGGTTGGGCGGCTTATCCACAGTCAGCCCGGCCGCCCGCAGCAGGTTCGGCATATAGATGCGCCCGCGATTATAGAGGGTCGCACCGTGGTCGGAAGCGATAATGATGACAGTATCGTCACTGGCCAGCTCTCGCCACTGGCCGATGATCTCATCAATAGCTTGATATATGCGCAGAACCGGATTGCCCCACCGCTGGACCTGCTGGGGGTTGTACTGGGGATGATTGCTATCAGACAGATGCCAGAAGTAATGCTGGATGGCGTCGGTCTCCACGAAGCCAATAGCAAACAGATCCCAACTCTGGCGCTGGTACAGGTACTTCCCGATCTCTGACTTCTTATGTAGCTGGGCCAAAGCCACATTGACAGCCCGCTCGTAGCGGCCCTGCAGGGCGTAATGCTTGACCTCGGCGTGAAACGGATACCTGCCGAAGCGCTGGCGCAGCTCACCAGCCAGCTCCGGCGGCCACGTCGCGCCATTATGCCGCAGCGACGGGCATAGCCAGCCGGCGACTCCCACGCCGTTCAGTTCTTCCATTGGGTAAGTGCACGGAATATTCAGACAGGCCAGTTGACTGCCTGCGGCGCTGAGCAGGGAGAATATGGTGGGCACCTGGATATCGGCTGAGGTTATCCGCCGTACTTCATAAGTCTCCGGCACCGGTTGCAGGAAGCTGAATATGCCGTGCTTGCCTGGATTGACGCCGGTTATCAGGCTTGGCCAGGCCTGGGGGCTGGAGAATTCTGGAGTGGAGCGCAGCAGCCCGCTACTACCTGCCGCCAGCATCTTCTGCAGATGGGGCAGGTAGCCGTCATCAGCCCACTGGCGAACAAGCTCCAGGCTCAATCCGTCAATACCAATTAGCAGTATACGCGGCATAACACTCCTGTGCAGCCGAGATAGTGGACAGAAGTGATTATTGTTGCTACAATAATCATACCCTGGGCGGATATTGCTGTAAAGCGTAGCAGCCCGGCTCCACGGATGATAGCAGTTCGCCGCGCTAGCCACTTGACTTCAGCGCGTCCGAACCGTATAATCTGAGGGTCAATGGAACGCACGTGGGGTTCTTCAAGGATAGTAGTCTTTCGCCGATAGACTATCGCCGGTTCAGGGCGTCCAACTGAGTGGGCTGGCTTTGCCTTGTGGCCTATGGGAGAGGAAAACATGCCCAGAGATCGTCGGTACAATGTCCACATTCTCGTTGCAAGAGATGAGGACCAGTACTCCGCCTTGTGTTACGAGTATACTACAGTCGGTTGTGGACCTACTGTGTACGAGGCCGTAGAGGACTGTGTGTATGCCACTATTGATTACCTAGAGTACTTCATCGGAGAGGGGCGGGAACGTGAGGCTGGTCGCCGTGCATCCTCTCGGTTAATCCTTGAGTTCCTCGATCTGGGTGCAGAGGATGATACTACGGTTAAGCAAATGGAAGACGCCCTTGGCACGGTAGTCTTGGCGGCAGCAACATTGGAACGAAAGCTTGAGTTCAAGTACGATGCCCAGCACCGGCGGTTATCGCTTGATTTCCCACCCTCGCCCCTACCCAGCTTGATAGATCAGCCGGCGAATTATCCCGCTGAGTTAGTCTTTGCTGAGTAAGAGTGGTGCTTCGTTGAGGAACAAGTCCAGCCATGACGTGGTGCGTCTGCTGAAGCACTTTGACTTCGAGTTGAAGCGCCGCGGTGCCCACGACACTTACGAAGGGTGGCGCGGTGAGCACAGGCGAGTCGCACAAGTACCACGCAACAGAAATAGCATTCCACCGAAGACACTTATCTCAATCCTCCACCAGGCTGGCATTACGAAGCAAGAAGCCAGGGAATTCTGGACCTGAGCATCGAGGCGTTCACCGTCTAATCCATTTCCAGGGAATCACTACACAGGCGTAACCAGGCCACAAGGCAGCCAGCCTTTTGACCTGCTCCCAGCTTGTCAATCGCTTTGCGTCAGTTCCCAGGTCTTTCCCTGGGAGACACTTGACTTCAGCGGTGATATTGCCTATAATATAACTGTGCAGTCGGGAGATGCCCGGCTGCAGTTGTGTCTTTGTTGACTTGATGACAGGGGAAGCGACGATGTACGCAATATTCCAAAATGGCGGCCACCAGCACAAGGCTGTGCCGCAAGAAGTCATCATACTGCAAAAACTGGACGCTGAAGTTGGCGACGAGGTCAGCTTCGACGAAGTCCTGATGGTGCACAGCAATGGCGAGGTCCAGGTGGGCACTCCCCACGTGGCGGGCGCTCAGGTGACCGGCACGGTCGTCCAGCAGGGCCGAGGACGGAAGATTCGCGTCTTTAAGTATAAGCCGAAAAGGAACTACAAGCGCCAGTACGGTCATCGGCAGGCGTTTACGGCAGTACGTATTGATGAGATCAAAGCGTAGGAAACTGCGCTTGATAGCTTTGAGGTGATTGGATATGGCACACAAAAAAGGAATGGGCAGTTCGCGAAACGGTCGTGACAGCGTCGGCAGACGGCTGGGTGTCAAGCGCTACGGTGGGCAAGCCGTCAAGGCGGGCAGTATCCTGATCCGTCAGCGCGGTACCAGGTTCCATCCTGGTATGAACGTGGGCCGGGGCGGCGATGATACCCTGTTTGCCAAGGCCTCCGGCCAGGTTCAGTTCGAGAAGCGCGGGGGCGGGCGCACCTATGTGAGTGTGCTTTCTGAATCTGTCGAGGCATAATACTACACGTATGGCCTGAAAGTGATAGATTGCCGGCACCGGGGCGTGCCGGCAATTCTGTTTATGGACTTAGTTCTAAACTATCGAGTGGGTGCTGGCGATGTTCGTGGATGAGGCACAAATCGAGGTGCGAGCTGGTGACGGCGGCGACGGCGCGGTGCACTTTCGGCGGGAGAAGTTCGTCCCGCGCGGCGGCCCTGATGGTGGCAACGGCGGCGATGGGGGAGATGTCATTCTGGTGGCTGACCCGGACCTGCACACGCTACTGGACTTCGAGTATGAGTCAGTATTTTCCGCTGAGTCGGGCGTGGCCGGTGCCGGCAGGCACCGCGATGGCAAAAACGGCGCCGACTGCATTGTTCGAGTGCCGCCAGGTACCATGGTCTACGAGCAGGCCAGCGGTCAGCAGGTCGCCGACCTGGTAGTGCCGGGGGATCGGCTGATCGCTGCTCGCGGAGGCGAAGGAGGTCGGGGCAATACCGCATTTGCTACTGCCACCCACCGAACCCCGCGCTTTGCTGAGCAGGGCCTGGCCGGCGAAAGCCGCGGGCTGCGCCTGGAGCTGCGCATTATCGCCGATGTCGGGGTGATTGGCTTCCCCAACGCGGGCAAGTCTACGCTCATCTCTCATCTCTCGGCGGCCCAACCCAAGATCGCCAGCTATCCCTTTACCACCCTCCAGCCGCAGTTGGGCGTGGTTCGGGTCAGCGACGAACGCCAGTTCGTTATTGCAGATATGCCCGGACTGATTGAGGGCGCCCACGCCGGCAGGGGCCTGGGCGACCAGTTCCTGCGCCATATTCGCCGCACCCGCCTGCTGCTGCATATGCTGGATGTCGCGGCGGTTGACCAGCGCGATCCTCTGGAAGATTATGAGAACTTGAATGGCGAGCTGGCGGCCTACGACGAGCAGATTGCCGCCTTGCCCCAACTGGTCGCGCTGAACAAAATTGATCTGCCCGACAGTGAGGTTTTCCTGCCGGTGTGCCAGCAGTATTTTGCCGAGCGGCAGATACCGGCATATCCTGTCTCGGCAGTGACCGGCGCGGGGCTGACCCAGCTCGTGCAAACACTGGCCGCGAAGCTGGAGGAGCTGGAGCCACGTGAGGCAGACCAGCGCGAACCGGAGACTCACCAGATGCCGCAAGCTGAGCAGCGCCCACTGCAGATATTCCGGGCCGCCGAGGATGTCTTTCTAGTGCGGGGTAGTGGGGTCGAGCGACTGGTCCAGCGCACCGATCTGAGCAACGAAGATGCCCTGCTGCGTATGCACGGACAACTGCAGGAGTTGGGTGTCATTGCTGCCCTCAGTCGGGCTGATGCTCAGGTCGGCGACACCGTCTTCATTGGTGATGTCGAGCTGGAATACCAACCGTGATACGGCAGCACAGTGTGCTGAAGGGAAACCTGGCAGCGAAGACGAACTACCGTATGCCGGACGCCCGGAGGTGAGGCTTACAATGCCCATCGGCATTATTGGTGGCACGGGGTTCTCGCAGCTACCCGAGTTTGATCTACACCGAGAAGAAGTGACCACGGCTTTCGGTGCGGTTACGGTTCTTAGCGGCAGCTTTGCTGATAAAGAAGTCGTGTTTCTGCCCCGTCACGGAGCGGCGGGCCGGCTGGCTCCCCATCAGATTGCCTACCAGGCCAATATCGCCGCCCTGCAAAGCCTCGGCTGCACTCACATCCTCGCCACTAACGCCGTAGGTGGCATCCGCGAGGACATCGAGCCGGGCCATCTGGTCGTGCCCGACCAGTTCCTGGATTTTACCCGGCAGCGCCCGCTTACTCTGGCCGAAGGCAGCGACGAGGAGATACCCCACATTGACGTCACTAATCCCTACTGCAGCTACCTGCGCCGACTTATCGCCGAGCAAGCCTGGGAAGCGGGACTGGTAGTCCACCAGGATGTCGTCTACGTCTGCACGGAGGGGCCGCGGTTTGAGACACCGGCGGAGATTCAAATGTTCGCCCAACTGGGCGGCGATGTCGTGGGAATGACTGGAGTACCTGAAGTGGTGCTGGCCCGCGAGGCCGAGATATGTTATGCCAGCGTGGGGGTAGTGACCAATTACGCTGCCGGTATCAGTGGCGAGACGCTATCGGCGGACGAGGTCCACGAGCTGATGGGCCAGATTCGCCCTGACCTACTTGCGCTGCTTACCGAGGTGACAATCCGCTTAGATCCCCAGGCAGATTGCCTCTGTCCCTTTAAGTAGCCCCTGGGTTGGAGATTTCGGTCGTTAGCACTTCGGTCTGCTTGGTAATCAGTTGGACCTTCAGCAGCAGGTCTTCCAGTTCGACGCGCTTCATCTGCTCGCGCTTCTGGTAGCGGTCATTGAGCGAGCGCCACGCCATCAGCATTTCTTCCAGCATCGCCTGAGCGTGCTGCTTCTTGCTGCCCTCAGCCATCTTCGCCCACTTAACCAGGGCATCACCCAGCTTCTGTTCCGTCTCGGCCAGGGCGGCGGATACAGGGGGAACTTCTACTGGATATGGCCCCGACCGCCAGCGCACAATCCCCTCGTGGTCAGTCAGCGAGAAGGTGACGGTACTGAAGCCGTCCTGCCTTATCAGATAGGGGACAGGGGCCTGCTGGGGCCCTGGCGCCAGCGTCAGCTTCACCGCGTCAAAGAAGTGGCCTCGTTTATCGCGGCCCATAACTCGGACGTTAAGCTTTACAGCGTGTTGCCATTCGTTTTCCCATGCGCTGCTGCTGGTTGCCACACTCATCGGTAGTAGAAACTCGTACAGTGGCCGAACCGAGATGAAGGCATTGTTTTGGCCCAGCCACATCGCCCCGAGGTCATCTATTGTCACCCGGCACGGGCGGCCGCCAAATATCAACGTTCCAAAGTTCTCCGGTTCGTAGAAACTCTTATTGTGACATCCCCAGCTACTGAGCACGTCAGCCCGCGCGGCGTTGCGGGCTACCTCCACAATCCACTCATCGCCCGGCTGCGGCGCGATCTGATTGGCAAACGGCAAGCTTATCTCGACGCTCCAGCCGTCATCGTGGATTGTTGCCGCTGCCTCCCATTGAAAGTCCTCGGTCACTACTCGGTCGTAGGAGTCGTATTTGATGCCCAGGGCGTTGACTGCCAGGTGAGCATAGTCCTGGCGTTCCCCGGCGGTGTCCACAAATAGCTCCAGGCAGTCATCGCGCCACACCTCGCCATCGCGCTGGGTCACCTCGCGGCGAAGCTGCTGCGGGTCGGGGTCGAAAAGCTTGGCCCCCACATACAGGGCCTGCTCGGTGTAGCCCAGGTAGACAGTCGTGGGCAGTTGAACACGGCTCTCCCCGCCCAGAGTGACAAACTCGCTGAGCACGGCTGCCTGCCCCCACTCCTGCCTGCCCACAGTACCGTCAATCTCCGGGGCCTTATTCAGCAGAGTCACTGAGACGACGGGTGGAGTGTAGAATTCGGCGGCCTGAGCACAAATGCAGCCTGCGGCCAATAATGCAGCAATCATCACGACTCTGTTGGTACTCATCACTATACCCTCCCCGGTGGTTACACGCGCTGGTGACAGGTTCGCGGCGCACAGCCCCCTCACCTCCCAGCGCGTATTATTGTTGAACCGCAATACAGAGATGTGTTGTTGTCTCGCTCGGTGCGAGGGGCGTTTTAATGGAGCCTATGCCCCCCTTAAGGAGTAATAGTATGGCATCTGCCGTACTGTTCCACTTTGAAAGTTTTTGCCGGAAAGGTGCGGAAAACCGGCTTTTTTCAAAAAGCGGGTTTTCCGCAAAATCCGTCTATGAATTTTGCGGACTAGGTGGGATAGCCCACGGGAATTACCAGTAGGGGGGCGTGGTCGGCCGGCAACTTCAGTACTTGGCTGATTTGGCTGTCGCTGAAGGCTCCTACCATCACCGAGCCCAGGTCGAGACCCACCGCCTGCAGGCACAGGTTCTCACCGGCTGCGCCGACT
>JAUVZM010000035.1 GCA_030602615.1 bacterium
ACAAGGGCATGGCCCAGTCGTGCGATGTCTACTTCTATCAAACTGTGCTGAAGGAGAGGCTGTCCAGCGACAGCATTGCCCGCTATTCTCGCCTGTTCGGTCTGGGAATCTCTACCGGCATAGATATTCCCGGCGAGGAAGAAGGTCACGTGCCTGATAAGGAGTGGAAGGCGACCGTCGAGCGGGACTCGTGGCTGACCGGCGATACGGTGAATATGGTTATTGGACAGGGCTGGCTAACAGTGACGCCCCTGCAGATGGTTGTAGCAACGGCAGCGGTGGCTAACGGAGGCAAGGTCCTCCAACCGAGAGTGGTGCACAAGATTCAGTGGCCAAGGTGGCTGGGTGGTGGGGTCGAAGTACTTGAGCCTGTTGTGGTGCGGGAGCTTGATGTTGCCCCCGAGACGTTGGCGCGGGTGCGTAAGGGCATGCGCCTGGCCGTCACCCGACCCCATGGTACCGCGCAGGCCGTCGGGGGCTTGGGAGTGGCTGTCGCTGGCAAGACTGGCTCGGCAGAGCATCGCGGCGACCGTCCCACCCATGCCTGGTTTGTTTGCTTCGCTCCTTACCAACAGCCTAAGTATGCTGTAGCTGTGTTCGTTTGGGAGGGAGGACACGGCGGGACGGCCGCTGCGCCCATTGCTCGGCGTATGCTGGCCGCAGCCTTCGGACTGGGGCCCGGCGGTCGCGTTTCCGCTCACTTGCCCTCAGCTTCGGACTGAAGCAGGGCACCTACTATCGCTTATCCCACCGTATGAGCGGGACCGCCACAAGACCTCTCGTAGACACTGCGGGGGGCATCTATCTGTTCTGAGCGATATAGGTCTGCACGATAAGTAACCAGGGGCCGCTGGAGTCTGGCAATGCCAAGCCCGCTCAGTTCTGCAAAGGACGACCAGCGAGCGACGGCGAACAGGCGATCAGGGCCTGAGTATAGTTCGGCGCGAGCAAACCGCCTGGGGTGAGTCAACCGCGATGAAAGGGCCGAAGTGAGCCAGCTTCCAAACATACTTTGGGTAGTATTCGATGCTTTGAGGTGGGACCATTTAAGCTGCTACGGCCATCACCGCGAGACTACCCCCAACGTCGATCGTCTGGCAGCCGAGGGTACGCGGTATCTGCGGGCCTTTGCCCAGGGTCATTACAGCTTGCCCTCGCACACGACAATGTTGACCGGTTTGTATCCCCACGAGCATAGAGTGGAAAGGCCCGACCACGTCTTGGATGACGCAGTGATCTCGCTGCCCAGCCGGCTGAATGCAATCGGCTACGAGACCATCTGTATATCGGCCAACCGGTATGTGGGGCCGGCTAATGGCTTGAGTAGAGATTTTCATCAATACTTCAATTCGGAGCCTAAGGCCCGAAGAAACAAGCAGTGGAACAGGCTGCTGGAATGCACGGGGTTGACCGATCAGGGCGCGAGAGATGCCAACCGTCTGGCCATGGGCACTATGGATAGCTGCACAATGCCGTGGTTTATATACTTGGTCTACACAGAAACCCACACACCTTATTCGCCGCCGCTTGGCTTCATTGGCAGGTATCATGATGGAGTGCTGGCTCGTGTTGCACACCCACTTTTTACTCTCTGGGCTGGGTCACTGAAGCGTGTAGCCTGGGCGGGCAATGAAAGAGCATGGCGGTGGACCCGTGCCTTATATGACGCGGAGATTGCGTACGCTGACTATCGCCTCGGGGAATTAGTAGGATTTATGGCAGACCGTGGCATTCTTGATGACACAATCGTGATCATAACGGGGGATCATGGGGATTTCCTGGGGGAACAGGGCCTGGGAGGACATACCTTCGGGATCGGCGAGGCCTTGCTACATGTGCCGCTGGTGCTGAGATTCCCTGCCGATGTGCCGCCAGGAACTGTTGCTGCCCAGGTTGTGGAACTGCGAGATATCCCGTACACAGTCATGAAGATGTTAGGCGCGCAGTTGCGCACTGCCAGCGTTTACGCGGCGCGGAATCTGTTGGCGCCCTCGCCAGCGGACCGGGCATTTGCCTACGCACGACGCACACAAATGGACGAACGGGGCAAGGAGCAGTTTCGCAAGAGGAAGTGGACACGTCGCTTTCTGAGGCACGATTGGGATGTGCAGATCCTGCGCACTGCCCAATGGCAATTCCGGCTCTATGGCAGCGGCGAGCGAGCATTGTATGATGTCGAGGGAGATCCAGCTGAGGAGAACGAAGTCTCAGCGCAGCACCCGGACATCGCGGATGAACTCCACGGAAAGCTTGAGGCTTTTCTGGCCCAGGCGTCAACCGCAAACGATTCGTCGCCCGGCGCCAGCTCACTAGACCAAGGCATAATCGAAAGGAGCTAACACAATGTCAAGTTCGGCTGAAGGACACAGATACGGAGCAGCGGTGATCGGCTGTGGTGGGATGGGGATTGCCCACGTTGGGGCAGTCGCCAACCACCCGCGTACCGACTTGGTAGCGGTTGTCGACTGGAAAGAAGAGGTCCGCGAACAGTGCCAGCGCGACTACGGCGCCCAAAATGCCTACGCCGACTACACAGACATTCTCGACCGCGACGACATCCAATTAGTCGTGGTAGCCACCTGGCCTTCCACTCACCGGGAGATTGTCGAGGCCTGCCTGCGGGCCGGCAAGGACGTGCTGTGCGAGAAGCCTCTGGCTCCCAGCTTAGAAGAGGCAAGCAGCATGATTGATACCGTGCGGGAGACAGGCAGGAAGCTGCGGGTCGGTTACATCCTGCATTATCACCGAGCATATAACAAAGTCACAGAGATGATTCGCGAAGGTGCGTTGGGTCCGCCGCCGTATATTATGCGGCTGCTGGGCGGGGAACGTACCATCACCTGCGAACACTGGCGCCGCGACCTGAAGCTGATTGTCGAAACCTCACCGGGAATTGACTGCGGCTGCCACTATGTGGATATTATGCGCCGGTTCACCGGCGCAGATGCCGTATGGGTCTGTGGTGTTGGCGCCCGCACCGAATCTGAGACACCATCCGACAACTTCGACTACGAGCTGTTCAGTGTTAAGTTCGACGACGGTTCCTCTGGCATGTATGAGGTCGGCTGGACTCACCAGTACCGCGCTTTCAGCGAAAAAGAATTCGTCGGGCCGGCCGGGCGCATCCGCCTGACCTATGCTCATGAGCGCAGCGACGGCCATCAGGAAGAAGGCGACCAGATCGAGTATTACCAGCACCCTGACAAGCTGACGGTTATCAACGTGCCGGACGGCCTTAAGCGCGTGGGTGAGCAACTGACTGACTTAATTGATACCGTCGAACAGGACAAAGATGTGATGGACCATCTGGATGACGCCTACAAGAGCCTGGAGATCGTCCTGGCCGGCCATCAAGCTGCTGTCGAGGGTCGAACCATCTGGCTGCAGTAGACTGGCTTTCATTAGGACTGTGGTCCACCTAATGACCTGAAGCCCAGTGCCGTTCGGCGGTGGAGCTTACCTTACTCACGAATCACCGGGGAGCAATGCGCTCGGCAAATACTGCAGCCTTGAAGGAATCAGTGCCCCGGACGGATAATAGCAGGATTACCAGGAAATCCTTTGGGAAATCTCCGATAGATGGGAACAAATCGGCCCATTAAACATAATAAGCTCAATGAGCTTACTGGCACTCAGTGGCTGAAGTTTCAAAAGAGCTGGTTCGTCCACAATCCACCGCCACGCGGTAAAGAGACGCTGCTACACCCCGCCAAGTTTCCCGAGGACCTCTGCCAGCAGTTTATTGAATTCTTCACGAAGCCGGGCCAGTTAGTGCTTGACCCGATGGCAGGCACCGGCAGTGCCCTGGTAGCTGCAGTACGCGCTGGCCGACAGGCCATTGGCGTAGAGCTGAATCCCGATTATGCTGAGCTGGCCCGCAGTCGCCTCAAGCAGGAAAATGGCGGGGACAAATGGGGAGTCATCTGCGCCGACGCCCGGGATATTGATACGCTGGACATTGAGCCGGTTGACTATGTTATTACCAGCCCGCCCTACTGGGATATGCTGCACCGAGAAGGTTTTGAAAGCCAGCAGCAGCGCCGCGCGGCTGAGGGTCAGGACGTTTTCTACTCCGACAGCGACCAGGATTTGGGCAATATCGGCGACTACCAGCAGTTCCTGGACGAGCTGGTCGCGATATATCGGAAGGTGGCGGGGCTGATGCGCCCTCGGGCGTATGCCACCATCATCGTCAAGAACGTCAAGAAGGGCGGCGAGGTCTATCCGTTGGCCTGGCATCTGGCCCTGCGATTATCAGAATTCCTCCAGCTTAAAGATGAAAAAATCTGGTGCCAGGACAACCAGCGGCTGGCGCCCTATGGGATGGGCAGCGCCTGGGTCTCCAATACTATGCACCACTACTGCCTGAACTTCCGACAGCAGTGAAGATGCCTTTGTGTCTGGGGGAGGGCCATTCCTGGCCCAACCCGGTCGCGACAAGAATGTCGCTCCTACGATTCAGGAGAGGACATAGGCTGCTCGTCGCGCATAATGACGGTACGCATCGGGAAGGAGATCTCGATGCCCTCTTCGTTGAAGCGGCGGAAAAGTGCCTTGATGAACTCGTGCTCGACCGCAAATCGCTGAGTAGGGTCTATGACGCGCAGGACTGTGACGAAGTTGATATTTGAATCACCGAACTCTTTGAACCGTACGATAGGGTCCCACTCTTTGTTAGTGCCCTCCATGCGATCCTGGACCTGGTGGGCGACTTCGATGGCGATGCGCTCCACCTCGTCCAGATCGCTGTGGTAAGCCACTCCGCACCGGATATAAACTGACATCTCGGGAACGGGTTGGTGCCAGTTGATTATCACACTATCGGCCAGCTTGGCGTTGGGTACTATCACCAAGTTATTGTCGAACGGTCGGATGCGGGTGTTGCGCCAGCCGATCTCCTGGACAAAGCCCTCCTGTCCACTATCCAGTTGGATGTAGTCGCCGGGCCGAATAGGCTGGTCGAGCATGAGATAGAAACCAGAGAAGAAGTTACTCAGGCTATCCTGTAGCGCCAGAGCAACAGCCAGGCCGGCGATACCCAGGCTGGCCAGAAGCGGGGTTATCTCATAGCCGAGTTGGCCAGTGACAATCAATGCGGCGACCACGATCACGACGATGTTGACCAGTTTGCGTAGGCCGCCGACGTATGCCGCGCGCGGGTCACGGACCTCGCGCAATTCCTGGTAGTAGGTGCGGATCGCGACGTTGAACACGCGCAGAGCGGCGTAGACCACAGCCAGGGTAAGCGCTACAGCCAATGCCACATTGACACGGCTCGTGTAATCTTTGCTCAGGGGGAATTGCAGTATCATCGAGTACAGCCCGACTATCCCAATTATCCAGCACAATGGCGCGACCAGCAGCCGCCAGTAGGTCAGGTTGATTTCGACCGGCGTCATCCGGTCAATGCGATTGATGACCCTGGGCACTACCAGCAGTACGACCACGATCAGCCCGCCGGTAATTCCCAGAGGAATGGCCAGGTCAATCCAGTGACTGGCGATGAATTCCGCAAGTTGCACCATCTTTGCTCACTCCTTTCAATCTATGTATGCTATATTACCCGCATAGCGCACATTTGGCAAAACCCCTGGCAGCTAGAGATGTCCGCTAAGGTACTCGTTGGAGGCATGGCTGAAGCACTTGCTGGACGTCTTTGGCAGCAAGTCAGGGAATCCACTGAACAAGACCCAACTGGACTGCGTCTATCAGTATGTAAGTCGCCCAATAATAGGAGCCAGCGCTGGCTCCTGACGGGCAGATCCTGTAGGCCAGGAGGCGAATAAGAATGAACAGAAAGGTAGTGATTGTGGCGTTAGTAGCTACGATGGCACTGACGCTGACCGGGTTGGCATGGGCTGACGAAGGTTCTGCTAAGCCTGAGGGGCAGCGTGCTGGCTATCTGAAGCAAGGCATCATGCAGCAGCTCACGCCCGAACAGCGCGAGGAGCTCCGCAGCACAATTGCTGAGATGCTAGAGGGCTGGGGCATTGAAGCTCCCCCGCTTGGCGCAGGTCCCCTCTGGGGACAGCAGGCTGCGTCGCCCCGCTGGGGACAGCGAGGAATGGGCATGATGCAGCAGGGGCAGCGAGGAATGGGCATGATGCAGCAGCGGTGGCAGCAAGCTGCGCCACCCTATTGGGGACAACAAGCTGTGCCGCCCCGTTGGGGACAACAGGGCCCGCCTCCTCATTGGGGCCAGCAGGCTGCGCCGCCCTATTGGGGACAACAAGCTGGGCCGCCGGGATGGGGCCAGCCAGCTCCACCGCCCTATTGGGGATGGTGGCAGCAAGGTCCACCTCCGCAGTGGGGTCAGCAACAACAAGGATGGCGTGGTCAACAGGGCGGCTATGGTCAGCAGGCCCAGCGCCCTGGGTGGCAGATGATAATGCAGCGTCTGACGCCTGAGCAGCGTGAGCAGGTCAAGGCGAAGATCACTGAGCTGCACGAAGAGGGCGTTGAGCCCCAGGAAATCCGCGAGGCTGTGCGGGAGATGCTTGAGGGCTGGGATATTGAGTGAGCCACGATAACGTGGTGCCAGGCCAGGGGCATCGTTGGGCAGCTCACGCGTGAGCAACGTCAGGAGATGAATGGTAGGCTCACAAATCTGGGTGAGTACTGGCCCAGTTTCCCAACCGATTCAAGCCTACCAAGAGCACGGTAGATTACCTGCGTTATTTCCGAGAGCCGCTTCTCGATTGACAAAGACCGCAGCATGTGATATATTTAGGATTAGAACTGTCAACTGCCCAATAGACTCCGTTACCGCCGAGGGCAGACGGTCATCGGGCAGATTCGAAGAGCACACAACAGGAGGTCAGAAATGATGCTGAAATGGGTAATTATAGGAGTAGTCGCGGTGGTGGCGACGCTGGTGGTTGGAGCAGTGGTTTGGAGCGGCGACGAAAGCGGTAAGCCGGGTCACGGCGAGGGCATGCACATGGCCAAACGAGCGTGTATGGCCGAACTCACGGCCGAGCAGCGCGAGACGCTCCACGCCACGATCGCGGAGCTGAAAGAAGCCGGCGCCAGCAAGGAGGAGTTCCACCAGGCCTTGGCAGAAATGTGCGAGGAGTTGGGGATTGAGTGCCCCAAGATGGAGGGCAAGTGCCCCAAGATGGAGGGCAGTCATGGCGTCCATAAGGAGGGGCATGGTGGCGGCGGTATGATGCAGCAGCTCACCCCGGCGCAGCGCGAGGAGCTTAAAGCCACTATCGCGCCAATGAAAGAAGCCGGCACCAGTAAGCAGGAGATTCACGCGGCCATAGCGGAGCTGTTCACGAAGTGGGGCATCGAGCGCCCCCACAAGGCTTCGTCGGGCGTCTGTCCCAAGTCGCAGGAGTAGGCCGCATCGCTTAGTACTCTAGCAAGTTAACAACGGGGGAGAAATGCCGCCACCCAGATGGCATTTCTTCCTTAATTGGCGGAGCAGATAGCTGGGGGTGGAGACGGCCCTCGGCGCTGTCGGCAGGCTGCAGCAACAACCGGTAAGCCCAGCTTCAGTAAGGGAGAGGCGCCAGACTAGGCACCTCTCCCATTTGTTTGGTGTTGGCTGCATTTGGGAGGGGCAGGCGGCACGGAGGTTTCGACGTCAGTGGCGAGAAAGTATTGCCGCAGCCGCCAGCCAATGCTTGACAGATTTCTTACGCACAAGGGGGATAATCCCGGCAATGACCTCTCGCCAGCGAGTGCTCACTGCGCTTAATCACGAAGAGCCTGACCGAGTTCCTCTGGACTTAGGTGCCAGCGTAGTGACCGGGATCATGGCTAGCCCTCTGTCTGAGCTGCGACTGGCACTGGGCCTTGACGAGCCGGGCGACCGGATCAAGGTGACCGACTGCTACCAGATTCTCGGCGAGGTCACCGATGATCTGCGACAGGCCCTGGGCATTGATACGGTTGGGATCGCCCCCACAGGTGGCCTCTTTGGTATTCCCAATGAGGACTGGAAGCCCTGGGAGTTATTTGACGGAACGCCGGTACTGATGCCGGGGAAGTTCAACACCACCCTTGAGCCTAACGGTGACCTGCTGCAGTATCCTCAGGGCGACAAATCAGCGCCGCCCAGCGGGCGAATGCCGGCAGGTGGTTACTATTTTGATGCCATAACTCGTCGGGAACCCTTTGACCCCGACAAGCTTGACCCCGAAGATAACCTCGAAGAGTTCACCATCTATGAGCAGGACGACGTTGCGTATCTGGTCGGCCAGACCCGACGGCTATCTGCTGAGACTGACTACGCCGTGGTCATCCCCGGCCCAGGTTCGGGCTTTGGCGATGTCGCGCGAGTGCCCGGAGCTTCTCTCAAGCACCCTAAGGGCATAAGAGATATTGAAGAGTGGTACATCTCCATAGTAACTCGCCCCGACTACCTCTATCAGGTCTTTGAGGGCCAGTGTGAGATTGCCCTGCAAAACCTGAAGCTGCTTGCCCCCGAAATCGCTGAGTTGCCGTTGATTGTCCGGGTAACGGGTGCTGACTTTGGTACCCAGAGTGGACCATTCATCTCCCCGCAGACCTATCGTGAGCTATTCAAGCCCTTCCACCAGAAGATAACTGACTGGATCCACCAAAACACCCGCTGGCGGGCATTCATCCACACCTGTGGTGGGGTCGAGCCGCTGATCGAAGATTTCATCGAGGCTGGCTTTGATATTCTCAATCCCGTGCAGTGCTCGGCTGAGGGTATGGAACCGCGCCACCTCAAAGAGGAGTACGGTGACGAGATTGCCCTGTGGGGTGGGGGAGTGGATACCCAGAAGACGCTACCCTTCGGGACACCCGAAGAGGTGCGCAAAGAGGTACTGGAGCGCCTGGAGATCTTCGCCCCCGGTGGTGGCTACGTCTTCAACACCGTCCACAATATCCAGGCCAAGACGCCCGTCGAGAACCTTCTGGCGATGTTCCAAGCTCTTGACGAGTTCAATGGCTAACCTTTTCGTCTATCTGGGGGATTCTACGCATTACTGGCTGATGAAGCTCAGCGCCCGCGACTTGTCCAGCAGCCCCGCTGAATTGCTGATTGTGCGGTTGGGCGCCAGGTTCCCGTCGGCGCCGCTGGCATTATGCCAGACGCGTACGGTGTCGCCCCAGTCGTTAACGTGGTAGATGTGGTCACGCTCCCGGTCCAGCGCGATATCCATCGAGTAAAATATGCCAGTTGCTACTCCTGAAACGTCGTTCAGCGGAGCGACGTTGCCATCCATGGTGCCCACGTTATTGAAGGCCAGGATGGCGTTGGTGTTGCGATTAGCCACATACAGCCGGTCGCGGCTGAGGTCAAGCTCGATGCCCCAGGCACTGTTGAACTGCGTATCCGCACCGCTGATAGTGCGGTCGGCTGTAACCGCACCGTTGCGTGTGCTCGCGCTGTTATAAACGCGAATCTCCGCACCATTGTTCGCACAGACGTACAGGCGGTCGTTGGCCTGGTCCAAGGCGATATCCTTCGGGACGGGTATCCCAGCGAGTGTCCGGTCTGGCCCGACGTCCCCGTCCACGGTGGCGGCGTTGTCCCACACGTAGATGTCGTTGTTCCAAGAGTCGGCTACATAAAGGATATCAAGCGATGTATCGACCGCGATGCCCCGGGGATCGGTCAACGGCACGTTTGTGCCCTCCAACTTGCGACTTGGCGCTACATTTCCCGTCACGCTGGTCGCCGGGCTGAAGATGAAGATGGCATCGGCACCAGTATCAGCCAGATACAGGTCGTTATCCGCGTCTGCAACATGATTGCCAATATTTGGTAGAGCCTGGAAGCCGGTCTGCGCGCCCTCCAGGTAGCGATCGGGTGTGGTATCTCCACTGAGAGCGCTGGCCATCTCAAAGATGGCCACGGCCTCGTTACCCGTGTTGTTGTTCTCCACACTCACGAACAGCATCCCCGGGCCAGTAGCCGCAGTCTCCGTCCCGCCGCATCCCGCCAGCAGCAAAGCTGCCAGTGCTATCCCTGCGACCAGCATCCATCCAGTCGTTCTCGTCATCTCTATGACTCCTTTCTGCTAGCTATTGTAAGTACACGCTTTTCAAGCGGCCGTTGCATGTCGCCCTGCCTTTAGACTTGACAGCAATCCGGGCTAGCCGGGCAGGAAGGGAAAGTATCTGTTCATCTCTTCTTGGGGCAACTCGCGTCCGTACTCGGAGATCATTATTGCCTCGGCGGTGCGAATCTGACCGCCATGTTCGGTTCCGTACCACTTAATCAGGCAGTCACGATAGCGGTCGGCAATCTGGCCGAATCGCTTGCCCAGCCGCTCGGCCAGCCAGGCGCGTCGGTCTTCGTCAGTCTCCGGTACTTTGCTCTCGGCCACCCAGTCGAGCTGTTTCTCGGTGTCGTCGGCCACCTCGCTTTCGCGCGCCAGCCACTCGTACATTTGCGACTTATGGCAGTGCATCATATCAACCTTGCGCTCAAAGACATCATCAGTGTCAATAGCAACGGTCGGGACAAAGGGCGTTGGCTCGGTAAACCTGTCGTGCGTATAGCCCAAAATGGGTGAATCTGGGAGGCTGGGAGTCAGCGGCAGGATATTGGGCGCGGTGACCAGAAAGATGGCGTCCTGGACGAGAACCGCGGTAGCGCGATGATCGGGATGGTAGTCATTGGACCGATGAGTGATGACCAGGTCCGGGTCAAACTGGCGGATTAGCCCGATCATCACCTTGCGGGTGGCCAGATCCGGCTGCAGCTCGCCGTCGTGGTTATCCAGGATTTGGTATTCCAGGTCGGCTACCTGGGCGGCAGCCTGGGCCTCGGCATAGCGCCGGCGCGCCAGCTCTCCGCCGCCCATCTCGTGGTGGCCGGCGTCACCGTTGGTCGTTGCAATAAACTTGACCTGGTGACCCCGATCGCGATACTTCAGCGCTATCCCGCCGCAATACAGATCACAGTCGTCCGGGTGTGCTCCAATACACAGAACACGAAGCTGCTTGGCCATACTAATTATCACTCCTTTGCGGCAGCATGGCGGCCCGCCGGTGGGTGTTGTACCACAGGTCCAGCCGCGGCACTCAGGGGATGCGGTGAGGCACCTCCCCGCGACACGCCGCCAGAATTCGCTCTTTGTGGGTCATAATTGACTCCGTCTGTAATTGTTGTGAGAGGGCCACCACCCACAGCGTATATTGCAATCTTCTGGATGCGCCCCGAAACAGAGTAAACGAAGCTATCCGCGCCTGCTATTATCTCCTTTGATGTTATTAATTGCAATAGTTGGATCGCCTGCATCTAAGGCAGTGAATTGAGCCCGGATTCGTTCAGAGATTTCGGCGCGCGCTGGCGAATAGACTGCCCCTGATGTGCATCAGATTTAGCAAAGCGTCTACCGGCCACATCGCCCAGGTCAGGCGGATGGTAGCTTTGCTGATTCTCTCAGCATTCGCGATACCTATACGTGATATACTTCTGGCTACATGCGGGCTGCCGACTGAGGCCATTCTTTCGACCTGGAATCCAGTCTTTTCCAGGTAGGCTCGTAATGTGTGTGTTGAGAAGTGAAAGAGATGCTCCGGAGGCAACAATGGCGCCCAGGCTCCTTTGAATATCCGTGCCGGCCATGAAGCTATGTTTGGCACAACTACACGGAGCGTCCCGCCTGGTTTCAATATTCGCGCGACTTCACGCAGCTCCTGCGTGGGGCTGGAGATATGCTCCAGCGCATCCCACATTGTGACCAGGTCAAAATACTCTGCGGGGAATCTCGCCTCCTCTAACGTTCCAATCCGGATATCCAGGTTAAGCTCCTCGCGGGCCAGGCGCGTAGCTGCGACACTCAGTTCGACCCCGTGCACCTCCCATTCCCACACGTCGCGCAGCCACGCCAGGTACTTGCCATCGCCACACCCGATATCCAGCGCGCGGCCTACCCCGGCTGGCGGCGTCTGATACCTGCGTGAATAGCGGAAGTACCCGGCGGCGATCCGGCCGAGGCCGCGGACCAGGTAGCTCGTAGACGCCGGTATGCGGCCAGAGAAGTAAATCTGCCGGTCAATTTCCGTGCGAACCTGGTCACGCAGTGAACGTATCTGGGGCGCACGGGCCAAGGGGTGGAAAGTTGTCCCTTTTCCGTGTGAATAGTAATCCACTACCCCATCGGAGCTAGGCTGAGGATACAGGAATACCAGGCCGCACGAAGCGCAGCGCCGAAGTGTATACCGTTTCCCTCCGGGATCGTAGGCGACTCGCCACGGGTGCGATTCGTGTCCCCCACATAGATCACAAACCGGCTCTTTGTCCAGCGCCACCATTCTCTTGCCTTATTCGTCGGAGAGTTTTGCACAGTTCACAACAATAGGTCATTCGCCTACGATCCTTACTCGTGGTACTTGAGCGCCATCCCCCCGCAGCAGAGATCGCAGTCGTCCGGGTGTGCTCCGAGGCACAGAACGCCAAGCTGCTGGGGCATAGTACTCACTCCTGCCTATCGGCACAACGCGAAGTTGGGCAATCTCGTAGGTATCAGATATTGGTTCGCTGTGGGTTGAGGCGGTTCCTTCTGGAGGTGGCTACCTGCAGTGCCGGTCGGGTGGTCGGGCCAGCCTGGTGCTGTTAGCTGTTGGCTAACTCTGTGATGTACAGCAGCCGCTGGAAGTTGGCAGTGGCCGGCGTGGTATCGGCGATGCTCAGTATGATGTGGCTCTTAGCCCTGGCCAGCTCTATTGTCTCGTCAATGATGCGGCGAAACTCGGCCTCGCTCATACTGCTGTCGCAGACGGCCACCGACGGTATCCCGCCCCAGATGGTCACTCCGGGCAGCCCCGCGATGGCCTCGGCCAGCGTTAGCTTGGTCATCGGCGCCGGACAAATCGAATCGGCAATATCAAAGTTGCAACAGCGGTACAACGCCAGCAGCCCCTCGTTCTCCCCGTCAGTATGAGTCAGCAGCAGCTTGCCTTGTTCGTGGGCTACCTCGCCGGCCCGCACCAGCCACGGCAGGAAGTGCTCCTGGAAGAACGGGGGGTAGGTGATAGTCTCATCGTAGTTCGCGCCCATGAAGACGACCTCAGCACTACTTCCGGCCAGGCCGGCCAGCATCTGCTCGAACCACGGCGCCATGCTCTCGGCCAGCGCCGCCAGTCGCTCAGGGTAGTCGTGCATCTCCAGGAAGAAGTTAGTCATCGGCATCAACTCGCGCATTATGTGGTGAATCGGCGAGGCCGACAGAGATCCAAATGCCACTGCTACTCCGGCATCGCCCACCCACTGCTGCCACTGCCGGTAACGACTCTCGTCGGGGATTACCTCCAGGTGGGAGAAGATATGCTCAAGCACCTGGTAGTCGTCGGGGCCGTTAAGTGCGTGTTCTTCAGCCCAGGGAAGGGAGGCGCCGGCCGCGCGCATCTCGGGAGTGTAGCGAACGGTACAGGACACCGAGCCGACCGGGGTATGGTAGACCACGCGGGTGCGGTGCTCCTCACGGGTCACCTCCCGCTCAACATCATGCAGGACTGTGGTAAAGGGCATCTCCTTAAGCCGGTATATGCCCAGTCCCTGGTCCACGATGTCGTCGGGCGAGTCCACGTTCAGAAAGTCGGGGACGACCGCATGGTAGCCGACGCCCAGCCCGTCAGTAATCTGGCGCAGCGTGGCGCCTTCGAAACCTTCCGGCAGTGTCCCGGCCCGGCGGTGGGCGTTGTACCACAGGTCCAGCCGGGGGATCCAGGGGATGCAGTCCGGCACCTCCCCGCGGCACGCCGCCAAAATCCGCTCTTTGTGGGTCATAGAGAGCGCCGTGCGTTCCCAGTGCTACTCTGTGGACTTGCCACTGTTCTGCAACGTCTGCACCGCCAGACAAGCCTGCTGCAAGACCTCTAACCACGGCGCGATTTGTAGTCGTTCCTGCTCGCTCAGCGGGAGTTGCCTCGTCATGTCAATTATCCTCGGAATTGCTTTGATGACTTCGAGCTCACTCCCGAGGGAGGCCGAGCGATGCAGCTTCTGGAGGGCAATCCGAACAGGCATGCCCGGTTGGTCCCCAACACTGGAGCAGCCGGACAGCCTCAGGAGCGTTTCCCTTGTGACATATGTGACAGCTGGCATAATCTCTTGTCCGGGCACCCCACTGCGGTCGGCGCCGACGCTGACACTGATGTGGCTGGTAATGGTATTGATGCTCGCGATCATACTATCGATAGCTTGCTCGGCACGGACTTGCGCGTCCTTGAGTTCCCCTAGACCTTTCTGCGTTTCCTGGCTTAGTGTCCGGATTTCAGCTTTCAGGGGGCCCAGACTGAACACAAACTCCCGCATGTGGCGCTGAAGCAGCGCAACTATCGCAAGCAACCACATAAGCACGATAAGGAGCCAGGGCTCTTGAGAGCCTTCGGGTGCCGCTCCAGAGACGAATAGCCTTAACAGGAGCGCGCCAGTCACGACGACGCTCAGAAAAAAACATGCCCAGTCATACTTCTTGCGGTGCCCAGACATGAGGTGACTCCCGTTCAATTCGCCATACGACGGCCGCCGGGCAGGGACAATTGTAGACAGCGGATCAGGGATGCGCGGGACTCCCCACTTGTAGGGCAAGCACACTGATTCGAAAATCGAGGGCCGGTGGTTTGAAGGAAAAGATCGAACTCACTCCATTCACGCCTGGAATGTCTTGGCGCGTGTAGCTGTCATCAGAGTAAATGATTCCGTCTTGCACGACGAAACTGTACTGGAGCTGGTTGCCGATCATGCTAACGTCGTATTGTACAGGACGAAAGCAGGCGCGTAACTGCGCGTATCGGTTGTTGAATATGGTCTTCCTGTCGGAATCCTGTATCTTCTTAATGCTCTCTCCTAGCTGTCCCATCATCACGTACGGGCCGTATGCGGGAAACAGCATCTGACCGCCCTGCTCATCGCCCAGCAGGATAACTGCGTCACTCACAAATGAGAACCGGAATATCCGATATTCGTCGTCACCGTTCTCCACAGGGGGTGGGAACTCAATTACGATGTCTGTGAAGGGGCTCTCGCCCTCGGCCTCTGGAGGCCAAGAGCTGACGTATGTGTCGCAGCTGCTTCCAGGTGGCTTCTCAGGCTTCCCCACGAGTGGCGTGACCGCGACATTCTCCAGAGGGTACTGAAGCGTGCCCCACAAGGTCTCAGGAGACGAGCCCTCCGTGCCGATGTCGACAGTCATACCAGCAGCGTGCCCGCTGCTGGGTCTGATCTCTCGCTGCGGTATGTTATTGATGATCCGATTGATCCATAAGTCTTGCTCCGCTAGAGAGTCGCTCTTGTCAACAGGATGTGAAATCCTGTGAGCGTGAAGTAGGTGGAGTGTCGGCCTTCCATTGGCAGCGGCGCCTCCTGGTTGAGGAGGCAGGTCGGTGACGTGTGCTACTACTGTGGCCCAGATCTCGGCCTGTGGTGGATCCTTGCCGGGTCGCATGATGATGGCCTCATGTAGGTAAAGAGGAAAAACGGAGTGCGAGAGTGGCATTAAACAGTTCATGGATTTCCCGCCTCTCCCGCGTATGGTGCACTGAGTCTGGTCACGGCGTCTCGGCCGCGCACCCCTTCGTGCCACTCGAACAATATCTTGATTTCCATTGTGATGTCCTCCGGTGTCATAAGCTTCTATAGCCTGGTACTCAAACACCCACGACCGTGGAACTTGATCGTTCCGCCCCACGGCCTGAGCGACAAAACGCGCGGCCCGCGCGCACCAATGGCACGCAGGCCCCCTTCAGTACCAGACGAGCCTCTTAGTGATACGGTCGAACACGTATACCCCACCTGTTCCTCCTCTTCGCAATCTCACAATTTGCCAATTGCCATCACTGCAAAGAGTGGGGATCTTAGGACTTAACACGCAGAGTATAGCACATATTTACCCTTCATGTAAAGGCCCAAAACCACTCTTATCACAATTTGGTCCGGTTCCCCCTGTTTTGCGAGAGACTACCGTTACTGTTAACACTACTATATATCGGCACAAGGTGGTCGTTACCCTGATCCATCTCTTATGACATTGTTTCCGGGTCATAGGTTCAACGTCTGTAGGCGATTCCCTTCTTATTCCTCATCAACCTAGCTGCAAGACAGACACAAGCATTGGGCACCAGCAATATGCATGCCGCTATATCTTCTCCGTTGTATCCCGCAACTCCTTCAACTTCATCAGCGCCTCAATTGGCGACATTGTGTCCAGGTCGAGGGATTTTAGCTCCTCTACAATCGGGTCGGGGGCGGCGGCGAAGAGGTGCAGTTGGGTGGACGGGGCGATCTGCTGGGCAGATTCGGCAGACGGCGCGACGGCGATCTCCTCCTGCTCGAGCCGATGCAGCACCTCCAGCGCCCGCGCGATGACCTCCCCGGGCACGCCGGCCAGCCGCGCCACCTGTATCCCGTAGCTGCGGTCGGTCCCGCCCGGCATAATCTTGCGCAGGAAGATGATCTCTTCGCCCTGCTCCTTGACGGCGATGCGGTAGTTCTTTACGCGCGGCAGGATTTCGGCAAGCTCATTGAGATGATGATAATGGGTGGCGAAGAGGGTCTTAGCGCCGAGGCGATTGACGATGTACTCGCTGACCGCCCAGGCCAGCGACATCCCGTCCCAGGTGGAGGTGCCCCGGCCGATCTCGTCGAGGATAAGCAGGCTGCGGTCGGTGGCATTGTGCAGGATATTGGCGGTCTCGGTCATCTCCACCATAAAGGTCGAGCGGCCCGCGGACAGCTCATCGGCAGCGCCAACCCGGGTGAAGATGCGGTCAACCATGCCGAGCTGGGCACTTTTCGCCGGCACGAAGCTGCCCATCTGCGCCATCAGGCAGATAAGCGCCACCTGCCGCAGGTAGGTGGACTTGCCGGCCATATTGGGACCGGTGACGATTAGCAGTTGCTCCTCGGTGCAGTCCAGGTAGGCATCGTTGGGCACGAAGGGTTCGTCGGGCTGGGTCAGCTCGACGACCGGGTGGCGCCCAGCGCCGATAAGCAGCCGGTCGGAGTCGTCCACCTGGGGCCGGCAGTAGTTATGCTCGATGGCGGCATCGGCGAGGCTGCACAGCACATCCAGAGCGGCCAGGGCGCGAGCGGTCTCCAATATTCGGGCCGAGTGCTCGGCAATCTGATCGCGCACCGCGCAGAATAGGTCATACTCCAGCTCCTGGCTGCGTTCCTCCGCGCCGAGGACCCTGGCCTCCTGCTCTTTGAGTTCGGGGGTGATGAAGCGCTCGGCGTTGACCAGCGTCTGCTTGCGCTCATAGTCGTCGGGCACCAGATGTAGGTTGGACTTGGTGACCTCGATATAATAGCCGAAGACCTTGTTGAAGCCGACCTTCAGCGATTTGATGCCGGTGCGGGCGCGCTCGCGATCTTCGAGTTCGGCGATCCACTGCCGCCCGCCGGCGGCGGTGTCGCGCAGCTCGTCAAGCTCTGCCGAATACCCTGGCTTGATGAGCTTGCCCTCGGTGATGACGACCGGTGGCTCTTCGGTTATCGCGCGCTCGATCAGCTCAGCAGCCTCCGGCAGCGGGTCAACTTTCCGCGTCAAGTCCTGGAGCATCTGCGCCTGCGCCTCGTTGAGTATGTCCAATAGCGCTGGCAGCTGGTGAAGCGAGTTGCCCAGCGCGCGCAAATCTCGCCCGTTAGCATTGCCGGTCGCCACGCGGCTGGTCAGTCGCTCCAGGTCGTAGACATCGCGAAGCTGCTCACCCAGTCCCTCGGCCAGCAGGCGGTCGTCCACCAGATTCTGCACCGCCTCCAGGCGGCGGTTGATGCGCTCGACCTCCAGCAGCGGCTGGAGCAGCCAGGTGCGCAGCAGCCGCTTGCCCATCGGCGTGAGCGTCTTGTCCAGCAGCCACAGCAGCGTGCCGTGGGTGGTACCGTCGCGGACGGTGCGCTCCAGCTCCAGGTTGCGGCGGGTGGTGGCGTCAATCACCATAAACTGCTCGGTGCTGTAGGTGGTGATTCCGGTGAGGTGGGCGAGAGTGTCCTGCAGATTCTCCTGTAGATAGCGCAGAGCCAGAGCAGCGGCAGCCTGGGCAGCGGGCAGGTGCTGACAGCCGAAGCCAGCCAGGCTAGCCACGCCAAAAAACTCCTGGAGCTGCTCGGCAGGCGTGCGAAATTCAAAGTCATCGGAGGGCAAGACAGTTGCCGCCGTCGGTGCCGCGTTCTCCAAAGCAGAAACCAGGGTCTCATCGGCAGTCAGTGCTTCGGGCAGGAGCAGTTCAGTGGGCTGGATACGCTCAATTTCTTCGGCGATAGCGTGCAAATTGGGCGGAAGCTGCTGGCCGGCGGTATCCAGCAGGGGAGGTTTGGTATCGTCAGGCTGCAGCGTGGCGGGCGGTTCCGGCTCGGTGACCAGAAAGTCGCCGGTAGAGACATCAACCACCGCCACACCGTAATTGTCGCCGCTCTTGGCGACCGCAGCGAGGAAGTTGTGTTGTGCGCTGTCCAGCAGTTCATCTTCCAGCAGGGTACCAGGGCTAACCACGCGGGTCACTTCCCGCCGCACCAGGCCCTTGCTCTGCTTGGGGTCCTCAGTCTGCTCGGCGATGGCCACCCGGTAGCCTTTGTGCACGAGCATCGCGAGGTACTTGTCCAGCGCGTGGTGGGGCACGCCGCACATCGGAATACGCCGCTCCTGGCCGCACTCGCGACTGGTCAGAGTCAGCTCCAGCTCACGGGCGCCGGTCTGGGCGTCGTCGCCGAACATCTCATAGAAGTCGCCCAGCCGGAACATCACCAGCACATCGGGATGGTCCTGCTTGATCGCTCGCCACTGCTTGAATAGCGGGGTCAGTTTGCTTTCGGGCGGTAGGGCCAAGGTAAGTCACCAGAGGGATATTCGCGGCGGGGGTGTCATAGACCTCTCGCAAGGCGTCCTGGATGGCCTGCAGCTCGTCATCGGTGATGTCCCACAGCGTGGCAGCGGCCCGGTCAATCTTCGGCCGCCAGCGCCACGACGGTGTCAGTGTCACCGTGCACAGCGGTTGGTTTTTGTTCTTGCTTGGCCTTGAGCAGGAATTACTGGGCGGAAGGCGTACTTAGCAGTAGTGCCGACCTGTTCGATAGGTTGAGACTGTGAGCGGAAAGATGACATACAACACCTGGAGGTGACGCAGATGCGTCTGTGGATAGTTCTGCTGTTGATCTCGCTACCGGTTGCTGCCGTTGCCAGGTTCGGGCTGCCCGATATACCCATCGACATCCCCACAGAGGTGCCCATTAAGATCCCGGGGCTGGACAAGATCTTGAAGGAAGAGCCAGCCCTGACTACCAGTCTGGCTGATGCCCGGACGGGAGTGCCTTTTCTTGATGATTTCAACCCTATCGGGTTCTCTGCAATGTCGTATCTGCCTCGGAGGCCAAACGGGCGATTCGTGCTATCGCGGCCCGGCTTGTACCAGCACAATTTCCTGAGCTATTGCCTGAATGCTGGGGCCTACGGCCCGGGAGGAGGGGACGGCTACCTGTGGGTACCGCTCAAAGGCTCACGGGCAAGTGCTATCCGGCAGATGCTGCTCAACTCAATCAACCAGCCCGAGATTGCTCAACGCGAGGTGCAATCGCTGGTCTGGGGCGTTTTGGCCCGGACGCGCATAGACGATATGTCGTCGCAGTTGCGTCAGGCCGCCCGCCGTCTGCTGACCGGGGATGAAATACGCCGGCTCAACGGCGGGGCACTGGGTCAGATCCCGTCCGAACTGCTGGATCAGGCTTTTGTGGACCTGCCGCCGCTGGCCCAGCGGGCGTTGCGAGCTGAGGCAGAAATAAGAGGCATGCTGGCCGAGGGCGTAGCAGACTTTGATCAATTGGAGGGCATAGCGATAGCTGCCGGTGAGCCACCCCCGCACGAAGAGGGGCCGGAGGTTCCCCGCGGGCGATGGTCTTATCACCCCGACGGGTTCTTTGTACGCTATTTCCCCTCCAGTTACAGACGGACTCGTGTCCAGCTCTACGTCCCGGAGCGGTTCCAGGTCGAACGCGACGGGCTGGGCCGCATCACTGCAGTGGCCGACCAGTACGGAAATCGAGTAGAGACCGAATACGATGAGAATATCGAGCCAGCCACCGTTTCAGGAGATTTGGAGCTGACAGGCTACGGCTTCTCCTCGATTCGGTTTGTCCATCGTATGGTTCTCCCGCCAGACATTACTGTAGCTTGGGAGGCACAGTGGGATGATGTGGGATGGACTTTTGTAGTGGGGGGTGATGGACAGGGCAGCGAGCAGGGCGCCATCGTGGAATTCGCTGAAACAAGCGAGCGCTATCAATGGGCTGAGGAGCATCACCAACAGTTGCAGGCGCTGCGCGAAGTGATCGCCGACATGCGTGAGCGCGATGCTCCCACCCCGCAGATCACTGTGGTAGAGGCGTTGGATTTGGGCAATTACGTAATGGCGTTGCGGGCAGTGCTCGGCGCCGACCCCGACACTGAAGAATGGATGACAGGCCATATTGACCTGGTCGTCAAGGCGTGGCAGGCGGCTGCGCGTGACTATGTGGGAACACGCCAGCGCCAGCAGGCCGGCATGCCTGTGGAATTGGCCTACCTGGACAGTGGCACTGGCTTCACCTATTTGGGGGGACTGTTGCTGGCCAACAACTCCGGAGGTGGCGGTGACGGCGGCGCTGATTTCGGGGGAGGCGATGGAGCCCAGCCCGGTAATCCTGGCAAACAGCGCCTGGGAATGGGGGGAGATAACCCCTCACCAGGCAAGAAAAACAACTCAGATGTTGATGCGGTGCAAAGAGAAGTGAAAGGCCAGGAAACAGTCCGGGACGCCTTCAAAAATGTGGATCCGGCGAACTATAATAACGCGAAGGACTATCTGGAGGACGTAAATAAGGAAATAGAGCGACTGGCCAAAGAGAGGGGCTTCAGTCAGGGCGGAGGTAAGGCCGCGCATTCGCCGATGAGCACGCGGTGCACGGACGGCCGACTGGTGCCCGGCGAAGACCGCGACCATTCCGATTATGCTGAAGATTGGCGACAATGGGATATACGTAGAGGTTTTGACTGGGCCGAGGAATGGGTCAAGCCTACCCATTTCGCCGGGCAACCAGATGTTAACTTCGAAGCCGCTCTGGCCCACGAAGCGGTTCACCAGGCTACCGTGGAGGAGCTGCTCCGCGACAATAAAGACCCTTGTGAGTGGTCCGACGATCCCAAGAATCGCCAGCAGGACGAACTGGATGCCTATAAGAAGCAGATAGATATGCTCAACAAGTGGATAAAGGAGGACTGCTAGCCTGGATTATTCATGAACGAAAAGAAAGGCTAAGGCGCAGAGACGCAGAAATAGTCTGTAGCACACCGTTATTGCCCTTCGGGAGGCCTGTGCGCCGATGATACGGTGTAGTCCGCGACTTGAGTTAGAAGACCCTGGTGGCAAGCAGGTTGTGGGCAGTTTTGATGGGGGGCGATGTCTCCTCCGACGGCGGGCTGGTCCGGCTTGATCGCCCGTCACTGCTTGAACAATGAGGTCAGTTTGCTTTCGGACGGTAGGGCCACGTGAATCACCGGTATTCTTTTCGCCAGGATGGGCGCTGAGACCTTGGGAATCTCAGTCAGTAGCAGCGACTTCAGAACACATACACCGGCGTGCCGACGGAGATGAGGTCGTACAGGATCTTGGCATCGGCGCGGTGCTGGCGGATGCAGCCGTGCGAGGCGGTGCGGCCCAGGTAGCGGTACATACTCGGGGTGGTGGCGTGGATGCCGTGGCTGCCGCTGGCGGTGATGGCCAGATAATAGGGCATCCAGCAAGTGTAGGCACGGCTCCAGGCGTTGCGGGACTTGCTGAAAACCTCGCCCATTGCGCCGCAGCCCCGGCTGTATGCCCCCGGGTGCATATCAGGAGTAGAACGGCGGTACACGCCTGTGGAGACGATGTGCATACGCACGATGCGCCCATCTTTGTAATAGTACAGCCGCTGCTTACGCTTGATAACGGCAATACACGTCGCGGGCAGGTCAGCCAGCTCTTTGGGTCGGAAGCGGACAGTCCGTTCGTATTCGGCCAGCATTTCGTTATCGTCGTTGTAGCCGGCAATGCGCAGGCGGAAGGCAGTCGCGTCAATCCAGGGTATTTTCCACTGAAGGACTCCGGTGTTGGGTACCATGCCGGTGATGACCTGACCGAAGCTTCCCCGCGCTCGCCCGCCCAGCGGGCAGGTGCCGCCGTAGTAGTACAGGCGCACCAGCGAAATGGGGCCGGTGGTCTGATAGCGAATGGTGACGAGGTTCTCTTCGCGCCATTCTTCGTCAACGGCGGGGGAAATGAGCCGTATAGAGGGCCAGGCTGCGCTCTGACTGAGCAGTTCTCCACCCAGGCCGAATTCGTATTGGGGAGATAGCAGATTCAACTGGCCGAGGTCGCGGGTAAGCTGTCCCCACTGGTTTGTTAATGGCTGGGAAACAACACTGGAGGCTGCTGGCGCGGAGAATACGCCGCTGCCTAGCAACACCAGGCCCAGAAGTAGAGCTGTGCGCAACGCTGGCCAACCTGGAACGGAGAACATCAGCATCTGTCCTATCGTTCCCCCTACTGTCCCCTGATTTGGTCGCCCGCGGGCGATCTATCCTGACTGGAGTGCGCCTGCTGGCGGAGCTCGGCGTGCCGTTGCAAACCCAGGTCAAGCCGCCAGTCATTGTCGGCGACTTGGAAGTAGTTCTCTTTCTCCAGGTTCACAGTATGATTGTAAAGCTCAGTGTAGTTGGAGACGTTCTCGACCGCGAGTTGCTCGTGGTGGAACAGCACGAAGCCCAGTTTAGCGGCGAGAGGCACCTCTCCGAAAGTGGAATCAGCCTCCCGCAGAATCACATCCCGGGCGATGGCCCGGGCAATATGAGTTATCGGGCTGGCTATCCACTCGTAAGGGTAGGATTGGCTCATATACTTGGCCAGCTCCACGGCTCGTTGCTGAAGACCAGGGTCAGTGGCTATTGCTAGCTTCAACATCATCCGCATGAACCGCCGCTCAATCGGCGTGTGGCGCGGCAGTATCAGATACTTGCGGCTACATACGACCTTTCGAAAGGCGCGCTCGGCAGCGCGGCGCCCCGGCTCAGTCATGCGCAGCTCGCGAACCTGCTGGACGGTCCACTCATCCATTCTGTCTGTAGCCTGTTGCAGATGCTCTTGAACTCGTCTGTTTTGCAGTTCAGTTGCTGTGCTGGTCGTCTCTACCATTATGGTTCCACCTGATGTTATTGTGATTATTGCGCAAGATAGTTTCGCGGTGCCCGGTCAACTCACCTTTGTCGGCGCCTTATTGAGCAGGCCGGCGGCAAGCATTGCTGTGACGATCCCATAGCAGGCGGCTCCCAGCAGCATCACCGAGCCGAAGCCGATGAGCTTGGCCAGAACCATCGCGGCGACTGATCCGATTACCGAGGTTAGCCCATTGATTCCCCACATCCATGGTACCAAATCACGGCTGGCTGCCCCCACCATCCGTATCCCGCTGGGAAAGGGAATGCCCAGCACAAACCCGGTCGGCAGTAGCAGAGCCATCGCCAGGGCCGAGCGCAGGTGGATACTAAGGTGCAGCGAGTGCTGTACTATGGTTGGCAGCAGCAAGTATAGGGCCACAGTAATCACTGCTACACCCAGCGCTGCCACTGCGGCCCACCTGATGACGGCCTGATCTGACCAGCTTTGACTGGTCAGGCTACCCAGTCCGCCGCCCAGTAGCAGCGAAAACAGGATCACCGACAGCGTCAGCACAGGATAACCCAGCAGCAGTACCAGCTTCTGGATGAGGGCTATCTCCAGCAGCATAAAGCCAACTCCCAGCAAGGCAAAGTAGGCAATGGCCGGCCAGAAACGGGCCTGCCGCAGGGCAGAGGGGCTTTGCTTGCTTAGCCACAGCCAGGCTGCGGCCGAGAGCAATAGCGTCGCCCCTGCCAGGACCCACAGGAAACGACGAAATTGCGCGGGAATGCCGAAGGTGCAATCCACGAAAAAGGGGCGATCGTCGGTGCAGGGCAGGAAATTCCAGCGGTTAGCTAGTGGACGCTGATGCCACTGGTTGTACTTCCCGACGAATTGCTCGGCGGTCAAGTTCTGCTCGCTCAGCCAGGTGAAGGGCACCGGGTCGAAAACCTCAGGAAAATACCCGGGAATCAAACCCATGGCCACCGCCTGTTTGCCCATTTTTCCCGCCTGTTGGGCACTCAAACGGCACCGGGACATAATCAGCATGTGGCGGTAGGGGCCGAGACCGTATTCATGCTGAGGTATGCTAACGATGGCCAGGTGCTTCATTGCCTCTGCTGCAGTAGCGCCGGTTTGTTGCATTATTGCCTGGCGAGCGGTGAGCAAGGCCCGCAATAGAATCAGCGGATGCTGGCAGACAAAGGCGAGCTGCCCCCTGTCGCTGAGGTGCCCATAGTACTGCTCGAAAGCCTCGACGGTGTGGGCGTAACTCTCCGACAGCGCCAGGGAACTGCTGGCAGTAGTTGCTGTCTTGGTCAGGGCCATATATATCAGGTCATAGCGTTGGGAACTTCTGCTTACGTAACTTCGCCCCTCAGCCACTCTGATATCTACATTCTGATAGTCGTAGATAGGCCCGCAGAACTCTCGGAATTTACGCACGATCCTGGGTGTTGCTGGATTCAGCTCGGCACCGTCTATCTGCTGCGTGCCGACGGCCAGGGCCATTAGAATGTCAAGCCCGCCCCCCGGACCGATCAGCAGGACCTTATCGGGGCGGAGGTATCGGAAGGGCAAGAATCCGATGAAATTCTCGTACCGGTCGCGAATGGCCGCCAGATCCCCGTCGAAGGCCAGCATATTGGTGGGCACATCGCCATCGGTGTAAATGTACAGGTCATCGGATGGTTCGAAATGCTGGCCGCCTCGCGGGGTGGCCACCACATCGGTGCGAGCAAAGGCGTTCCATTCCGTGTAGATAATCCGGGAATTGATTATTGGGTCAGTCAGTTCGCGGTGAAGCGGCTTGGTGGCAGCCCCCGCTGCCAGCGGCACCCTGGGCAGATCCACGAATTTCATCCGCTGGTTGGCTATGAACGCACCGGTCATGACTATTGCAGCCAGCAAGCCAACAATCGCCATGGTCACTTTGCGTTCGCTCACTGCAACCATCAGCGCGGCGAGCGCGCCGCCCACGCCACAGACGAACGGAGTATTGAAGCCACCTACAAGCTGGAGAATGACGATGACCAGGCAACTGCCCAGCGCAGCGCCCAGCAGGTCAGCAAAATAGAGGTGGCCGCTGAAACTGGCATACCGGGCAAAAGCATGGCTCAGGAAGATACCGGCAGCGACAAAAGCTGGCAAACACGCGGCGGTGATCACCCCCACGGAGGTCAGATAGCCGGCCAGGGGAGTAGCCAGCAGCAAGATGATGCCAGTGGGCGTCAGTAGGCTGAAGAGTAGTGCACAACCAGCCAGGAAACTACTTGAGTCGGTCGTGCGGGGCCAGCGGCGCCGAATCAGGAAATCAACCAGCCCGCCGATGCCCAGACCGCAGATGGCCAGTGAGACAGCCAGGAAGACGAAATGGAAGCGCAGCAGCACGGAAAAAATGCGCGTCAGGGCGATCTCGAAGACGAGCACGCTGAGGCTGATAATGAAGATGCCCGCCAGCAGCGTCAAAGCCGGACGTGCCAAGCTCCGATCAGGGGCGGGGGGCTGGATGGCCAATGGGGTTACTCACTTTCCTGGGTTGAGTCGGAAGCTTCGTTCTGGAGCCGCTGCAATTCATCATCAGTGGCGTTGCGGGTGAACCGGCACCGGGGGAAGTTGGAGCAACCCAGGAACGGCCCGCGCTTGCTGTGGCGCAATACCAGGTGGCCGTTGCAACCTTCTTTCTCGCAAGGCATATCCGTCTTCACGGCCTGCTTTTTCCGCTTGAACTTGCCGTCTGCGCCGATTGTGCCACTACAAGCGCAGTCGGGATAGCGGCTGCAACCAATGAACTCTCGCCCGCGGCGGTCAGTGCGCTTGACAAGCTGCCCGCCGCACTCAGGACACTCTTCGCCAATCTCTTCCGCCTCACTGCGCGGCAGGACGTCCTCGAGCAGGTCCTGAGTGTAGTCGCACTTTATCGCGGAGTCGAAGTAGTTCTCGCAGCCGGCGAATTTGCCGCGGATTGAGTATTGCTCGTACAGTTGCCCGCCACACTTGGGGCACTTCTGGCCTTCCAGAGGCTTGTGGGAGGCATCCTTGGCCTGTTGCACTTGCGCTTCGAATCCCTGGTAAAACTCGTGGAGCAGCGCCACCCAGTTCTGCTGAGCCTGCTCTACCTTGTCTAGCTCCTCTTCGATGTGCGCGGTGAATTCTACATCCATAATGCCCGGGAAGCGCTCCAGTAGCCAATCAGTGACAGTCATGCCCAGGCGGGTGGGCATAAACATCCGTTTCTGCATACGGACATACCGGCGCCGGCGCAGCGTCTCGATAATTGGCGCGTAGGTGCTGGGCCGGCCAATGCCGCTTTCCTCCAGCGCGGCAACCAGGCTGCCCTCGTTGTAACGAGGCGGGGGCTGGGTGAAATGCTGTTCGGGCGTCAGTTCAAGCAAAGATAGCTGCTCGCCCTCTTCCAGGGGAGGCAACTTGATTTCTTCGTCGCTCTTTTTGTCGGGCCGAGCCGCCAGGAATCCCGGGAACTTCAGCCGGGAAGTCGTCACCCTCAGTTCATAGGGACCGGCTGCGATGGTCACTGTAAGCTGGTCATAGACGGCCGGCTTCATCTGACTGGCCACGAACTGGCGCCAGATAAGCTCATATAGCGCAGCCTGATCTTTG
>JAUVZM010000075.1 GCA_030602615.1 bacterium
AACGATGACTCTGAGGAAGCTGCCCGTATTCAGCTTACCCTCAACGAAACCAATAAGGCACTGACCGAGCTTGAAGACAAGCAGAATGAACTCGCCGAGCTAACCCGCGAGAAGCTTACCTCGCTGCAACGCAAGCTAGGCATCTCGCCTCAGGAAGCTACGAAGAGCACTGAGAAAGCCCCAAGAGAGAGTAAAGAGACCGAAGCAAAGGAAGAAACAGAAAAGACCGAGGGGGGGCCGCCTAAACCGACTCCGCCCAGGCGACCGATTTCAGCTCCAAGGTAGAGACACAATCCCAATCCCGACATAGCCCCGCGACGCCTATCTGGCCTCCGAGGCCATTATTGGCCCGGGCGGGGCATACATCATATTGCGGTCCCGGCCAATACCAGCCAGTTGGAGCTGAGGCTGGCATATTTGTCAGTGGGCTAGGTGATTAAAGTCCTCCTGTCAGCATCCACCAGTAACTATCCACACTAAGCAACGGCTGGGATCCTGGTGTATCTTTATCAGAAGCGGATTTCCTCAGCGAGACAACTCAGCAAACCACAAGTGACGCCCGGACAGAGGTTACATCGTGGCTGTCTCTAAACAGAAGATTACAAAGCTGGCCGATAATCTGGCCGACGCCAAGAGTGCTCAGGATCGACAACAAATAATCGATGGATTGGTAGAAATCGGCTCACCGGCGGTGCCACGGCTAATCAAGTTGCTCGAGGATGGGGACTATAAGGTCCGCATGGCCGCTGCCAGAGGGCTGGGCGAAATCGGCGACGACCAGTCAGTAGAGCCACTCATCCATAGCCTCAGCGATACCAGCAAGAACGTCCAGCGGGTGACCACTGAAGCGCTCAGCAATATCGGTGAGCCAGCAGTCTCGGCGCTACTGGATGCTCTAATCGGCAAAGATCAACTGGCCCGAAAATGGGCGGCCGAGGCCCTGGGCAACATTGGTGATGCCTCGGTTGCCCAGCAGCTTATCGCGCGGCTTAATGATCCCAATATTGAGGTCCAGCGCGCTGCGGTAACTGCCCTGGGCGACCTTAAGTCCAAGCGCGCTATTGAGCCGCTCATTGAAGTCCTGTCATCAGAGAATATCGAACTGGCTCGGGCGGCTACCGAGGCCCTCGGACAGATACGCAGTAAGGTAGCCATAGACCCGCTGGTCTCCGCCCTAAGCTCGTTCAGCGAAGACGTCCGCAGCGCAGCAGCCCAGGCACTGGCCCATATCGGCTCACAGGCCGTTCCCGCCTTGCTTAAAGAGTTGGGAACTGCTGACCGCGACTTACGCCTCTATATCGTGGCGATCCTCGGCAATATTGGCGACGACCGGGCCCGCCGCGCCTTGACCAAAGCTCTGCAAAATCCTGACGAACGCGTCGTGGCAGCCGCAGCTATTGCTTTAGGGCAACTCGGCAAGCGTTCGTCCGTAAAGTATCTGGCTGAACTGAGCGATTCCAGCTATGCTTCGGTGCGCTGTGCCACTGCTCAGGGGTTAGGATCAATCGGAATGGCCAATGCTGTCAAGCCACTCAGTCAGCTACTACAGGACAATGATTGGGTCACCCGCATGGCCGCAGCGGGCGCCTTAGGCGAAGTGGGCAGCCGCACGGGCGTGCAGCCATTGATTCAGGCTCTGGCGGACCCCGAGTGGAGCGTGCGCCTGCACAGCGCCAAAGCTCTTGGGCAGACCGGCCAGAAGAAGTACGTTACCGAAGTGCTACTGGAGCTCCTCGACGACCCCGAGGACCCGGTACGACGCGAAGTGGCAGTAGCCCTGGCCAAACTGGGTGCCTCAGAGGCCACCGAAGTGCTGAAGGAGTTCGCCAACACCAGCCAGAGCGAGGAAGCTACCCAAGAGATTGCTGAAGCCCTGGAACTGCTCCAAGAAGAGTCGGAAGCTGGCTAACTCCAGGTTCCGGCGACTGACTCCCCCTGCCTGCCATCTGTCGCAGCAGTAGGCTGACGTTACTGGTTAGCGTGCGCCCCGGCGCTAACTGTCCAAGTGCTTGTCCTGTTGCACACCCTTCCCAATATGATATATAATATGGGCGGGATTGGTGGCTGCGTTTTACGCAGTACCTCTTCATACCTTTCATCGCTTAGCACTGGATTGTGCATACAAATGTCTTCAGCAATTGATCCGCTGGAAGTTTCCAACAAAGAGACTCTATCAGAGATCGCCGAATAGGAGCAGATAGCCACTGATAGGCTCCAGGCCGGTATCAGCTCTGGCGAAATCGTGGTGTTCGGCGATGTCCAGGGCCCAGTGCGCCCCTTGGCCATCGGGGCGGGATTATCCACCAAAGTCAATGCCAACCTGGGCACCTCGCCAGACTTCCCCGATCTCAACGACGAGCTGCGCAAGCTCGATGCCGCCGTCACCATGGGCGCTGACACAGTAATGGATCTTAGCACCGGGGGAGACCTGGATGAGATCCGTCGGGCCATCCGCGAGCAATGCCCGGTGACTCTGGGAACGGTACCGATCTATCAAGCAGCCATAGAGGCCGGCGAGCGGTTCGACGATATCACCAGGATGAGCCCCGATCAGATCTTTGAGGTGATCGAGCGTCACGCCCAGGACGGCGTTGACTTTATGACCCTGCACTGTGGCGTGACCCGCTGGAGTCTGGAAGAACTGGACAGAGCGCCCCGCGTCTGCGGAATAGTCAGCCGTGGGGGAAGCATGCTGGCCCGGTGGATGCAGGTCAATGACGCCGAAAACCCCCTGTATGAGCAGTTTGACCGTCTGCTGGACATCCTGGATAACTATGGAGTGGCCGCCAGCCTGGGAGATGGCCTGCGACCGGGCGCTGTGGCCGACGCGAATGATCCCGGGCAGATTGCCGAGATGCGGGTGCAGGGCGAATTGGTGGCAGCCGCGCGCCAACGGGGCGTGCAGGTCTTCGTTGAAGGCCCCGGGCATATGCCTATCAACCAGATTAGTGGCATGGTTGCGCTTCACAAGCAACTGTGTCAGAATGCCCCCCTGTACGTACTGGGACCACTGGTTACCGACGTCAGCCCCGGATATGACCACATCAGCGCTGCCATCGGCGGAACACTTTGCGCCGCAGCGGGGGCAGACTACCTATGCTATGTGACCGCTGCGGAGCATATTGGGTTGCCCGACGAAGAGGATGTCGCCCGCGGCGTGGTGATCTGCCGGTTGGCCGCGCATGCCGCTGACCTGGCCAAAGGCGTACCTGGGGCCGCGCAGTGGGATACAGAGATGTCTCAGGCCCGGTTCAATCTTGACTGGGAGCGGATGGCGGAGCTTGCTCTCGACCCCGGCATCGTCCACAAGCGGCGAGGCGACCGAGTTACTCTGGACCCCCAGGCGTGCTCGATGTGTGGTAAGTTTTGTTCAATAAAGCTCGAATTGGCTCGGCAGGCTGCCGCAACCGGCGATGAATAGCCTCGGACAAACAGAAGGAGCATCTAAGAACCCATGTCGATAATAGGCCTGCGCAAGGTATTCAGTAAGCCTATTAGCATACGCATTGGCGGACGCACCCTCCGTCTGGGCACCCCCCTGACTCTTATCTTCTGGACTATCGTGTTCATCTTCATAGCAGGTGCCTACGCCGGATTCGGACTGAACAGAGGCAGACCACAGGCCCCGCGCGGCCAGCCCGAACGCAAAATCACTCCAGTGGTGGCCCAACTTGACGGATATAGGATCGATCGTCGCGATTTCGAGCTGCGCTTCGAGCGCCTGGCCAAACAACAGCCCGGGGGAATGGATATCCCCCAGCAGCCCTTCGCCCGCTATCAACTTCTCGAAAGCATAATCGAGCATCATCTGCTGGTGGAAGCAGCCAAAGCAGAAGGCATCAGAGTCTCGCGCGCCGAGACCGAGCAGCGAATCGCAGAGCTGGCCGACAGCTCAATAAATAATCAGTTCCCTGACCAGAAGATGCTGCGCACTTACCTCGAACGCAAGGGCATCTCCTACCAGGACTATCACGACCAGGTCCGGAAAGCGCTGGAGGCCAACCGCGATCAGCTCAAGGAGAGTATGCGGCTCGAAAAGCTGGAGACCACAATTAGGAGCCAGGTACAGCTTACAGAAGAGACGGTCAAAGACGCATATAGGCAAATCAAGGCGCGCCATATTCTCATCACGCCGCAGCAGATCGCAAAAGAGACTCCCGGCGAGAACGAATCAGCTCAGTCCGAACAACAAGAATCGCCAGGTACCACTGCCGCCGATCAAACCGCCAAACAACAAGCCCGACAGAAGGCCAACGAGTTGCTCGACAATATTCGGCAGGGCGCAGATTTTGCGGAGTTGGCTCGCAAGCATTCCGATGATCCAGGCAGTGCCGAGAAGGGCGGTGATCTGGGCTGGTTCGGGCGCCGACAGATGGTCAAGGAGTTCACTGATTCTGCCTTCGCCCTTCAGCCCGGAGAGGTCAGTGATGTGGTCGAGACCCCCTTCGGATTCCATATCATCAAGGTAGAAGGCAAGCGCATCGAGCTACCCGAAGATTTTGAAGAAAACAAACAGCGCTACATCAGCGAGCAGCAAAGCTATCGTGCGGACGAAGCCTGGAACGAATACAGACGCAATCTCCGGGAACAGGCCAACGTCGACATCCATGATCCTGAGCTTCAGGCTATGGCCATGAGGATGGAGGGCCACCAGCAACAGGCCCTTCCCCTGTTGATCGAAGCGACCGAGAACGATCCCTACAACCTGAGCGCGAAATATACGCTGGCCAGCATTCACCGGGAGCAAGGAGATGTGACACAGGCCATCGAGTATCTGCACCAGATTGTCGAACAACAGGAGGGCGCCGCCTCCGCACAAGTACATCTGGAGCTGGGCAAACTGCTGCACAAACAGGATAAGCAAGAAGAAGCCCTGCAGCAGTTCGCCAGCGCCTCGGATTGGGCCACCGCCTTCCAGTATCAAAACTTCCCCATCCACTCTGAGTTAAAGAGAATATACGAAGAGATGGAACATACTGAAGGCACCAAGCAGGAGCAGCAGTGGCTCGACGAGTTTCAGCAAGCTCAAGCAGAATCCGTCCGCACCACAGGCAGCTATCCAACAGCCGTACCCTAGCCAGCCACGCCCAAATGCAGGGAGGACCTGATTTGTCGGTTCTGGATATTGACGCTCCGACCGTGCGAGAGAAGCTGGTACAGTTCATCCGCGATCAGATGACCTGTGCCGGCTTTGAGCACGGTATCATCGGCCTCTCCGGCGGACTGGACTCGGCAGTGACCACCCATCTGGCCGCCGGGGCCCTCACACCCAGCAACGTGACCGGCCTCATCTTGCCCTATCGGAGTGCCAACGATGAGGACCAGGGCCATGCGGAACTGGTCGTCACCAAGCTGGGCATAGAGTCTCAAATAATAGACATCACCCCCCAGATCGATGCCTATTTCGCCCAGTTTCCCCAGGCTGATCGGCTGCGCCGGGCTAACAAGATAGCCCGCGAGCGTATGAGCGTCCTTTACGACCAGTCCCGTGTCTATGAAGCCCTGGTCATCGGTACAGGTAACAAGAGCGAGCGGCTGCTGGGCTACACCACCCTGTGGGGAGACATGGCCTGCGCCTTTAATCCTCTAGGCAATCTCTACAAGACTCAGGTAAGGCAACTGGCCGAGCAACTGGACGTGCCCGAGGCTATACGCAATAAACCTCCCTCAGCGGGCCTGTGGCCGGGCCAAACCGACGAAGGCGAACTGGGCTTCAGCTACGCTGAGGCTGATCAGATTCTCTACTGGCTCATTGACCAAAAGTGTAGTGGGGAGCAAGTCGCCGAAAAAGGCTTCTCACGGGAGTTGATCACACAGATTGCTACTCGCGTCAAGCGATCAGCTTTCAAATCCCGAATGCCGCCTATGGCGGAAATGTAGCCAGTTCCCAGGCCAGCTTGGCCAAGCGATAGTGTGCTTATGAACAGTCCCAGTTCCGAGTCAACCCCAACAGGTATCCTATACGTAGTCGCCACCCCCCTGGGCAATCTTCAGGACATCAGCCAGCGAGCCATTGAAGTCCTCAAGCAAGTAGAGTTGGTGGCCGCCGAAGATACCCGCCGCAGCCGCCAATTGCTCAGCCATTTCGGCATCAGTACCCAAATGGAGAGCTATCATGACGACAGCGGCACGGCGAAAATCCAGCGTATTGTCGAGCAACTGGTGGCCGGCAAGCGTGTAGCGCTGCTGTCGGACTCAGGAACGCCGGCAGTCTCCGACCCGGGCGCGGAGCTAGTACGCCAGGCCACCGACCGGGGCGTGAAAGTGGTGCCCATCCCCGGCCCCAGCGCGGTGACGACTGCCTTCTCGGTGGCAGGGATCTCCGCCAGCGGCTTTCTATTTGCCGGCTATCCGCCGCGCAAAGCCAGCGAAAAGCGCCAATTTCTGGAGCAAATCGCTGTCCACTCGCGTCCGGTGGTCTTATACGAGGCTCCCCACCGCATAGCTGACACCCTGCAACTGCTCGCC
>JAUVZM010000079.1 GCA_030602615.1 bacterium
GATCAGCAGGTCCAGCTTCTTCAGGGCCGCCTCGACGTGGCTGCTGTCGGGGTCACTGAGCATTGGATTCTCGCCCATTACGTAAAGTCCTTTGAGCTTGCCTTCGGCCGCCGCGTTGATCATCTCCACGACGGTCAGCCCTGGCGTGGGCGATAGAGAGACATCCCAGGCTGCTTCAAACTTGGCCCGCACTTGGTCGTCATCCACTTTCTGGTATCCCGAGTAGACATCGGGCAAAGCTCCCAGGTCGCACGCTCCCTGGACATTGTTCTGCCCGCGCAGCGGATTGACACCCGCGCCGGGCTTGCCGACGTTGCCGGTGACCATAGCCAGATTGGCCAGCGCCAGGACGTTGTCCGTGCCCGTGGCGTGCTGGGTGATACCCATTGAATAGATTATCGAAGCTGCCGGGGCCTTGGCATATAGGCGAGCAGCCTCAGCTATATCCTCAGCATCAATTCCACTGATTTTCTCAACAAATTCGGGGGTATACGGCTCAACAGCAGCCTTAAGCTGTTCAAAGCCCTCGGTACGCTGGGCAATGTAGTTTCTGTCTTCGAGGCCCTCTTCCAGGATTACGTGGATGAGAGCGTTAATGAGAGCGACATCGGTGCCATGCTTTTGCTGCAAGTGCACCGTCGCGAATTCGGTGAGTTCGATGGCGCGGGGGTCCGCAACGATGAGTGGGACTCCTCGCTGAGCAACTCGTTTCATGGCTGCTCCGATGACGGGGTGGCATTCGGTGGTATTTGAACCGATCACGAAGATGGCGTTGGCCTGGTCGAGATCATCAATGGAGTTGGTCATCGCGCCACTGCCAAAGGCCTGGCCCAGGCCAGCGACCGTTGAGGCATGGCACAGGCGCGCACAGTGGTCAATATTATTGGTCCCCACCACCGCGCGCATAAACTTTTGCATAATGTAGTTCTCTTCGTTGGTACACTTCGCCGACGACAGCCCCCCAATAGCATCCGGGCCGAACTTGTCCTTTAGTTCCTGGAGACGCTGGGCGGCGAAATCCAGGGCCTCATCCCAGCTTGCAGGTGTCAGCTCACCGTTGCGGCGAATCAGCGGCTGGGTAAGCCGCTCTTCGTGGTTAATGAAATCAAAGCCAAAGCGTCCCTTCACGCATAGCCGGCCCTGATTGATGCCCAGGCCGGGCTCGCCGGTGACCTTCACTACACGGTTGTTGCGGGTGTGCAAGACGATCTGGCAGCCCACGCCGCAGTAGGGGCAGGTGGTCACTGTGCGCTCTAACTCCCACACTCTCCCCGCTCCCTGGGCACCGGCAAACGCCAGCGCACCAGTCGGGCAGACATCTATACAGTTGCCGCATTCGGTGCACACTGAGTCGTCGCGGGGCACTCCCGGTGGCAGGCCGATGTGGGTATCAAAGCCGCGCCCGAGGAAGTCAATGGCCCCAGTGACCTCAACATTGTGGCACACCTCCACACAGCGACCACACAATATACACTTGCTGCGGTCATAGATGATAGCCGGGCCATCCTGAACGGGTTGCGGCGGTATCAACTCGCCAGTGTATTCCCGGCTCTTGACACCCAATTCGTAGGCGTACTTCTGCAGTTGGCACTCACCACAACTTTCACAGACCAGGCACTCCTGCGGGCAGTCCGACAGCAGCAACTCAATGATCATCCGCCGCGTCTGGCGGATCTCTTCGGTGTTCGTATGAACCACCATACCGGCAGCAACTGGATGAGAACAAGAAGCGACAAGCCCTGAGTTGCCTTCAACTTCGACCACACACAGCCGGCATGAACTGGTTGGCGGCAGACCCAGATTCGAGTCATAGCACAGGTGGGGAATATCAATATCCACGCTTAGCGCAGCCTCCAGAATCGAGGGCCCTGCCGCTACGGTCACAGCAACGTCATCTATTGTCAGTGAAATTTCCTCAGCCATAATATAGCCCTATGGTTATCACTCTAGGTCGCATCGCAAACAGCGCCGTGCTTCGGTCTGAGCTGTCCGGGAAGAATATCCCTTGAAGACCTCCTCAAAGTTATCCCGGCGTTTGTCAACCGATAGTGAGGGGACCTGGTACCTTGGAATCTCGGCTTCTGACTCACTGGGCTTGCTGCCTGGCGCGAAGCCCTGGTCAGCGGGGAGTTGCCCTTTGCCGCCCAGGAAGATATCAATGGATTGGGCTGCCCGTTGGCCGGCTGCAATGGCCTCAACCACTGTTGCCGGGCCGGTCGCTGCATCGCCCGCGGCAAATACATCACCCTCACCGCAACGTTGTGTGACGGGATCTGCGACAATCCGTGCGTCCGAGACCACTACCTGATCGTCGGAGGCAGCAAAGTCTAAATCGACATTTTGCCCAACAGCGACAATCACATGGTCGGTCGCGACGAGTACCTCGCAGCCCGGCTTGGGAACAGGCCGACGCCGGCCACTCTCGTCAGCCTCGCCCAGTGCCATCTCTGCACATCGCACCGCCTCCACGCGGCCATCGCCCTCAATTGCGATGGGCGAGATTAAGAATCGAAAAGCTACTCCTTCACGCGCAGCCTCATCGATCTCTTCGGACGCCGCAGGCATCTCCTGCTCGGTGCGGCGGTATAGCACGGTCACCGAACTTGCTCCCAATCTCAGGGCAGTGCGAGCTGAGTCTATGGCCGCATTACCTCCACCGATTACTACCACGGCCCCGGACAATTGGCCAACTTCGTCCAGGGCCACCTGCCGCAGGAAGCCCAGAGCATGATGCACACCCTCCATCTGCTCGCCCGGTACACTAAGCTGGGTATCGTTGTGAGCGCCAACCGTCAAGCAGAGCGCATCAAAGCCGGCATCGCGTAGCTCCTGGAGTGATTCAATCCTGCGGCCAGTCTCTATCTGAACGCCGGCGCGGCGGATATATTCAATATCACGAGCTAACGCCTCCTCGGGGAGGCGGTAGGCTGGAATACCTACCGCCAGGATCCCACCGGCCACCTCCAAGGCCTCAAACACCGTGACTTCTCGCCCCATCAGTGCCAGGAAATAGGCAGCCGTCAACCCAGCAGGTCCGGAACCGACAATAGCTACCCGCCCGCTGCGCGGCCCTAGCCACTGAGGCGGGTAGCCAACATCGTCGTCTATGTCGGAGACGAATCGCTTAAGGTGCCTGACGGCTACTGGTTCGTCCATGTCACCCCGGCGGCAGAATAGCTCGCAGGGGTGGTCGCAGGCTCGGCCACAGACGGAGACGAAGGGGTTGCGCCGGCGAATGATATCGCGGGCCTCCTCAAACCGCTCTGCCGCGATCAAAGCCACATATTCGGGGACATTGACGTGGGCCGGACAGGCGTCGGAGCAAGTCGTCGTGATCAGCGCTTCACAGAAGTGAGCCGGACAGCGCTTCTCACGAATGTGGGCTTCATATTCATCGCGGAAGTAGCGTATTGTGGACAGAACCGGATTGGGAGCGGTCTGCCCCAGTCCACACAGCGATCCTCTATTGATCATCTGGCCGAGTTGCACGAGCCGCTCGATATCGCCGGGCTGGCCGTCGCCTGTGGTGATGTCGGTGAGCGTCTCCAGCATCAATTTCGTACCCACGCGGCACGGCGTACACTTGCCGCAAGATTCCTGCTGAACGAAATCAGTAAAGAATCGGGCGATATCTACCATGCAGGTGGCCTCATCCATCACGATCAAACCGCCCGAGCCCATGATGGCGCCAATTTCTTCGAGGGAATCGTAGTCAATGGGCAGGTCGAGGTAGCGAGGGGGGACGCATCCGCCGGACGGCCCGCCCATTTGCGCCGCCTTGAACTTGCGGCCTCCAGGGATGCCCCCGCCAATGTCAAAGATGATCTGGCGCAGCGTCGTCCCCATAGGTACCTCGACCAGTCCGGTGTTTTTCACCTTGCCAGCCAGCGCGAATATCTTGGTGCCCCTGCTGCCCTCGGTACCGATGGCCCTGTACCACTGGTAGCCGTTAAGGATGATGAGGGGAATATTCGCAAAGGTCTCAACGTTGTTGATGTTACTGGGTTTGCCCCTGTAGCCGCTCTGCGTCGGAAAGGGTGGCCGCGGTCTGGGCATCCCCCGCCTTCCCTCCAAGGAGGCGATCAGAGCGGTCTCTTCACCGCAAACGAAGGCCCCCGCGCCTTGGTGAACAGAAATGTCGAAGGAGAACCGCGATCCGAGAATATTCGCCCCGAGCAGGCCTGCTTCACGGGCTTGTTGCAGGGTTATCTTGACGTTGCGCACAGCCAGCGGATACTCGGCACG
>JAUVZM010000011.1 GCA_030602615.1 bacterium
GCTTGCGACTCGCCGGCAAATGCCGCCAATAGATTCTTCTCTGTCTGTGTGCCCTTAATACTGGCCACTGTCAATCATCCTCCTTTGCAGAATAGGACCCCGCGCAGCGCGTCAAGCTCCCCGGCAGCAGTCCGCGCTCAATACAATATTCTTCACCGGCCACTTGCCTTCCTGCCCTCGGCCGCTTACTGGATAGATTGCCTCCAGCCATTGAATTGTATACCTCTGGCTTAGGTCGCTGCTGACCTCAATTATTGATCATCGCTCAGCGAGTAGCGGCGTAGGCGCAGCGAATTGGATACCACTGACACCGAGGAAGCGGCCATCGCGGCGGCGGCAATCATCGGATTCAGCAGGCCGGCCGCAGCCAGCGGGATGGCAGCGATGTTGTAGAAGAAGGCCAGGAACAGATTCTGCTTGATGTGAGCCAGCGTCCGGCGGCTGAGCAGTATAGCGCGCACCACGCCCATCGGGTCGCCGCTGACCAGCGTGATCTCTCCTGCTTCCATAGCGACATCGGTGCCGGTGCCCAGTGCAATCCCCACGTCGGCCTGCGCCAGCGCCGGTGCGTCATTGATGCCATCTCCCACCATCGCAACGCGGTGGCCCTGCTGCTGAAGTTGTTTCACCTGGTCGCTCTTCTGCTCGGGCAGAACTTCCGCAAGGACGTTGTCCATGCCTAACTGCTGGGCGATAGCTTCGCCGGTGCGCCGATTGTCGCCGGTGATGAGGTAGGTATCCAGGCCCATCTGCTGTAAGCGCGAGACGGCCCCCGGCGCCCCCGGTTTGAGCGTGTCGGCCAGAGCCACCAGGCCCACCAGCCGGCCGTCTTTCGCCAGTAGCAAGGTCGTATTGCCTTGCTGTTCCAGGCTGCTCTTAGCTTCCTGCACAGAAGAGACATCCACACCCGCGTCGTGCATCAGCCCGGCGCTGCCCACCAGAATCTGCTGGCCGTCTACCGTTGCCCGTACCCCACGACCCGCCAGGGCCTCAAAGTCATCCACGGCGGCAATCGCCAGGTTGCTGTCTCTAGCGCGTGCCACAACTGCCTGCCCCAGGGGATGTTCGGAAGGATTCTCGACTGCTGCTGCGAGGCGCAGTAAGTCGTCCTCGGCAAGCTCGTCGGTTAGGGATAACAACTTGGTGACCGCAGGCTCCCCGCGGGTAAGAGTGCCGGTTTTGTCGAAAAGGATAGTATCGAGCCGGCCCACCATTTCCAGCGCGCTGGCCTGCTTGATGAGAATCCCGTGGTCCGCGCCGAGACCCGTGCCCACCATCACTGCCGTTGGCGTGGCCAGTCCCAGGGCGCAGGGGCAGGCCATCACCAGCACCGCCACCGCGGGGATCAGGGCACGCTCCAAACCAACTCCCGCCAGCAGCCAGCCCAGGAAAGTCAGGAGGGCAATAGCAATGACGGCTGGCACAAAGTAAGCGGCAACCGTGTCGGCCAGTCGTTGGATGGGCGGCTTGGTCCCCTGCGCCTCCTGCACCAAATGTATGATTTGCTGCAGGGCCGTTTCGCTGCCTACCGCCGTTGCCTGGAACTTGAAGGTGCCGGTCTTGTTGATAGTGCCACCAATGACTCCGTCACCGGTAGTCTTGTCGACGGGGATACTCTCACCGGTTATCATTGACTCGTCCACCGTTGAGTGACCCTCGAGCACCTCGCCATCAACCGCAATCTTCTCGCCCGGGCGGACCACCACTACGTCGTCCACCTCCACTTGCGCAAGTGGGACTTTAATCTCCTCGCCATCACGGATTACCGCCGCCTCAGTCGGGGCCAGTTGCATCAATTTGCGGATTGCCGCGGAGGTGCGCCCCTTGGCGCGGGCTTCCAGGAAGCGTCCCAGAGTGATGAGTGTGAGGATGACAGCGGCCGTGTCGTAGTAGACATGTAACTGGTTCTGGGCAAGGAAGGTGACATAGACACTGTATAGATAGGCAGCCGACGAGCCCATAGCAATGAGCACGTCCATATTGGCGCTGCCGTGCTTCAGCGACCGATAAGAGTTGCGATAGTACTGCCAGCCCAGGATGATCTGAACGACCGTAGCCATGGCGAACAGCACATAGAGTCTGCTCGGAAACTCGCGCCAGGCGCTGAGAATGAACAGCGGAACACTGACCACCACTCCTAGCACAAACAGCCGTCCCTGGCGGCGGAGCTCAGCGGCACGCGCTTGTTCCTGCTCGTCCTGAGGTTGTTCGCCCACGGCGTGGGCGTTATAGCCAGCGTCTTGCACCGCGGCGATAAGCTGCTTGATACCGGTCTGCGTGGGGTCGAACGTCACCCGTGCCGTCTCGGCAGCGAAGTTGACATTCGCTTCAACAACCCCAGCCACACGGCGTAGGGCCTTTTCAATGGTCTGGGCGCAGGCCGCACAGTGCATGCCGGTGATCTCAAGGGTTACAGAGTGCTCAGTCATCCCTCTCAGTCCTCCCAGAGCTGGCTACCAACGGCCGGCGCGGCTTACCATCCGATGGCGAGCACCACGAGGCCAACAAGTAAGCCAATGATGAGATTGACGGTCTTAACAACGATGAAATCCCGGCGCGAGTGAGCCAGCAGCGGCAACATACCGTGGCCGTCCTGGACCACCGAGTTGGTTAGCAGTGTGCTGAAGGGAATCGCGCCCTGCGCATACAGGGCCACGAAAAACAGGTGGGGGCCTGATTCCGGGATTATGCCCACCAGAGCGGCAACTACGAGCACCGCCAGGGGGTTGGCCTCGAGCAATTGATCCAGATGCAAATGCTGATTGGCCAGGGCGGTAAGAAGCAGAGCGCCGAATGTCCACAGAAAGATCCTGGGCACGTGCTGCTTCACCACGTGCTCCCACAGGTGCTCCTGCAGGAAGTGGTCGGGGACGGTGCATACTATGAATAGGCTGATGGCTGAGGCCAGCAAGAGAGTCACGCGCACCCAGTTCCACTGAGCTGGGCCGACCTCCCCGATAAGCAGCGCGCCCAGGAACAGGCCTATTGTGGCCGCCAGGCTGGCGCGCGCGAGCGTACATTCGCGCCATTGTTGGAGGATCTGCCCCTGGGGGTAGCACGGGCAGGCTTCGCCATGGACCTGGTAGGTATGAGTCGGTGCCGAGATCAGTCGGCGGCAGTGCCGCAGGCACCAATCGACAAAAACCCCAGCGCCAAGCGCAACTGCTATCAGTACCCCAGTCAGCACGGAGAAGCTGCGGGGGATCATAGCCAGCATTACGAACGCTTCATCGCCACTGGTGGCGATCATAGTCGCGGTGAGCGCGCCCATTGAGACGATGCCATGCTCGTAGAGCGTCACGACGGCAAATGCCCCCAGACATCCTGGAGTTGCCCCCAGCAAGACGGCCAAGATGTAGGCTTGCCAGCCTCCGCGTCGTAGCCCCTCCGTCAAGACACCACGGGTGACGACGTTAATGTACTCGATCAACAACATCATCATAAAGACGAAGGCCGTGATCAAGAGGGTATGCTTCAACGTGGCAATAGCGATGTCCATAGCTGCTTGTCCGGTCTTGCGGTATTGCTCATCATCCTGCGTAGGTGCATAACAGTAGCGCGGACGCAGCTCAGTCCTAGTCTACTGTTTCGCGACAGGTGGGTCAACTCCTGCGCGCGGTAAGCCCCACCAGCTTCTTCATGGAAGTTTATGAGCTTAACTTCGCTAATCTGACCCGTGTATCCTGCTTGGCGGCGACAGGAGAATATGGGGGGAGGGCGAATAATAATATTAGTAGGTTGTCCAACTCGCAACTCAGGAGGAGAAAAAATATGGCACAAGCGGCAATGTTTTCGGCAAACCAGATGATTGATATCGCCATTCAGACTGAGCAAGCCGGACGCGCTTTTTATGAAGCTGCCGTCCAGCACAGTGACGAGCCGCAGGTGAAGTCGCTGTGTCAGTGGCTCGCTGACGAAGAGCTTACCCACGAGCAGACTTTTCGGCGCCTGGGACAAGACCTGCCGCCCGAAATAGAGCCGAGGGAGTGGCCAACAGAGAGAGCCGAGTTCATCGACGCCCTCTTAGGCTCACGGTTTATGCCCAAGCCCGAACAGGCAGAAGCGTTAGTCGAAGGTATGTCGGCACAGGACATACTGGATTTTGCGCTGAACTTCGAGAAAGACACCATTGTTTTTCTGTACGAGATGCGCGACATGGTTCCCGCTAGTGCCGTTGACAAGGTCAATGAGATCATCGCCGAGGAAAAAGCGCACGTATCTCGCATTATGAAAGCCGAAGCAGCGCTGGAATAGCATTGGGCGGATCCTACCTAACCAGCGCGCAGAAAGGAGCTGACTATGAGAGTCAGGGTATTCCGATGCCGAATCTGTGGGGACCCCTATATTGGCGAGAGTCCACCGACTCACTGTCCCTTTTGTGGGGCACAGGCTCAGTACATCATTGATGCGCACGACTGGGACAGTGGCGAATTTGACGTGGAACTGTCTGAGGTTTCCCGGCAAAACCTGGAGGCGGCGCTGGACCTGGAGATGGGAAATGCTGCTTTCTATGCCTGCGCGCGGGACAAAGCAGCGGCGGATGGTGACGAGTATATGCTGGCCAAATTCAAGTGCTTGATGAAGGTGGAAGCCGAACACGCCTCGGCTATCTGCAAGTTTCTGAAGATAGACAAGCCCGAACTGTCGCCGGGCGCGTGCAGTGCCGACGGAGTGGAGAACTCGCGCGAGGGCTACGAGCGGGAAGACCGCGCTATCGGGGCCTACGCCAGATTCCGCGACGAGGCCACCGAGCCGCGGATGAAGGAGTTCTTTGGCGTCCTGGTAGAGATTGAGACTGATCATCTGGAGATCCACGCCGACGACACGAAATAAACACGGTCAAGACCCGTTCGGATGGTACAGTCCGGAGCCAGTTGGCACTGCGTATAGGCCACACCTACGAAGGGGGTCACGACTATGCCACACCAACTACCTGACCTGCCGTATGCTTATGATGCTCTGGAGCCGTTTCTGAATGAAGAGACGATGCGTCTGCACCACGACAAGCACCACGCGGGGTACGTACATGGCCTTAATGAGGCGGAGGAGAAGATAAAGGCTGCTCAGCAGTCGGGAGATTTTGCGGCCATTCGGGGGTTGTGTGACGCGTTGGCCTTCAACTATTCGGGCCACCTGTTCCATACGCTGTTCTGGAACAATATGAGCCCGGACGGTGGGGGTGAGCCGGAGGGGGAACTGGCGGCGCAAATCAACAAAGACTTCGGCTCGTTTGCTACCTTCAAGGCTCGGTTTTTGGCCGCGACCAATAGCGTCCAGGGGTCAGGGTGGGGTGTGGTGGCCTGGCAGCCGCTCGGCGCGCAATTGGTGATTCTGCAAGCCGAGAAGCACCAGAATCTGGCCCAGTGGGGAGTAACTCCCCTTCTGGTTCTGGATGTGTGGGAGCATGCCTACTACCTGCAGTACCAGAACCGCCGTCCCGAGTTCACCGAGGGCTTCTTCACCGTCACCAACTGGGAGGATGTTGCTGCTTGCTTCGCCTCCGCGAGGAAATAGCCAAGCCGCCACGACAGGAGTCCAGGCCCTATTCGGTCAGAGCCGGGCTCAGCTCACGCAGACTAGCTTGCGGCCTACATCTTGTAAGGAGGGGGAGATAGAATGTTCTGCAATCAGTGTGTACAAACTGCCAAAGGCACAGGCTGTACCACAGTTGGCGTATGTGGCAAGAATGAAGATGTCCAGGGCCTTCAGGAGAATCTGATTTATGTGTTGAAGGGCATTAGTGCCTACGCTTACCATGCGCGAGAGTTGGGGGCGGTTGACGAGGACATTGATGCCTTTCTGGCGGAAGGCCTGTATGCAACGTTGACCAACACTGACTTCGACCTGGCTCGCTTCCTTGGTCTCAGCCTTAAAGGAGGCGAGATGACCATCCGGGCAATGGAGCTTTTGAAAGCGGCCCACGTTGAAGCCTTTGGCGAGCTCGAACCGGTGAAGGTTACTACAGGTACCCTCGCTGGGCCAGGGATTCTCGTCACAGGCCACGATTTGAAAGCACTGGACGAACTGCTCAAGCAAACCGAGGGCAAGAGCATTAACATCTACACACACTCCGAGATGCTGCCCGCCCACGGCTATCCCGAGCTGAAGGCATACAAGCACCTGGTTGGCAACCTGGGCAAGGCCTGGTTCGATCAGAAGCGACTATTTGCGGACAACTCCCTGGCGATTGTCGCCACTTCCAATTGTGTGCTGATACCCCGCGAGCAGTACCAGGACAGACTGTTTACAATGGGAATTGCTGGTGTACCCGGTGCCAGACACCTGGAGGATTACGACTTCTCTGAGGTGATCCAGACAGCACTATCGTTGCCGCCGCTTCCAGAAGAGGCCGCAGAGACTACTCTGACCACGGGCTTCGCCGCGTCCAATGTTCTGCCGCTGGCCGACAAGATCGTAGCCGCAGTAGAGGCTGGACAGCTCCGCCACTTTTTCCTGGTAGGCGGGTGTGATGCACCCGGCAAAGGCGGTGAATACTACCGCAAGTTCGTCGAACTTACTCCCGACGATACGGTCGTGCTCACATTAGCTTGTGGCAAGTTTCGCTTCAATGATCTCGATCTGGGCGACATTGGCGGGATTCCTCGCCTGATTGATCTGGGGCAGTGCAACGATGCCATCGAGGCGGTGCGTATTGCTACGGCACTGGCTGAGGTCTTCGACTGCGGTGTTAACGACCTGCCGCTGACGCTGGTACTCTCGTGGATGGAGCAGAAGGCCGTGGCTATACTGTGGTCGCTGTTTCATCTGGGCATCAAGGGCATTTATCTGGGGCCGAAGCCGCCTGCCTGGGTGACTCCCCGTATTTTGGAGATTCTTCAGGAGAAGTTCGCTCTGCGACTAACCGGTGATCCCGAGGGCGATATTGCCGCAATGATAGGCTAGTGCCTGATAGCTTCGCGCCGTGAGTCTTGATCCCTTCTAATTGTATTGACAAAGCTCGCCAAGCGGCATACGATAGGGGCAGAGGAGCTAAGAGCGGCTTCACAACGCAGTCTTGTGGGGCCAGCTTGGGAGGAAACCCCACGTGCAGAGGCGTCGCTCCAGCTACATTGTGGCAGGGGTAATTGGGCTGGTTGCGGCAGTACTGGCCCTGCTGCTGTGCTGGCCGAGGGCGGGGTTAGGATTGGTCGGCCAGGCCCTCTGGCGGGCGGAGCTGCTCACCTATGATTTCCGCCTGGCCAATTCCGTACCCCAAACTGCCAGCGACCACCTCGTTGTTGTCACCATTGATGAGAGATCTATTGCTTCGGTAGGTACCTGGCCGTGGCCGCGGCGCTACCATGCCCGGGTTATCAGCAATCTAGCGGAGGCCGGCGCGAAACTGATCGGCGTGGACCTCATCCTCAGCACGGTCAGCGGCGGGGAGAGTGGCATAGCTAAACCCCTGGCCTGGGAGCCGGAGCCCAGCGCCGACGATCTGGCCCTGGCTGAGGCAGTGGCCGAGGCGGGTAACGTAGTGCTGGCCATATCTATGGCCAAAAGCCGCGCTCACCACGGCGAGATGGCAGCAGACGTCATCCAGGCCGATTTCCCCTACTGGCGCTTTGAGGAGGCCGCCTACGGGATGGCCGTGGTGAATATGCCCAAGGACCTCGACGGGACGGTGCGGCGCTGTTGGATGCAACGTACCTACCAGGATGAATCGTGGCCGACCATGCCGCTGCTGCTGGCGGCTGAGTTCCTCGGCACCGAAGCGTCTGCGCAGATGCAGAAGGTGGAAAAGGCGGCGGGAGTGGACAGTGTCTCCCTGCGCGGAGACAGCTTTGCCATTGCTTATCGGGGGCGTCCGGGGGTCGGCATCAAGCGCATTCCGTACTGGCAGGTGCTGGAGGGTCAGTTTGATTCAGCGGAAATTGTGGGTAAGATAGTGTTGGTTGGTGCTACTGACCCGGCCTTGCAGGATATGTATGACACTCCTGTCACCCTGGGGGGGCAAACCTCCGCCGACAGTGCGGCTGGCGAGCAGATGCCCGGAGTGGAAGTTATGGCCAATGCCATTGATACCATTGTGGGGGAGCGCTATATCAAGCCGGCCAGTCCCGTGCTTCCGGCTTTGCTTACCGGTTTGCTGGCAATCATTGTAGCCGTCTTTGAGGTGCGGCTGCGGCCCCTGTGGTCGCTGGGCCTGTTGTGGCTGCCGGCCATAGCTGCTCCGGCTTTGCTTGCTCTTGTTTTGTTTGAAGCTTACAACCTGTGGCTGTTGTCGATAGCGGTATTGCTGGGTGTGACGCTTAGCTATGCAGGGAGCACCGTCTACCTGGAGCTGACCACCGAGCGACAGCGGCGACACCTGCATCGGTCCTGGTCGCAACGGGTTTCTCCCGATGTGCTCAGCGTAATACTGGATAACCCGGCCATTGCGGGGGTGCAAGGCAAGCGGGTGGAGGCGACGGTTATGTTCACTGACCTGCAGGGTTTTACCAGCTTTTGCCATAGTTTTCCGCCCGAGCAGGTAGTGGAGACACTGAACGAGTATCTGACCCGGATTACCGGGGCCATCCGCCACCACGGCGGCACAGTCCACAAATTCATTGGTGACGGGGTGATGGCTACCTTTGGAGCGCCGGTGCCCCACCCCGACCACGCCCGACGCGCGGTGCTGGCGGCCTGTGAGATTCAGGAGGAAATAGAGGGCCTATTGGAGAAGTCAAAGCGAGAGGGTTGGGAGACGCTGGTACGCGTGGGAATACACACCGGCGATTTGGTGGCCGGTGATATCGGTTCGCAGCAGCTCTTGGAGTACACAGTGATTGGGGACACAGTGAGCACTGCCTCGCGCCTGGAGGGGCTCAACAAAGAGTTTGGCACGCAGATAATGATCAGTAAGACGACCCAGCAGCAGGCGGGGGCTGGCTTTGAGCTGGAGGCCCTGGGCGAGGCGCAGATCCGCGGTCGCGGTGAGCCATTAGAAGTCTTTGCCGTGAGGAGGCTGACAGAAGATGAATAGTCATACAACAACAGCTTTTCGGCAGATTATTGTGCTGACAGCGGCAGCCCTGCTAGTAGCGTTGGCTTGGCCGGCGGTGGCGGCCCCGACTGCCAAGATTACAGCGATCGTGCTCAATGTGACCCATCGCCCGGCGGGGCAGGACAGTTTTGTGACGAGCCAGGTGGGCACGCAGCTTGCCGTGGATAGCCGTGTGCGTACCGGTCGGCGCTCGAAGTGCGAGATAAAGTTCCCCAACGGCACGGTGGTGCGCATGGCGCCGCGCAGCGAGCTGGTTATCAAGTCGGTGACCGGCCGGCAGGTGAAGCTGCTCAGCGGGCAGGTTCTGGCTAACGTGGTGAAGGGCAGCGGTGCCCAGGTTGAGGGCGCAGTGGCGACCGCCGCGGTCCGCGGCACGCAGATGCTGTTCCAGGGCCCGACCGCGCCCGAGGTCTATCCGCCCCGCGAGCGGGAGCAGGTATCCGTCTGGGACGGCGAGGCGGTATTCAGCACTGACGTCGGTAGTACCACGGTCGGCCACCAGCAGCAGTCCGGGGTTGGCACCAGCGGAGCGCCCGGCCCGGCCTCTCCGTCATGGCCATCTAGTTTTCCTACTGGCGCGCTGACGCCGTGGTGGGAGGGCATAAAGGGTGGTACCGCTGTTCAGTCAACTCCCGGTACCACGGCGGGCACTGACTTCAAGCAGCAGGTAATTGGCTCCGGGCAGGCCGACCTGACGGCAGGGGCGATTACCCCGCCAACCGGTGCCATCGAGGTAATTGTCGAGGGCGCGGGCTCGGCCGCTGCCTCTGGCTCTGGCGGAGCTGCTGGCTTGCTGCTGGCGGCTGCCCCGCAGGCCTTCGGCTCTTTGCAGTCGCAGCCGGCTTCAGCGTTCGGACGCAACTTCTATGGCCCGCGCAGCCGACTTGATGTCTATGGGCTGCTGTGCAACGGCGGCTCGTTTGGTGGAATGCGGGCGCGAGCCAGTGGCATCTGGGGCAATGATCTGTACCTGGAGGTGGGCGGACAGATCAACAGTGACCTGAGCGAAGAGTGGCATACGACCCTGAGCGAAGGCTTTGGTCTGTGGCGGGCGGGTGAATTTGATATCATTGCCGGACGGCAGCACTATCTGCAGGGGCCGGTGAACAACTGTAGCCTCGGCTCGCTGTTCAGCTACACAACTTTCGATGGTGCGCGCCTGCGCTACAAGGGGCGCAATGCTACCGTGGATTTGGCCTGGATAGACAGCTATGATCGGGTGATCGTCGCAGGTGGCGAGGGTGGAGGAGCTCTGGGTAGGCTCAGCCTGCCCCTGTATGGCGGGCAGATAGGGTTCAACTACTTCCACGAACGGGGCGTGGGTGACGGCGAGAGTGTGGATGTATCGTATCCGGTCCGGCCCGGCTACCTGGACTTCTATGCCGAGGTCGGCGAAGATGCGGCGGATAACAGGCTGACGACCTGCGGCTTCTACTTCCCCAATACGTATCAGACGCTGGGGCTGGATCTGTTTGTTGAGTATGCCGAGCGCGACGGCTACGATCCGATGTGGTCGGCGGTCGGCTACCAGGAGATGGACAAGGGCTGGACCGGCGTCTTTGCGGTGCGGCGAATACAGGGCGGCGATTGGGATGGCGCGGTCGGCGCCTTCAAGCGCTTCGGCAACTTGGATTAATATCGGCATTGGATCGGTGCTAAGGAGGGTTAGAGGAAAGATGCAGCGTGCAGAGCTTACGTTAATAGTTGTGGCTGCAGTCATTGCTGTGGTGATAGCTGGCTGTGGCGGAGGCTCAGGCTCCAGCGCGACCGGAGAGATCTCAGTTACTGTGGTGTTTCCCGAGCAGTCGCAGCCAGCCGGCCCGGCTCCTCAGGAGATGCCTGAGGCGACTAACAGTGTGCGCATCCAGGTGATTCCGTTCAAGCCCGGCGACGGCAACGGCATCATAGTAGGCGGCGAGCCAGGAGCCAGCCGGGGCGGAGTCGTGCCGCCGGCCCCTGCCCAACCGATTGTGCCGGATCTGGTCATAACACGGGATCCGGATAGCACCCAGGTGGGGGGCACCGTCAGGGGTGTACCCCCCGGCGACTATCTGGTGCGGGCTTTGGCTTATGAATCGGATGACGGTACTGGGCAGGTGATTGCTGAGGCCATGGCGCCGGTGACGGTAGCAGCCGAGCAGACCTCCCTGGTCCACCTGGTGACGGAGGCACTGGTTGTATTGGTTGAGGTTATGCCCAGTGAATTGATGCTGATGCGCTATGCCCAAACCCAGCTTGTCGCGACCTGCTACGACGCCGATCACAATATAGTGATAGGCAATCTGCAATGGAGCAGCGACGATCCGAGCGTGGCCTCAGTGAATCCCAGTACCGGCTGGGTTGCCGGCCAGAACATCGGCACTTGCACCGTCACTGCCGAGGAGTTGGGCAGTGGTGTTGAAGGCAGTTGCGAGGTGACAGTCTACGGCGATGTTGCTTCGGCTCTGGTCGGAGAGTGGCTGCTCATTGACGAAGAAGAAGGGGCCTTGCCCGCGGCAGTGCCCGGGCAGGTGACCAAGCTGTCAATCGAGAGCGACGGGCAGAGCGAGCTATGGGTAGGCTCGGAGGAGATATGGGCCACAGGGCAGATTCAAGCCGCCAGTGGGTCGGGCAGTATGATCTGGACGGAGGCGTGCCAGGTGCCACCTCCGCCGGAGCTGCCGCCACTCGATGTGGAGATTTCCTTCACCTACATTGTGGCGGGCGGGCAGCTTACTATGGTGAGCCAGGAGCCGGTGAGAACTGCGCAGGGCACGGTCCAGATAACCCGGATGTTCGTGAAGTTGACCGCCGGCCCGCCGAGTGCCGTTGTCGGTGCGTGGTTCGGGGCTCCCTATGACCAACCTCCTGGTGAGTGGGACAGCCGTGTATTCATGCTGATGGAGGTGGACAGTAGCGGGCTGCTGGAGTCGACTGATTACTACGTGGATGGCTTGGACCAGCAAGTTGCCGAGCCCCAGTCGGGGTCGTGCTTTGGTGCTGAGGCCGGGGATCATCTACTGCTGGAACTGGAGATGAGCCCCGTGGAGCTCAAGCACATGCACTATGTCAGCGATTCGCCGTGGCCCAAACTGCTGACTTTGGAGGACCCATACGCAGGGGAAAGCTCGGTTTTTGCCCAGCGCCACCCGGGGCTGGATCCGGACCTCGTAGGCGGTTGGTTCGTGTTGGAGGAGGGTACGGAGATGTACATAAATCCTGACGGAACCTACTCTATCGAGTACTACGGGGAAGTAATCGAGAGCGGCACTATTGCCTCTTACTACGCCTGCGGGCCTCCCGCCGATGACTTTGACGGTTGGGCAGTCTTCCATTCTACCGGTGGTTACATACCGGGGCAAGTCGGGGCACCGGTCCTGTACTGGGGTTATGAGGTGGGGCCCGGGATCGTAACGCTGTACGGATTCTATCTGGGTAGCCCGTACGTGATCACTCTGTCTCCCATTGCCGCGCTCACTTGAGCCTGTGTGCCCAGCTTGGCCGCTGGCTTAGGCGTTGATTTCTTCCCGCACCGCCAGGATATGGTCCAGGGTATCTGGCGTCGGCCCCGTTGGAGCGTACTCCAGGCCGATGAAGCCGGTGTAGCCGGCCTCGTCAATCGCAGCCAGCACGTTGGCGTAGTTGATCTCCCCGGTGCCCGGTTCGTGACGGCCCGGGACGTCAGCAGTGTGGAAATGGCCGATCAGTCCGATGTGAGAGGTAATGGTGGCGATGAGGTTGCCCTCGGTGATCTGCTGGTGATAGATGTCATAGAGCAGCTTCACCGCGGGGCTTTGTACCTGCTCGACGATCTCGAAGCCCTCCAGGCTGGATGTCAGGAAATACCCGGGATGGTCAACCAGGATATTGAGCGGCTCGAGGACGAGCGTGACGTCGGCTTCTTCGGCCAGAGGTGCTGCCGTCTTCAGGCAGGCGACCACACCGGCGTGGGCGCGGTTGCGGTTGATGTTGATTGGTATAGGTGTAGCAATGTTTGTAGTGCAGATCAGGGTCTTACAGCCCACGGTCTGCGCGGCGGCGATCGCCTGCTGGGTAGCGTCAGCAAATCTGTCAGCCAGGCTGTAATCGAGCATCCCCTCGGGCGCATCTACGATCATTGCTGCCACTGGTAGATCAGTATTCTGGCAGGCGCTGGCTACCGCGTCCAGGTCCTTGTTGGAGTAACTCCAGAACTCGACACCGTCCAGGCCAGCCTCGGCTGCCGCTGGGATGCGCTGGCTGAACTCGTCAATCTCCGGGAACAGCATCTCAATGCAAGCGGAGAGCTTTATCACGTTACTACCTCCCTGTGGATTTGCTATGACGCCAGTTTCTGCGCCAGGCGTTGGGTGACCTTCCCCCTCGCAGCCGCGAGCTTCTCAGTTCGGCCTGCTGGTGCCGACTACCCTATGGCTGGCCTGCCTCTGCCTCCGGCTTACCTCGTCGAATGGAACAAATCTGGCCTCGTTTTTGTCAAACGATATAGAGGGTGGCGACCCTCGCTGACAAAGGCTACGATGATTGTGGGAAGGGAGACGATTTCAGTGATCAGGACAGCGAAAGAGAGTGCTACGGTGGCAACGATTCTGGCGCTGGTGTGTATGGGCGGGGGGTTGGTGTGGCTGCAACAGGGAGCAACTGCGCCAGCGGAGGCGATGGAGGCGCGGCCTACACCCGGCTCGCTGGCAGTGGTTAACGAAGAGGGCGAGGTGGTCGGTATGTGCCCGCTGAAGCACACCGATGTGCGCACCGAGATTTCCGGCTTCGTCGCCCGTGTGGAAGTCACCCAGCAGTTCCACAATCCCTACGACGAGAAGATTGAGGCAGTCTACACCTTCCCGCTGTCGCAGAAGGCGGCGGTAGACGACATGCTGATGAAGGTCGGCGACCGCGAGATTCGTGGGGAGATCAAGCGGCGCGAGGAGGCCCGCCGCATCTACGAGGCGGCCAAGCGAGCCGGTCACGTCGCCAGCCTGCTCGACCAGGAGCGGCCCAACATCTTCACCCAGTCGGTCGCGAACATTATGCCGGGGGAAAACGTGGACATTACGATCCGCTACGTGGAGGTGCTCAAGTTCGAGGATGGCTGGTTCGAGTTTTCCTTCCCGACGGTGGTCGGGCCGCGCTATATCCCCGGGGCACCGACGTCGAGGCAGCCCGAGGTCCCGCCGGAGCTTGAAGGCCAGGTAGTGCAACCAGACGTCCCCGAAGGCACCGGGGAGCCACAGGGTACGGGCTGGTCGCCGGACACTGATCAGGTACCCGACGCCTCGCGCATCACGCCGCTGGTCACCGCGCCGGATACCCGCGTCGGCCACGATATTTCGATCAGCGTAGAGATTCATGCCGGTGCGCCGATCAGGGAGCTGGAGTCGAAGCTGCACGACATCAGCGCCGAGCATGACGGCGAGGTCGCGCACGTGCGGCTCAAGGAGAAGGCCACGATCCCCAACAAGGACTTCATCCTGCGCTACACGACCGCCTCGGAGGAGATCGAAGACGCGGTGCTGGTGCACGCCTCGGACCTGGGGCGCTTCTTCACGCTGATTCTGCAGCCGCCCGAGCGCGTCCGGCCCGAGCAAGTTACCCCCAAGGAGATGGTCTTCGTCCTGGACACCTCCGGGTCGATGCGCGGCGAGCCAATCGACAAGGCCAAACAGACGATGTTCCACTGCCTGGATAGCCTCGACCCCAGGGATACTTTCAACTTCATCACCTTTGCGGGCGCAACGCAGGTCATGTTCGACAAGCCAGTGCCAGCGAGCGAAAAGAATACTGAGAAGGCCCAGGAGTTCCTCGAGGGTCTCGAGGGTAGCGGCGGCACGGAAATGATGACAGCGATTCGCGTGGCGCTGGCGCCTTCAGACTCGCAGGAACATCTGCGCATCGTCTGCTTCATGACAGACGGCTACGTTGGCAACGACATGGCGATCATTGACGAGATCCAGCGCCATCCCAATGCCCGAATCTTCTCGTTCGGCATCGGCCAGTCGGTGAACCGCTTCCTGCTGGAGAACATGGCCAAAGCCGGACGCGGGGAAGTGGATTACGTGACGCTGGGCACGCCTGGGGAAGAAGTAGCCGAGCGCTTCTACGAGCGGCTGCGCAACCCGGTGCTGACCGACATTGAGATTGACTGGGGGGAGTTGCCCGTCACCGAGATTTATCCCCAGAGCATCTTAGACCTGTTCAGCAGCAAGCCGGTAGTGATATACGGTCAGGCCCGAAAGGCGGCGCGCGGCGAGATTGTACTGCGAGGCAAGGTCGCCGGCAGGCCCTTCGAGCGGGAGATCTTCGTCGCCTTGCCCGGCCGGGAGCCGGGCCACGAGGTGCTCGGTGCGCTGTGGGCGCGGCAGAAGATCGAGCACCTGATGAACCAGGACTGGGCCGGTATCCAGCGCGGCAGCCCCCGCACTGAAATCAAGGAAGAGATCATTGACCTGGGCCTGAAGTTCCGGCTGGTCACCCAGTTCACCTCATTCGTAGCCGTTGAGTGGATGGTCATCACCGAGGGCGGCGAGGCGCGCACGGTCCCGGTGCCCGTGGCGATGCCCCAGGGCGTCACCTACGAGGGCGTGTTTGGTGAGCACAAGGCTGTTACCGCTCAGACTTCTTTCGGTATACCGTGGAATGTAGGAGGCGGGTATGGCTGGTATGGGCATGGTGCAGGGGGGATGGCAGGACCGGCCGGCCCGCCAGCAGCTTCAGTGACAGCGGGTCTGCCAGGCCCGGCCGGCCCAGTGGCGTCCGATGAACTTGATTACCTGCAGGACGATGTCTGGGACCTGGCCGACCGGGTCACAGCGCTCGAAGCGGCTGAGGGACGGGAACTGACACCAGAGGAGAAGCGCAAAGTCATTCTGGAGTATTGCCTGGCCGGAGAACTACACGGCCTGGCTGAGAAGGTCGCCAGCGAAGGGCAGGACGGTAATCTCACGATCGGCGACATTGAGGTCAAAGGCGGACTGGTCGAGGTCGCCATCTGGCTGACCGATGATTCTGAGGAGAACCTGGCCAAGCTCAAGGAGCTCGGCTTCCAGGTGCTGGGCCAGGCGAAGAGCGTAAAGATGCTAATCGGCAAGCTGGCGGTGGACAAGCTGGAAGAAGTCGCGGTGCTCGACTTCGTGCGCTTGGTCGAGCCGGCGCCTACCAGCGGATAGAGCTGATAGGTCCGTATCTGCCGAAGCACAAACAACAGGCGTCCGGCACAGCGGCGGCAACCGTGATATGAGTACGGGAGGCCTATTCTGTCGCCGTGTGACCTTCCCCATTGCAACCGCGAGCTTCTCAGTTCGGTCTGCTGGTGCCGACTACCTCACGGCTGGCCTGCTGAATATCCGAAAATTGGCCGGTGGCAACTGCCGCACACAGCGCCGCGCCTACCGCTGCTTCCTCCGTATAGATGGTCATCTGCAGAGGCAGGTCAAACGAAGCCGACAGAATATCAGCAAGCAGTTGGTTCTTGCGGATGGCGTTGCCGGAACCGACCAGTAGATCGTGGTCACCGAGGCCGGCTTGCTGCATGCGCTTATACAATATTTTGATCTGCTCGGCCAGTCCTTCCAGCAGGGCACGGGCCATATGACCGGGGGTGAAGTTGGCCGGGCTCATCCCCCGCCAGATGGCCCGCCGTTCGGGCTGCTGGCGCGAACCGGTAAAGAGCGGCTCACAGTGGAGTCCGTCGGCGCCGGGGGGAACCTCACTGGCCACTTGGTTAAGTACATCATATATGTCTGGCATATCGGCGAGGCCGAAGATATCTCGGCCAACTTGATAGAAAAAATCGCGCAGTAGCTGGTAGGAGCGCCCGCCACAAAGCCCGGCGCCTACCAGGAGGAAGCCGCTTCCCAAAGCGGGGCGCAGATCTAATCCCTCGGCCAATAGCAGTTGTTCAGTGAACGCGGAGATCTGGGCGCCGGTGCCGATGTTGACCAGCACGCTGCGGTCGTAGTCAGCCACACTGCCGGCGAAGCTGGCCTGATTGTCGCCGCAGCCGTTGGCCACGGGCAGGCCTGCTGGCAGGCCAGTGCGAGTAGCGCTGGGTTCGGTGAGATTGCCGACGGCCTGGCAACCGGGCTGCACCGGCGGCAGATGTCTTGCACATAGCCCTAGGGCGGCGATAAGCTCGTCGTTCCACGCGTCTGCCATCACGTCAAAGAGGCCGGCGCTGGCCGCATTGGTTGAGTCCGTCACTGGCTGGCTGTCACACAAGCGACTGACCAGGTAGTCGGGAGCGAAGCAGGCTGTGGTGTCCGCTGGCAACAGGTCATTGTGCTTCAGCCAGAACAGAGTTGAGCCCATATAGCCGGTGGCGGGAGTGCAGCCGCTCTGCTCAAAGCCATCGCCGCCCAATTCCAGCATCTGCTGCAGGTAGGTCCTGTCTCCGGATACCTGTTCCTCGCAGCGTTGGTCCTGCCAGCCGATGAAGGGGCTTACCGGCTCGCTGGCCGCATCCAGCAGCACCATTCCGTGCATCTGCCCGGTGACGCCTAAGCCAGCGAGCGCATTAACCTCAATGTGTTCGGTGACAGTGCTGATGACCTGCAATGAAAGCTCAACCATCCGGTCAATATCCCATTCACTGCGGCCGGGGGACTTCTCGTCACCGGATAGTCTGCTGTCGTTGGGAATGCTGTGGCGGGCGATCACCTGCGCCGAATCAGTATCCAGCACCACTCCCGCGATGGTGGTGGTGCCCAGGTCTATTCCCAGGTATCTGCTCATCGCGCCTCAGCTCTACGCTTGGTAACGGTGATATGTGCATCTTCATTTCCCTCAGGGAATGAATTGACCTTCCTCAGGTCTGTTTGACCGAGGCTGTGCGTCAGAAAAGTGATGCTCCGGCAGCAACGCAGAACTGGGCAGGGAGGATTAGCTGGGGGAACGGCGAATGGTATGAATGGAATTCACCACTACACACCATTCGAACCAGGAGACACTGATGACTACGAAGTACGTTCTTGTAACCGGCGGGGTAGTTTCCGGCATCGGCAAGGGCATCACCACCGCTTCGTTGGGCTTGCTGCTCAAGCGGCGCGGCTACCGGGTGGCATTGGTCAAGATTGACCCCTACATCAATGTTGACGCCGGGCTGATAGCTCCCTTCCAGCACGGCGAGGTCTACGTGACCGACGACGGGGCCGAGACTGACCTGGACCTGGGCCACTATGAACGGTTCATTGATGAGCCACTTAGCAAGCTCGCCAATATTACTACCGGGCAAGTGTATGGTGATGTCATCGCCAAGGAGCGTGATGGGGACTACTATCTGGGCCAGACGGTGCAGGTTATTCCCCACATCACTGATGAGATTAAGGAGTGCATCAGAGCAGCCGCTCGCCACAATGACGCGGATATCTGCATTGTGGAGATTGGTGGGACGGTCGGCGACATCGAAGGTGAGCCGTTCCTGGAGGCCATTCGGCAGATGCGGATTGACGAGGGTCCCGAGCATGTCTGCTATGTTCACGTCACCCTAATTCCGTACCTGGAAACAGTTGAGGAGCTGAAAACCAAGCCCAGTCAACACAGCGTCCAGGCGCTGCGGCGGGCTGGTATCCAGCCGACTCTGATCGTCTGCCGCAGCAAGCTGCCCCTCACCGAGGACATCTACAATAAGATCTCTCTGTTCTGTGATGTGCCGGTCGCCAACGTCATCGAGGGCCGCGACGCTGACAATCTCTACGAGATACCGCTAGCAATGGAGCACCAGGGCATAGCTGAATTGGTCACTGAGCAGCTTGGCCTGCCCTCTGGCGAGCCTGACCTGGACGACTGGCGGGATCTGGTCAAGCGGATAAAATCGCCGACGCACCAGGTCAAGATTGCTATGGTCGGCAAGTATATGAACTTGCACGACTCCTATCTGTCGGTGACTGAAGCGCTGACTCATGCAGGGGCGGCTAATGATGCCCGCGTGTGTATTGAGTACGTTGATTCCGAAGAGATTGAAGAAGAGGGGCCGGAGGAATTTCTTAGCGAGGTAGCGGGAATTCTGGTGCCAGGCGGCTTTGGAGATCGCGGTATAGAGGGCAAGGTTGCCGCCATTCAGTATGCTCGTGAGAACAACCTTCCCTTCCTGGGGTTGTGCTTGGGCTTGCAATGCGCAGTGATGGAGTTTGCCCGCAACGTCTGTGGCCTGGCCGGCGCTAACTCGCGGGAGTTTGATCCAGAAACCCCCCATCCGGTAGTAATCTATCTGAAAGAGCAGGAATATGTTACTGAGATGGGGGGGACCATGCGGCTGGGCGCCTATCCGTGCGTGCTCACTGCGGGATCGCTGGCCGCCCGGTTGTATGAATCCGGCGAGATTTCCGAGCGCCACCGCCATCGCTACGAAGTAAACAACGCTTGTCGTGACGAGCTGGAGGCGGCCGGGATGGTCTTCTCCGGCACCTCGCCGGAGGGTGATTTAGTAGAGCTTATCGAGCTGCCCGATCATCCCTTCTTTATCGCTACCCAGGCCCACCCCGAATTCAAGTCGCGGCCCAACCGCGCGCACCCGCTGTTCCGCGGGCTGATTGCAGCCGCTCTGGATTATCAGGCAGACGACAAGTCCGGCCAGTAGCAAATAAGTGGATAAGGATAGACAGACCGCGGGTAGAGGTAGCTTCAGCAGAGGCTGGCAACTAGTGGGAAACTTCGGTCTGGGCCTGGTGTGGCTCAGCTACCTGCAATATACGAACTCCCAGTTGGTCTTCGACGACCACGATCTCGCCACGAGCAACCAGCTTATTGCCAGCCAGAATCTCTACCGGATCATCTAGGCTGTGATCCAGGGTCACCACTGCGCCGGCGCGAAGCTCCTGCAGTTCACCCAGCGGCATAACAACTCGTCCCAGCCGGATTTGAATCTCGACCGGAATCCCGTCCGGCGACTCCAGGTTCGTCTCACCTGTGCCTGTGGCCTCGGGCGTTTGGGCTGAGGATAGTTGCTGCTCAGATTCGGGGACACTGTTGGGCTGCTCGCTCATAGCTGTGTGGCTCCCGCTGTGAGTATTTGCCGCCAGTAAGCGTACACTAAGCTGACCGCCTTGGGCACCGGCCTGGCCGGCGGCGACCGGCCGGCCGGCGGCTTGCAGTTGCACAATCATTTTTTGGCTGTTGGGTAGCAGCAGGACGTCCCCACGATCCAGCGCCTGCAGTTCGGTCAGCTCCAGAGATGGAGCAGGCAGGACAGCCTCCAGGCACACCGGAAGGGCATGCAGTTGGCTGCGCTTGAGCCTGGCCGGGTCGGTCTCGGCATTCGCTGCGAGGTTGTTGCGCCAGGCTGCGGTCGGCGCTGCCATCACTATGTCGTGCCGGCCGCCGCTTGCTCCCAGGGGGACTGCCACGGCAAAGCTTTCCGAGGCAAGCGGGGACTGCGGGGCATCGGCAGATAGCATCTGGTGTCGGCCACGGCTGCCAAAAAGCGTACCCAGGACGCTGCCGGCCAGTGCTTCCAGATATGGCTGCAAGATGGCCAGGTCCGTCCGGGTCAATTCTTCGGAGGATAGCTCCAGCTTCGTCGAGTATCCCAGCAATGGGCCGACGCAGCGTACTGCCAGTGCTCGGGGCATCTTTGTTACCATCTGGCTGGAACCGCCGAAGCGCGAGACCAGCGTAGGCCCGGTGGCTTGTTGTATCTCCTGTAATTCAGACTGCTGCCAAAGCAACTGAGGGGTGTCGGTGGTGGCAGCCGTGCCCAGGTAGCTGCGGCTGACGCGGCGCAGCGCCTCGGTAAGCGCCAGCAATTGGGCCTGCAGCACCTGTCGCTCCCGGCTATCTAGCTGCCAGGCGGCAGGGAAGCGGGCCCGCTGATATGTGGTATCAGGTGGCAGTAGCATTGAAGTGAGGATTGTTGGTGACTTGCACGGTGCGCACCAGGTCATCGAATCGCCTCTGGCGGCTGCGCCGGGCTGCTTGGGTGGCTTGCTGCTGGAGCCGGGTGATAGCCTTTTGGGCCGCCCGCCGCAGTTGGGCGGCATTGACCAGCTCGGCCTGTCTGCGGGAGGCCCTCTGCTTGAGCCGCTGATGTGTGCGCTGGATTCGGGTTATGCGCCGGTCCAGGTCGGCCAGTGCGCGCTGGCATCGCTGGTGCCAGTCAACGGTATCTGGGACCTGTCTACCTGCGTCGTTACGCAAAGTGGTCTGTTCCCGGTGCAACTTGGCCAGTCTGGCCTCGGCTGCGTGCTGCAGCCTGCGACATATCGCCGCTCGTCGCTGGCATAGCTGTTCTCGCTCTGCACGGTGATTCAGGATTTTGTCCATCCGGGCGATACGTTTGTTCATCGGGCCTTTCTCAGGCATTCATTAGGTCTGTCAACCATTGGCGGGTGCGGTCGGAGGGCGAATACTCGTCAGGACGCTGCTGCAGGAACTGGTTCATCTCGGCGCGCAGCGCCAGGGCCCGGTCTACGCGGGGGTCGCTGCCTCGGGTGTACGCCCCTACATCTATCAGGTCCCGGGCCTGATTGCGGGCTGCCACCAACGAGCGGAACTGAGCCGCGGCCTGGCGGTGGTCTGGCTCAACGACATCGGCCATCAGCCGCGAGACCGAGCGGGTGATGTCAATAGCCGGGTAGTGGTCAGCTTCGGCCAGTTGTCGGGAGAGCACGATGCGCCCATCGAGAATAGCAGTGGCGGCATCGCCGACCGGGTCATAAATGTCGTCCTGTTCGACCAGCACAGTGTAAAGGCCTGTTATTGTGCCTTGCTGAGTAGCCCCGGCCCGTTCCAGAAGCTTGGGGAGCATAGTGTACAGTGACGGCGGATAGCCGCCGGTGGTGGGCATCTCTCCGGCTGCCAGGCCGACTTCACGCTGGGCGCGAGCCAGGCGGGTCAGCGAGTCCATCAGTAGCAGAACATTGGCACCGCGCTGGCGGAAATACTCGGCAATGGCGGTAGCGGCCAGCCCGGTATGCACCCGCAGCAGCGGGGACTGGTCGGAGGTAGTCACCACGACGACGGATTTGGCCAGTCCCTCGCCCAGATCGCGCTCCAGGAAATCGAGAACTTCGCGCCCGCGCTCGCCGACAAGTGCAATTACGTTGACATCGGCACTACTGTGACGGGCAATCATCCCCAGCAGCACGCTCTTGCCGACGCCAGCTCCGGAGAAGATGCCCAGCCGCTGTCCCTGGCAGCAGGTGAGCAGGCCGTCAATGGCCCGTACTCCCACCCACAGTGGCTCAGTTATCCGGCGACGCTTCAGTGGCGGTGGCGGAGCGTTTTCCAGAGCCTGATGGCTCTGGACTGGGATGGGACCTTTGTCATCCAGTGGCCGGCCAAAACAGTCTACTACCCTCCCCAGCATCTGTGGCCCCGTGCCGATCTGCAGTTGCTGTCCGATAGCCACCACGCGGCAGCCCGGCTCGACGCCTCGCAGCGAGCCGAGCGTCAGCAGAATGGTATGATTCTCGCGGAAGGCCACCACCTGGGCGTAGATTGGATCATCGCCGCCGTCCGGCTGCAGCGTACACAGTTCACCGATCTGCGCAGCCGGGCCTCGGGCCACGATTGTCAACCCGGAAATCTCCACTACCGTTCCGGCTCGCCGGAACCGGCTGGCTGTCCGGGCTTGCTCAACCAGGTGCTCAAATTGCTGGACTTGCTTGTCGATGATCGGTTGTATAGACATAAAATCTGTTGCTGGTGCGATTATTGCTCTATGTATGCTGGTAGGCTTCGGTGAATCTGGGCCAGTTGGGTGGGGATGTCGGCATCAATGATTTCATAGTCGCTTTCCACAATACAGCCTCCGCGTTCAATGCTGGAGTCACCGATTACGCGCAGGTTGGAGAGCCGTCCCAGCAGCGTTTCGTCGGTTTGGAGGATGTCTTGCACGACCGGCCGATCGTCGGGATGGACGCGCACGTGCAGTTCTCCGTGGCAGGCCAGGTCCTCCAGAGCGGCTTTGACGGTGCGTTCGATAACCCGGCGGTCCTGGCGAATCTCGGCGGCGACGATGCGCCGGGCGATGGCGATAGCCAGACGGACAAGATGGGGCTGGAGCTCCTCCAGCAGGCGCTCCTTGTCGTGGGCCAGTTGGGTGGTCAGGTCATGAAGCAGGTTTCTGATGCGCGCCCTCTGCGCTGACCCATCCTGCAGGTCAGCAGAGGTAGCCGCGGTTCCGTCACTGCCTGCCGGGTTGTTCGGGGGGGTGGTTTCGTGACCAAAGCCTGATTCGAATCGCACCGGCCTTACCCACGGCCCCCTCTGGTCTATGTCCGCTTTTTTCAGCAGCCGTTCACTCACTGTGATCACCACCGTTGCCGAGGGTATTCTGGCTTGCCGTCAATTTAGTGCGCAGGGCCTCGATGAATGAGACTAAGATTTCTTCCCGCGTCGGTCGCGTTGGCTCAGATAAGCTCCCAGGTAGAGCATTCATCTGTTGCCGGACAGCGGCCGCTGTTTCCGGGTTGGGCACGTGCTGCAGGAGGGCGGCTACCACCTCAGGACGTTCACCGTCGGCCAGTGAAGTGATCTGGCCGGCGGTTAACCCACTGAGAAACTGCTCGAGCTGGCGTGGTCGGCTGGCCGCAGTCTCGCCGCTCGTTTGGGCCTGCTGGCTGCCTCGCCGAGCCTGCCGCAGGTACAGGGCGGCCAGAGCGATAGATAGCAGTGCTGCCAGCCCCCAGACCACTGACGGCATTTTGAAGGGAGTCTTTGGCTCAGCAAGTGGATCGGTGAGCGCTGGCAGGCTGGAGGTCATCATAGCTACTGCTGCGGTCGGTTGCCCTTTGGCGTAGAGGACCTCGCCGCGGCTGTCGATGATTAGTAGGTCGGCCGGCTGTAATCCAGGGACGGTATGCAACACGAAAGTAACCAGGTTGTCCAGCCAATTATCCGGCAGTATAGAGGCAGGCTGGAACCGTAATTGCAGTGAGAGGCCTGGGGAGCTGGCAGTTTCCGTCTCTGGAGGGCTTACAGCGAAGGTAGCCTGAGCGGCGGTGATGTAGTCATAGCCGCCCAGGGCACTTTCCAACAGTTGCGTGGTTTCGGCTTGCCTGCGCCGGGTGGTGCCGGGGAGAGGGAGGGATAGCACATTTGTTGGCAGCGTCGCTCGCGAGCCACGCTTATGCTCTGCGCCATCAGACGAGGTTAGTGCAGTCGGCCCACGGTAGCCCTGGTATAGTGCTACTCCCAGGGCAACAGCTACGATGACACTCACAATGGCATAAGCCATCCGCGAGTGTTGAGAAAGCGCCTGCCACCAGCGAAGTAGGTCGCCCAGTGCCTCCATCGCGGTTACCAGCTCTGCTGCGGTTGTAGGTTGCGAAGTGGTGCAGCGACTCGCTGTTATATCTGTGATAGCTTTAAGCGTCTATCACTAGACTAACCTCTACACCTAGTATATCATATCTCCCCAGTGTTGTCAACAAGGTCCCTGTTTGGCTGAGATACCGTAAACACCTGCCTCACTGAGGTTCACGGGCTGACCGGAGAGTGCACGCACTCCAGTTAAGTGTATGCTGGCAAGGAGAACCCGGTTGCACTGCCGAATATGGTATTACAAGGTTGCAGAGAGGAATGAGCTATGGTGGATACGGCTGCGGAAAAGCTGAACAAGCTACGAGAAATCCTGGCGGATATAGGCAGCGTGCTGGTGGCCTTTTCGGGGGGCGTGGATAGTAGCTTCTTGCTTGCAGTCGCCGTGGAGGTACTCAATCAGCAGGCTGTCGCTGCCACTGCCCACTCTGTGCTGTATAGCGGCTGGGAGTTGGAGCAAGCAGCGGCGGTAGCTGAGCGGCTAGGCGTGCGGCATATTACTTTCGAAATGGACCACCTTGCTCTGGCCGGATTTGCAGGCAATCCTCCTGATCGCTGCTATCTGTGCAAGCGGGCCTTGTTTGTGCAGATGCAACAGATTGCCCAGCGTGAAGAGCTGGCCTGGGTGGCTCATGCCGAGCAGATTGATGACCTGGATCAGCGGCGTCCCGGCCGGCGCGCCGGCCGGGAGCTGGGGGTACGGGCGCCGCTGGTGGAGGCAAGCCTGAGCAAGGCGGAAGTGCGGGAGCTGTCGCGCAAGCTCGAACTGCCAACCTGGAATCTGCCCGTCAATGCCTGCCTGGCTACCCGGATTCCTTACGGAGAAGCGATCACGGGCGAAAAGCTGCGGCAAATAGCGGCGGCCGAGGAGGACCTGCGCGAGATGGGTTTCCGGCAACTAAGGGTGCGGCATCACGGCCCGCTGGCACGTATAGAGGTCTCGCCCGCCGAGTTGTCCCGCCTGGCGCAGCAGCCAGTGCGCAAACAGGTAGTGGCGGCGTTGAAGGAAGTGGGCTTTGCCTATATCACGGTTGACCTGGCGGGATACCGCTGCGGCAGTATGGATGAAGTGATGGAGAGCAGTGAGCAGGATGATGAAGAGTAAGAGGTCTGCGCAGGGCGTCTGTGTGTCAATTAGGAGATGAGAGAGTGATGCCGGTGTGATCAATGAGCAGACTTGGCTGGGAACTGATGAGCAGAGAGCAGAGCTTCAGGCAGTGCTGGAGGTGATGAGTGCCGAGCGGTACGTGGCGAGGATCTGGGACAAAGATGCCAGTCTGTGGACCTCCGAGCCCAGTCAGCAGGAGAAGATCGAAAACCGCTTAGGGTGGCTGCGGCTGCCCGAGCGCTGCCTGCTACGCGTCGGTGAGCTTGCTCAGTTCGCTGATGGGATTCGCCAGGAGGGCTTTGAGCATATAGTCTTGCTGGGGATGGGAGGAAGCTGCCTGGGCGCCTGGGCGCTTGAGCGCATCGTCGAGGCCAGAGCTGGCTATCCCAGCCTGAAAGTCCTGGATAGCACCGTGCCTGCTGAGGTACTTCGCATCACCGAAAGCATCAACCCGGAGCTGACTCTTTTTGTTGTGGCCAGCAAGTCGGGGGCGACGACAGAAGTGCTGTCATTCTTCGAGTATTTCTATGGGCAGATCCGCCGGATCAAGGGAGAGCGGGCTGGCGAGAATTTTGTGGTCATAACTGATCAGGGTAGTGCCCTGGCCGAAATTGCCGACCGGCGCGGGCTGCGGGCCACCTTCGAGAACTGGCCTGATGTGGGCGGGCGTTTTTCGGTGCTGTCATACTTCGGTATGCTGCCGGCAGCGCTGGCTGGTCTGCCCATCCGCCAGATCCTCGAGGGCGGGCAAGCGATGGCAGCAGCCTGTGGCCCGTCGGTGCCTCCGGAGCAAAACCCCGGCCTGCGCCTGGGCGCGCTGCTGGGTGCTTCCTACCGGTTGGGACGGGACAAGATTACACTCCTGACTTCTGCTGAGTTGGACAGCTTTGCGGACTGGGTCGAGCAGTTGCTGGCCGAAAGTACCGGCAAGCAGGGCAAGGGCCTGGTTCCGGTCGTCCGCGAGCCTCTGGGAGAACCAGAGGTGTACGGGGATGATCGGTTATTTGTACATATACATCTGTCGGGCGATGAACAGTGTGGTGCCCTGATTAGTGAGCTGGCGGCCGCTGGCCATCCAGTGATTGATATCGTACTGTCGGAGGCTAATTCGATCGGCCAGGAGATGTACCGGTGGGAGTTGGGCAATGCGGTGGTTGCTGCGCTTATGGGCATCAATCCCTTTGATGAGCCTAATGTCCAGGAAAGCAAGGACAAAACCCGCCAGGTGCTGGCTGAGTGTGCCCAGGCCGGCCAACTGCCCCAGTTTACGCCCGATATCGTAGAAGAGCCCCTGCGGTTCTATGGTGCGGCGGGCGCTGACTGCGCTGCTGAAGCGTTGCGTCAACTATTCGGTCAGGCCCAGCCGGGCGACTACGTGGCAATTATGGCCTACCTGCCGCACACCGCCCACACCGAGCAGGTGCTGGCGGCAATGCGGGGGGAGATCCGCGATGCGTTGAAGGCACCAGCGACGCTCGGCTATGGTCCGCGTTTTCTACATTCGACCGGTCAGCTTCACAAGGGAGGCCCCAACACTGGACTGCTCATACAGCTCGTGGCAGAGGCTGGCTCGGCTGTGCCAATTCCTGGAAAGGAGTATGACTTCGCCACCCTTAAAGAAGCGCAGGCGCTAGGAGATTTCGCGGTGTTGCAGCAGCGCGGTAGGCGGGTGCTACGCATTGAGCTGGGCCGTGACATTGATCGGGGTTTGGCCACGCTGGCGGAAGTTATCAGTGAGGCACTGCGCAATGAACCGGGGGATAGCTGATTAGCAGGGATAGCAGCCTATTAGCCTGCGGGTGTAACTTACCCACCAGATATAGCGTTGGCAGCATCAGCAACAGCATGCGCTATGGCGGCTCTGAGCATCTGCCAGACACTGGCCATACTCACGACAAGTACGCTAAGTAACAGGGCATACTCGACGGTAACGATGCCTTTTTCGTCATACCAGAGTTCCTGCAAGCGCTTTTGCACCATGAATTCACCTTCGCAATACGGGCTTACTGAGCCACCCAATTGCTATTCTTATAGCACAAAGAGAGTAAATTGTCAAGGAGTTTACAGTTTTGTGAAGATTCCTTTGCAGATATACCCTATCAGCAGATGCGGGGCAGTATCTCGCCGGGGGGCATCTCGACGATGCGGATGGTTCCCAGAGGCGTGCGCAGATGCACTTGGGAGCGGTCGGCGCTGGTTACTTGGCCGATGATAGCTGCCTGCTGACCGCCGTCGCACGATTTCATAATAGTCAGGGCCTCGTCGGCCACCGATCCGTCCACGAAGGCCAGCACCTTCCCCTCGCAGGCCACCTGCAGCGGATCAAGCCCCAGTATCTCACAGACGCCAGCCACCTGCGGCAGTATGGGCAGTGCCGCCTGGTCAGTCTCCATGGTTACGCCGGCCTGAGTGGCGATTTCGTTCAGCGTGCTGGCCAGCCCGCCTCGGGTTGGGTCGCGTAGGGCGTGGACTTTCTCGCCCAGCTCGTCAATGAGTTTGCTGGTGATCCCGGCCACTGGTGCTGAGTCGCTCAGTATCTCGCCACTGACGTCAAGCTCCTCCCGCGCACACATCACCGCCACACCGTGGTCAGCGATAGTTCCGTTAATGAGCAGCGCATCGCCGACTGCCACTCGCTTGGGGTCAATGTTTGTCTGGGCTGGGACCACTCCCAGCCCGGAGGTATTGACGAACAACCCATCAGCGGCACCGCGCTCAACCACTTTGGTGTCACCGGTGACGACAGCCACGTCGCAGCGCTCGGCGGCTTCCGCAACCGATTTAGTTATGCGGTGTAGATCCTGTGTCGGGAAGCCTTCCTCGATGACAAACGCCAGCGAGATGAACTCGGGAACCCCGCCCATCATTGCCACATCGTTGACCGTGCCGTGGACAGCCAGGCTGCCGATGTCTCCGCCCGGGAAGAACAGCGGCGAGACAGTAAACGAATCGGTAGTGAACGCTATCCTTGCCTCGCCGATGGTTATAACGGCAGCATCATTCAGGGCCTGGCCGGCGCGCTGGAGCAGGGGGGCGAACTGCTGGGCGATAAGCTGCTGGGAAAGCAGCCCCCCGGCGCCGTGGCTGAGGGTAATAAGTTCGGGCTTCTTCATAGGCTGCTGAGAGTCTCCACTGATATATTGAGCAGGACCGGTCATGGCTGGGCGGCACCAGAAGTGCCGGTAGGAGCGGCATTCCTGCCGCGACTACTCTTGCTCCTACAGCGTCGGGACAAGAATGTCCCTCCTACGAACCGTATGATTGGTATTGGTAAACCGCGGCGCAGGCTCCCTCGGAGGAGACCATGCACGGGCCAACCGGATGATCCGGCCGACAGGCAGTCCCAAACAGAGCGCAGTCGGTCGGCTGAACCGCACCGCGCAGGACCGCCCCACAGTCGCAGCCGGGCGGCTCCGGGACCGGCTTCAGATCCAGGGCGAAGCGCTTCTGGGCGTCAAGCTGGCTGTATTCATCGCGGATGCGCAGGCCACTGGCGGGAATCTCGCCCAGTCCGCGCCAGCGTGTGTTGGTGACCTCGAAAACTTGATTCATCTTGGTTAGCGCGACGGGATTGCCCTCAGGTTTTACCACACGATCGTATTGAATGAGCACCTGCGGGTTATTCTCGCGGTGCATCCGCGCCAACATATAGACCGACTGCAGCACATCCAGTGGCTCAAAGCCGGCCACCACGCAGGGGATACCCTGCTCGGCCAGGGGCTGGTAAGGATATGAGCCAATGATCGCGCTGACGTGGCCCGGGCACAGGAAGCCGTCAATCTGCACGTCGGGCTGGCCGATGAGGGCTTGCATGGCGGGAGGAATAAGCCGGTGAGCGACGAGTACGCTGAAGTTGGTCAGGCCCAGTTGGCTGGCCTCACTGATGCAGATGGCTACGCTGGGCGCTGTGGTCTCGAACCCCACGCCCATAAAGACGATTTCATCGTCAGGATTTTCTTGCGCCCACTCGACCGCCTGTATTGGCGAGTATACTATCCGCACCTGCCCCCCCTCGGCCTTCACCTCGCTCAGGCTCCCGTCACTGCCGGGTACCTGCATCATATCGCCAAAAACCGCCAGCCAGATACCCTCGCGGGCTAGCTCGATAGCGGCGTCAATCACCTCCGGCGGGGTCACGCACACCGGACATCCCGGCCCCGAGATAAGCGTGAGCTGCGCGGGCAGCATCTGGGTCAGCCCATAGCGAGCGATGACGTGCGAGTGGGTACCGCAGACCTCCATAAATGCCAACGGCTGGTCAACAGCTTCATGTATTTGCTGGGCCAGCCGGCTTGCCTTCTGCGGATTGTGGAACTCCTCTACGTACTTCATCCCTGTCCGAAGCTCTCCCACCAGCCGATCTCGTCCAGCATCTCCAGAGTTCTGTGCGCTTCTTCTTCATCTACCCTCTCGATGGCAAAGCCGGCGTGCACCAGCACGTAGTCGCCGAGCTGGGCGTCGGGCAGCATATCCAGGCGCGTCTTTACCTGGCTGCCGCCAATCTCGGCGATGCCCCGGTTGCCATCTATTTCAATCAGTCTGCACGGCAGCGCAACACACATAGCTATCTGTTCCTCGCTGCAGCTACCACTGCCTGCCCCAGCGCCAGGCCGCCGTCGTTGGGCGGCGTTTCTTTGTGAATAAGCACTGCAAAGCCTGCTTTAGTAAGCTCGTGGTGCAACCCAACCAACACCAGCTCATTCTGGAAAGTGCCGCCAGAGAGCGCTACCTGGCCGATATTGGTCTCGTCAGCCACTTGCTGAACTGTGTCAGCCAGCATCTGCACAAATGCATTGTGGAAGCGAGCCGAAATCTGGCCTATCGCAGTACCCGCCTGCAAGTCATTCACGATTTCGTGGAACATCGGGCCGGGCTGCATAATGAGCATATCATTGTCGCGAGTGATTTCGTAGCTGTAGGCCTCTTCAGCTTCGGTAGCGGCTGCTTCCAGCATTATGGCTGATTGGCTCTCGTAGGCCTCCACCGGGCACAGTCCCACCAGCGCTGAAACTGCCGAAAACAGCCGGCCGGCACTGGAGGCCAGCGGACAGTTTATATCCTTCTCAATCATTTGCTTGAGCACGCGCCAGGTATCTGTGTCCAGCGTCTGACAGAACTTAATGTCGGCGTCCAGTAGCCTCTGGCAGTCCAGGTATACTGCGGCCATCCGCCAGGGCTGCCTGATGGCCTGCTCGCCGCCGGGCAGTGGGACGTAGTCGAGATGGGCTGCGCGTGTGTAATCATCGTAGCTGCTGACCAGCACCTCGCAGCCCCATACAGTGCCGTCGGCTCCATAACCGGTTCCGTCACAGGCTACTCCCAGCACCGGTCCCGCTACGCCGTGTTCAGCCATGCAAGCGGCGATGTGGGCGTGATGGTGCTGGACAGTGACCGTCTCCAGGCCCTGCTCTTTGGCAAACTGCTGAGCATAGCGCGTGCTCAGGTAGCTGGGATGCAGGTCGTGGGCAATCAGATCGGGAGTGACGCGCAGTACGTCCTGCAGATGTTCGACGCACCACTTGAAATATTCCAGCGTCTCGGCGTCCTCCAGGTCACCGATATGCTGGCTCAAGAAAGCATTATGCCCCTTAGTAAGGCAGAAAGTATTCTTAAAATGTCCGCCGACGGCCAGGGTCTTGCCCAGGTCTCGCTCCAGCTTGATGGGAAAGGGAACATATCCGCGGGCCCGCCGCATAATAATTGGCCCCAGCGGGGTGGGGCGGACCACCGAATCGTCGCAGCCGATGTTGATTTTTCGGTTATGCAGCAGAAATCCGTCGGCGATATGGCCCAGGCGCTGGCGGGCCTCGTCGTTCTGGGTGGTCAGCGGTTCTTCGCTGAGGTTGCCGCTGGTCATCACCAGCGCCAGCAGGCGGTCGTCGGCCAGCAGTAGATGGTGCAGCGGCGTATACGGGAGCATAGCGCCGTGATACTTACTGTCCGGAGCTACTGACGGCGCAATAGTCGAGTCTTTTTGCATCAGCAGTACGATTGGCCGGATCGGGCCGCTCAGCAGCGCTCGCGCCTCGTCGGTGACCTCGCAGTAGGTTTGAATGTCTGCCAGGGATGCAGACATTATCGCCAGCGGCTTCTGCTCGCGGCCTTTGCGGCGGCGCAGCTTCTGGACTGCCTCTTCGTTGGTCGCATCGCAGGCCAGGTGAAAGCCGCCCAGGCCCTTGATGGCAACAATCCCTCCGGCCACCAGCCGCTCGATAGCTTCTTGCACGGCCTTATCTCGGGTGTAGTGCTTATCACCCACTACCAACTCCACATGCGGGCCGCAGACCGGGCAAGCATTGGGCTGGGCATGGTAGCGGCGGTCGTCAATGTCGTCGTACTCGCCCTGGCACTGCGGGCACATCACAAACGGCTGCATGGTGGTGTTGGGCCGATCGTAGGGAACAGTTTCGATTATGGTAAAGCGTGGCCCGCAGTTGGTGCAATTGATGAACGGGTACTGATAGCGGCGGTCTTCAGCATCAAATAGCTCGCGGCGGCAATCCTGGCAAGTCGCCACGTCGGGCGAGAGCAGAATGGTGCCGCCGGCGGCCTCGCGGCTGGCGGTGATGACAAATTGGGAGTCGCCGGCAACAGGAAGCTCGCTGGTGGACATATCTTCGATGCGGGCGATGGGCGGCTTTTCTTTGGGCAGGTCCTTGATGAAGGCTGTCACATCTCCGGGATTGCCTTCCGCCTCGATGACCACGCCGCCGGTGAAGTTGTGTACGCTGCCCGCAATATTGTGCTTCTGAGCCAGCCGGTGGATAAAGGGGCGGAAGCCGACCCCCTGGACGATGCCGGTGATGGTAATCTGGCGCCTTATGCGCTGGTCAGTTGTGAGTGCTGCTCGGTCAGCCACTGGCACAGCTCCGTTATACCCTCGCCGGTGGTACAGGAGGTGGCGAACTGGACTGCCTCCGGTTGAAGCTGCTGGCAGAGGTTCCAGAACTTCTCGGTATCAAATGGTGAATGGGGAATCAGGTCAAGCTTGTTAAGGATAATTCCCTGGCAGGTGCGAAAGGCCACCGGATATTTCTCGGGCTTGTCATCACCTTCAGGAATGCTACAGACCACAAAGCGAAATTGCGCGCCCAGCTTGAAGGCTGCCGGGCAGACCAGGTTGCCGACGTTCTCAATAAGGAGCAAATCAGTGCTGGCCAGGTCCATTTTGTCAATAGCCCGTCGCACCATCGGGGCATTCAGGTGGCACATCCCGCCGGTATTGATCTGAAAGGCCTCGGCGCCGGCTGCTTCAATGCGCTCGGCATCGTTGGCGGTAGCCACATCGCCCTCGATGACCCTGACCGTCAGCCCCTTGAGTTGCTGAATGACCTTTTCCAGAATACTGGTCTTCCCACAGCCGGGGCTGCCCATCAGATCCACAGCCAGCACGTTATGATCTGCCAGGAGCTGCTGGTTTTCCTGAGCGGCCGCATCGTTGTCGCCCAGCACGTCGGTCATCAGTTCTACTTGCATAAGCTACCTGCTTTGTTGGCTTGCTTGGTTAGTGCTATTGCATACTTCCTTTTGTTTAGACGTGTCTCCTTCGCGCTGCGTTGAAGCCCGCTAGACTCGCGGCAGGAATGCCGCTCCTACCATCCGGTATGCTTGCTGGAGGAAGCAGGCAGTGGTACAATGCCGCCGATTGGGTGAATAGCAGCTATGCATGAGTTCTCCGTCGCCTCCAGTATCGCACGCCAGCTTACCGAAGTTGCTCGGCAGCACCACAGGAAGCTCTTGGGCGGGACGGTGGCCATTGGCCCGATGAGCACGGTGGTCCCGGAGTTACTTAGTGAGGCCTGGAAATACGTCATCAAGGACACAGAACTGGACGGGGCTACGCTCCACATCGAGCAGGTCCCCATCCGGGCGCGGTGTCGCGAGTGTGATGCTGTTACCGAAGGGCACGACCCGTTTGTGAGATGCCGCGCTTGTGACAGTATGAATCTGCAGATAGAGTCGGGATTTGAGCTGCAGATAACTGGCGCCGAACTGGCTGACGATACAGAGAATGCCAGCCCCGCCCGGTAGGGCCACTTGCCAGTAGGGTCTGCGCGATTTTCTCAGCGTTATTAGGTCAGGGCCGGGGGGAGTTAGACTGGCGGCGGTCGGGCAAGTCGGCGACAAAACGGTCAATCGCCTCGGTGATCAATGGCGTCAGGGGCTGGCCCCAGCCCAGGTTTTGCGGCTGGATGCCCAGTATCAGCATCTGCTTGTCCTTGACTCCTGCCAGCACCTTGGCCAGCAGCCCTACCGAACAGTTGTGTGTGGAAATGCTGGCGTCGGCCAGCTCGTCGGGCGCAAGTAGACCTATTTCGCCGGGAGCTTGCTTCATATCTACGGCATCGACCAGTAGAATGGTGTCAGCTGGGTTGTCCAGCATTTCTCCAACATAATTCTCTGGTACCTCTTCGCAGCGCAGGTATTCCAGGTCGAGCTTTTCCGCAACCTTCTCGGCCAGAACTAGCCCGGCCTCATCGTCGCCACGCATTGGATTACCCACGCCCACAACTAACATCGGGCGATCAAAGTGGTCTTCAAGCAGATTCATTTATGAGGATTCCTATCAGGTATGGTATGAGTGCGGCAAAGTTATTGTGCCTTGGCCTGCCCACCTGGGCAAGCGCTATACAGAATTTGGCGTCAGCCCGGGCCCTTAGGCTGACGCACAGATGACAACACCAACCACTGCTTTCGACCATAACGTTGCTATAGTATATCATCTGTGCAGCCACAGCGCAAGGACTGTTATCAAGCGATATGGGCAGCTCAGGGATGTCCTATGGCGCGCGGTCGGCAGTGAATATGGCCCCGACGGCGGGGGAACAGACGCCCTACGCTTGACTCCACACGAGGCATATGATAGAATACAGATGGATTTTGGCTCTATTGCGGTGTTTAACTGATTGACGCCGTGGATAGTCTCTATATAAGGATGCGGATGGGCAGTCGGCTATTTGTGCCAACTGTTGAAGCAGACGCGCCTGGTGCCTAATCGCAGTATGCGTCGCAGCTAGTGTGAGGGAGGAAGTTGCAATGTCTAAGCTACGCTCCTTGTGCTGGTCGCTACTGGGCCACCTCGGTCTGATTAGCTTCCTGCTGCTATCGGTCTCGCCGCCGGGTATAGGCGCGCCGGTAGTGCGTATCACCAAGCCGCAAAGCGGGCAACTTGTTGTTGGTCAGACCTGGATTGAGGTTGCCTATCGCGCCGAGGGTAACAGTCCTATTCAGGCGGTTCAACTGTATGTAGACCATCAGCTAGCCCATCACTGGCGCCTGCCGGTGCCCAAGCTAGAGGGTACGCAGTCATTCTCGTGGGATTTCTCCTTTGCCAGCGGCACGACCCACACTGTTACTGCTAAGGCTATTGACACCCAGGGGGGGGAAGGGGCGGCCGAGATCATTGTCCAGGTGCGAAGCATCAGCAGTGAGCAGCCCGATCAGATCCCGCCGGTGGTTAATGTCTACTACCCGGCGCAGGGCGCTGAGGTCGAGGGTGAGATTGAACTGAAGGCCAACGCCACTGACAACGTCGGGGTCAATGCTGTTTTCTTCTATGTTGATGGCAAGCTTCACACTATGATCATGAACGCCCCGCCCTATGTGACGAAGTGGGATACCACCAAAGCCCCCGACGGCCCCCACCTCATACAGGCCAGCGCCTGGGACAAGCAAGAGAATCGGGGCGATTCCGCGGAAGTTACTGTGCTTGTTAAGAATCGCTCGCGGACCACTGCTGCGGTGGCAACAGCGACGGCTGCTGCGGCAGCAGGGACTGACCAGGCCCCCGTGGTGACCATCGGGCCGATAGCTGATGCGGCAACGCAGCCGCAGCCTGCAGCGGATGCAGGTGTTGTGGCGCAGACCTTTGGGGGCTTGCCAACCGTGGCCCGGCCGGCTGCGCCTGAGCCCACTGAGGCTGAACGAGCGCATGCGGCGGCTGTGCCGGAAAGTCCCGAACGAGTAATCAGCGGCGCCCGCTTTGGTCAGCCAGCCAGGGCGGTGACAATGGCAGCACCGGCTGTCCGGGGCAGCACGTCCACAGCGGCGCCCGCGGCTGGAGCAACTGCAGGGAAGGCGAGGCTCGTGCACCTGCTCTCGGCTACCACGGCCAAGGCTACGGGGAAAGCTGAGCAACCCAGCACGACTGCTGAACCGGCTTCCCAAGCGTATGCCATGGTACCAGGGCCCCGCAGTACCGCACCGGCAACATCCATTGTTAGCCCGCCATCAGCGGTGGCGGCAGCAACCCTGCCGAGTGAGCTGGCTGCGGCCCCCAGCAGATTGGCACTACCGGTGGTCTCTATCTCACAACAGACCCCGGCTAGCGCGGTGACATCGGTCAAGCCGCCGCGGCCGCAGGAAACCGTTGAATACCAGGTGGCCATGCTGCCTGGGCCGGAAGAAAGCAGCTTGCCTCATGCTGAGCGGGTTAGTAAGCCGGCTACCGGCGTCTCGCTGCCCAGGGAGATTGGCGAGCTGCGCGATATCAAAGTGGTATTTGACGGGGCGATGCTCGATCTGCGCGCCGCTCCTGAAGTAAAGGCCGACATTTCGATGGGGCCGCTTCGCGAGGTATTTGAACAGACCGACGGGGTGCTGTACTGGTTTGCCGAGCAGAAGAAGGTCCGTGCGGTTAACCAAGAACTTGATATTAACCTGCAGATTGGCAACTCCGTTGTTAAGGTCAACGACCAGGAGCAGGAATTGATATTGGCCCCATATATCAAGTGCGGTCGGACTATGGTTCCGCTCCAGTTTTTGGCCGATGCCCTGGATGTAGCCATTCGCTACAATCCAGCCACCGGACAACTGGTCATCAGCAGCACTGAGTTCTGAGTGTCTTTTGGGCGTGACCATCTCAACGCGCACTAAAGACAGCCCCGGTACTGTTCTGGGGCTGTCTTCGGTTATGGCGTCGGGGTGCGTCCCGCAAAAGGACGTACAAATAGATGCCCGATAGAGAATTGATGCTGTTTGGCACGCAACAGATTGGTGACGATGGCCACCTGGAGGTGGGCGGATGCGATACAGTGGAGCTGGCCAATGAGTTCGGCACCCCGCTGTATGTTGTGGACGAGGTGCATCTCCGTCAGCAGTGCCAGCAGTATCGGCAAAGCTTTGCCGAGCGGCTGCCGGCAGCGACCATCTGCTTTGCCAGCAAGGCGTTGACTACTACTGCTATTTGCCGAATTATGGACCAGGAGAGCCTTTCTCTGGAGGTATCCAGTGCTGGTGAGTTGTACACGGCAATCCAGGCTGGATTTCCCCCTGAGCGTATACTTCTCCACGGCAATTTCAAGCTGGACCAGGAGCTACAGATGGCCCTGGACGTGGGCGTGGCGCGGGTGATTGTTGACAGCCTGTCAGAGTTGCACCGGCTCGCTGAGATGGGGCGCAGCGCCGGAACGCAGGCCGATATCTGCCTGCGGGTAGTCCCCGGCATCAAGCCGCAGACGCATAGCTATGTTCAAACTGGGCAGATTGATACCAAATTTGGCTTGCATATAGGCACAGGAGCGGCTGCTGAGGGGGTGCGGACGGCCACAGAGCTGCCGGGAGTGGCTCTGCGGGGGCTGCACTGCCACATTGGTTCCCAGATGTTCGAGTTGGATAGCTTTGCCCGCGCCGCTGACATAATGATTGAGTTTATGGCGCAGATGCGCGATGAGTTTGGGGTAACGCTTGATGAACTAAACCTGGGAGGAGGCCTGGGCATAGCCTACACCTCGGAAGACGCTCCACCCGACATCGCCGAGCTGGCTGATGTCATTGCTGAGGCCGTCCAGCAGGCAACGGACAAGTATAACTATCCGGTCCCCGAGATTGTTTTGGAGCCGGGTCGCTCGATAGTAGGCACCGCCGGCCTTACTCTGTATACGGTCGGGCCGGTCAAGGAAATTCCCGGCGTGCGCACCTATGTGGCGGTAGACGGTGGCTTGTCGGACAATCCCCGACCGGCCCTGTACGGCGCCGAATATACTGCTGTGGTGGCCAACCGGGCCAACCAGGCGCGGACTATGCCGGTACGCCTGGTCGGCCGGCACTGCGAGAGCGATACGCTGATTGAGGAAGTAGCCCTGGCCCCGGTCCAGGAAGGCGATATTGTTGCCGTATTCTCGACCGGCGCGTATCACTACTCGATGGCCTCAAACTACAATCGCTTCCCGCGACCAGCGATGGTTTTGGTACGGGACGGTCAGGCAGACGTTATTGTGCGCCGCGAGAGCCTGGACGATCTGGTGCGCCAGGATGTTATGCCCGAGCGGCTGCGGTGAGGTGACTGCTGCGGCCGCAGTAGCGTGCTCATATGGATCAGATGGCAGACAATCTGTCGGAACAGATGGAACGCGGGCTGGATGCTGACGGGCTCGCCCTGCTGCGAGAAGCAGGGAAGCTTGCCCGGGATATGGATGTTGAGCTGTATCTGGTGGGTGGGCCGGTACGAGATTTGTTGCTGCAGCGGCCGCAGCTTGACCTGGACCTGGTAGTGGTCGGCGACGGGCTGGGCTTCGCGCGGGCCTGGGCTGATAGGCTCGGAGCGAGCATCACCGTCCACCCGGTATTTCTGACGGCTACTGTAGCGCTGCCTGGGGGGCGTCATATGGACGTTGCTACGGCGCGGTGTGAAAGCTACCAGCATCCCGGGGCACTGCCTACTGTCCAGCCAGCATCTATCGAAGAAGACCTAAGCAGGCGCGATTTTACTATCAATGCGCTGGCCGTGGCGCTGAATGCGGGCAAGTGGGGAGATTTGTACGATCCCCGTGGAGGCCAGCACGATCTGCAGGCCGGTCTGATCAGGGTGCTGCACGAGGACAGCTTTCTCGATGATCCGACTCGCCTGATCCGCGCGGTCGGCTTTGAGGTGCGCCTGGGTTTCTCGCTAGAGGAGCATACGCACCAGCTACTGGGGGCGGCAATTGATGAATCAGCGCTGGACCTGATCAGCGCCCAGCGGCGCGCTGAGGTCCTGCTGCCGCTGGTTGGAGAAGAGTCGGGTGCCGATGTGCTGGCGCGAATGGCCGAGCTGGGCCTGCTGAGGACTATGCATCTGGGCGGGCCGGTTAGCCACGAGTTACAGACAAGCCTGAAGCAGGTGCCGGCGGTGCTGGAGGCTCTGGATGCGCCGAGGACCGGCAGGAGCACGGCGCTAGCCCGCCTGGCCCTGGTGGCTCATGATGCCGGCACCGCCGCAGCTACGCTCATTGATTACTTGCAGTTGCCGGGGGAGGCGGGAGCCAGTCTTACACGGGCACTAGCAGCGCTGGCCAGCCCCCCGCCGCAGTTGACGGCTGCTGCGGTCACCCCGGCGGAATTGTATTTTGCACTAGAACATTATTACATTGTTACCGTCGTCGTCTTGAGCGTCAACCAGCCATTCATGGCGGGCAAGCGCATCCAACAGTACTGGCGAGAGCTGCGTCATATTGAGTCAGATATTACCGGCGAAGATCTGCTGGCGGCGGGGGCCCAGCCCGGGCCTGCTTTTTCGCAAGCCTTGCGGGAGGCGCTGCGAGTAAGACTCAACGCCCCCAGTGCCTCGCCGGAAGAGCAGTTGCAAGCTGCGCTGGAATACTTGGAGTCGGTGCAGCAGTAGGAACCGAGAATAACAATGCTGATTAATCAGCTACTAAGTGGAAACTTTGACCCGGCCTTTATTCTGTCCTGGCTGGTGGCAGTGACGATTGCGTTGACGGTGCACGAGTTCGCCCACGCCAAGGTGGCGGACATGGCCGGGGACGCCACACCACGCGCGATGGGCCGGGTGACACTCAACCCGCTGGCTCACTATGACCCGATCGGCACGACTATGATCCTGCTGTTGGCGATGGGGTGGGGGAAGCCGGTGCAGATAAACCCGACCAACTTCGGTCACCCACGGCGCGATGGGGCATTGGTCTCTCTTGCTGGTGCCGGGGCAAATATCATTACCGCCGCTGTGTTCGCCATTCCTCTGCGCTTCGGCTTTGCTGGCGAGTACGCATCTCCGCTGAGTCTAATAGTGCTGCTTAACCTGTTCTTGGCGTTTTTCAACCTGATTCCGATCTCTCCGCTGGACGGATCGCATATCCTCGAAGCGATGCTCCCGTACGAGAAGGCCCGCGACTACGCGATCTTCATGAGCCGGTACGGGATGGTCCTTCTGGTCAGTCTATTCGCTGCCGGTTTCGTGGGGCTGCCCGTGTTGTGGGGTGTGGTTGTAATTCCCAGTGTCTTGCTATATTCTTTACTAACTGGTGGCTTGTTGCCCCCATTTTTCTGAGGGATACTTCGGGACAAGTTGACCAGTGCAGGAGGCAGCGTCGTGGCTAAGAAAGGACGTATCCTCAGTGGACATCGCCCTACTGGACAGTTGCATCTGGGGCATTTGGAGGGGACTCTGCGCACCTGGGCTGGTCTGCAGGACGATTATGAGTGTTTCTTTGAGATCGCCGACTGGCATGCGCTGACCACTGACTTTGAAGAGACTGAGGCGCTGCGCGAAAACATCGAGCAGGTGGCCATTGATTGGCTGGCCGCCGGCCTGGATCCGGAGCGCAGCGTGCTATTTGTCCAGTCTGATGTCAAAGAGCACGCCGAGCTGCACCTGTTACTCTCGATGGTGACGCCGGTCTCGTGGCTGGAGCGCTGCCCGACTTACAAGGAGCAAAGAGATCAAATCGGCGAAGAGAAGACCGCTGGCTACGGCTTTTTGGGTTATCCGGTCCTGCAGGCGGCCGATATCATAATCTACAAGGCCGATACTGTGCCCATCGGCAAGGACCAACTGCCCCACCTGGAACTTACTCGCGAGATCGTGCGGCGCTTTAATAACTTCTACGGCAACGTCTTTCCCGAGCCGCAGGCGATGTTCAGCGAGTTTGCCCTGGTGCCGGGCACTGATGGGCGAAAGATGAGCAAGTCGTACGGCAACACCATAGACCTGGCTGACGAGCCTGACGAGATCGAGCAGAAGATCCGCAAGATGTTCACCGACCCCACCAAGATCTACCAGGGCGATGCCGGCCATCCCGACAAGTGTCCTGTCTTTGTCTACCACGGCATCTACAACAAAGCGCGGACTGAGCCGATAAAGGCAGCCTGTGAGTCCGGCGATTTGGGTTGTGTGGATTGCAAGGCGGAGGTCACCGAAAAGCTGCTGGCGGCGCTGGCTCCGGTGATGGCGCGACGCCGCGAGCTGGAAGCTGACCGCGATTTGGTACGGGATGTGCTGGATAGTGGGGCCGAGCAGGCCCGGCAGGTGGCGGCGGCGACGATGGAAGATGTCCGTGCGGCGATGAAGCTATGACCGGGCCGAGACGCCGAATCGGTGGGGTGATATGCAATGGCGGTCCGCAAAGCCATTATCCTATGCGCTGGTGAGGGCACGCGCCTGCGCCCCCTAAGCTTCTCGGTACCCAAACACCTGATGAGCGTGGCCGGTCAGCCGCTCTTAGGGTGGATACTGGAGGCACTCAGTGAAGCCGGCATCGAGCAGGTTGGTGTGATCACACCGCCTCAGGAAGAGGCTATCCGCGAGTTCGTGGCAGATGGCGCTGCCTGGGGAATGAGCGCCACTTATCTGGTTCAGCCCGAACCGCTGGGGCTGGCCCACGCCGTCAAGTGCGCTCGCGACTTCTTGGATGATGATGCCTTTCTGATGTACCTGGGCGATAATGCTCTGGAGCAGTCCCTGGGTGAGTTTATTGATGAGTTTGAGCGAAGCGAAGCTGATGCTACGGTACTGGTCAAGCAGGTGGACGACCCCCGCCAGTACGGCGTGGTGGAGATGCGCGACGGCCAGGTAGCCGGGCTGGTGGAGAAGCCGCCCGATCCTCCCAGCAACCTGGCCATTGTTGGTGTTTACGTTTTTCAGCCGGCGATCCTGGAGGCCATTGATCGCATCGCCCCCTCGGCTCGCGGCGAGTACGAGATCACCGACGCTATCCAGCAATTGCTGGACGACGGCGGCAAGGTGATGGCCCACGAACTGACCGGATTCTGGGAAGATGCCGCCGCGCCCCCGGATCTGCTGCGCATCAACCGTTTTTACCTGGATAGGCTTGATCTGGCCGTCCACGGTCTAATAAATGAGGCCAGCAGCACCGAGGGCGCGATAGGCATAGGCGTGGGTACCCAGGTGACTAACTGCGCGTTGTCAGGGCCCTGCCGGGTGGGGAATGATTCAGTCCTGGCCAACAGTGACATCGGGCCCAGCGTGTCAATCGGTAATAACTGCCGGGTTGTCGGTGCAAAGCTGCGAAATTGCATCGTAGAAGACGGCACTTGTATCGAGAATTTTCCAGGCGGTATAGTGGACTCGGTGATCGGCCGGCAGGTGTCTTTGCAGGGCGACGGCTGCTGCTCACAGCCAACGCGGGTAATCGTCGGCGATATGTGCCGCATAGAGACTACTGGTAGATAGCAACTTTCTTTGGCTCAACCATGGATGCAACGCTGACTGAAGAATTGGATCGGGATCTTTTCACTGGTTATCCGGTGAGGATCGAGATTTTTGAGGGCCCGATAGATCTGCTGGTGTATCTGGTCAAGCGCGAGCAGTTGGACATATCCGAGGTCTGTCTGGCTGAGATCACCGGCCAATACCTGGCCTACCTGGAGGCTATGCAGGCGGTAAATATTGCAGTGGCCGGAGAATTTATCGTTACCGCGGCAACGCTGCTGCAGATCAAGTCGCGCCGTCTTTTGCCGGTAACAGTCGAGGAAGTTGAACCAGATGAAGACGAGGAGTTGGAGCTGCTGGGGCGGATGCGGCGGCGGGTGGCCCAGTATCGGGCTTTCAAGGAAGCTGCTCAGGTGCTGGACGAATCGCGCCAACAGCGCCAGCACCTCTATGTGCGCTCTCTGAGTGATGACGAGGACCTACCCAGCGGCTTTGTCCGCCTGGAAGATATCTCGATATTTGACCTGGTTGGCGCGGTGCAGGATCTGCTCGAAAAAGCCCGCACTGAGCAACCCGTGCATAGCATGGAGCGGCCGCCAGTTACCCTCCCTGAGCGTATCGGGGAGCTGTTGTTTCAGCTCCGGGCGGCCGAAGCAGGGCCCCTGCCTTTTGCGCAACTGGTGGGCACTCCGGTCACCCGGCAGATCATTATTGTCACCTTCCTGGCTATCCTGGAGCTGATCCGCCGGGGTCGGATCCAGGTTCATCAGGAGCGGGCGGGGGCCGAGATTCTCATTCGCTTGGTTGCGTCAAATTAGCTACTATCCCCGGGAGAGATGCGCAGATTGACATCAGTGGATTTGTGCTGCGTAATTGAATGTTTGCTGTTTGCCAGCAACAAGCCGGTCAGCGAAGCGAAGCTGGCAGAGGTCTTGGGTGTGGCTGAGCAGCGGATCGCTGTGCTGATCGACCAGTTGCAACAAAGACTCGAAGATCGAGGCCTGTGCGTGGTTGAGCTGGCTGGCGGCTATAATCTGGCCACGCGTCCGGAGTATGCTGACTTTGTCGAGCAGTTGCTGGAGCCTGAGCCGGAACGGTTGTCAGTGGCCGCACTGGAGACAGTGGCCATCATCGCCTACCGGCAACCGATTACGCGGCCGGAGATTGATGAGTTGCGCGGCGTGAATTCCTCGGGAGTGGTCAATACCTTGCTGGAAAAGAGCCTGGTAGAAGTGGCTGGCCGCAAGCAGGCACCGGGGCGCCCGTTTCTGCTAAGGACCACGTTGCACTTTCTGAGCAGCTTCGGACTGCGTGACCTTGATGAACTACCTCGGTTAGGCCCGCTTGAGGCCGAGAAGCTCGCTGAGGGGCTGGCCGAGTCGGTGCGGCAACAATCATTGGATGCCCAGGAGGAAGACCAGTTATCGCCTCCCGACGAAGCGGAGTCAGTCAGGTAAGTGCCGGGGTGGTTGGCGCTTGCATTACGGCGGTAGCGGTGTTGCTGTTGTGGCTGGACTGGCTGCCGCTGGGTGTGCCCGGCCAGTGGGAATGGCTGCGGCGGGCGGCGGCGGTAGTACCAAGCCTGGTAGCGGCGGTGGCCGTGGCCGCAGCGATAGGTGCAGGGGTACTGGTCCTGGCGGTTTTGCGATCAGCCCGCCAACCCACTCGAACTGTTGCAGCAGTACTGCTTGCAGTAATCCTCGTAGCCAGTTTGCTCGCTGCAGTTGGCCTGACGGCCGGCGATCCGGGCTTCTGGGCCAGCGGCGCTCTGGCGGTCATTAGTGACACCTCGATGGGCTACTACGGCCAGGCGCTGTCACTAAGCGGCGTCAGTGATGCCTTTTCCTATCACTCCGCGCGAGTCGCCAGCAATCGGCTTCCCGATCGTGTCCGCACTCACCCGCCCGGTCCTATTATTTTCTTCTATCTGCTGCGTCAGTGGCTTGAGTATGCTCCCGGAGTGATTGACTGGGGCGAGACCGCGCTTGCCCAGCGAGATATCAGCGCAGCCCAGTTCCATGGGATAGCTCGCGGTCTCACTCAGGCGCCTATAAGCCGCCGGGATGTCGTGCTCGCGGTACCCATTGCTTTCATTCTGACGGTACTTGGCGCTCTGGTGGTGCTACCGGCCTACGGAATAGGAGCCGTGGCCTTTGACCGGCGGACCGGGCTGGTCGCCGCTTTGCTGGCGGGCACGGTGCCCTCTTTGTTGCACTTCGTGCCCAGCATTGATGGCATTGGAGCGGTGTTGGCGCTCATCTACTTGTGGCTGTGGATGCTGGCTGTCCGGCGGGCGGAGGTGTGGCTGTATATCCTGGCAGCGCTGGGTGCGACAGCGATGCTGCTGTGGAGCTTTGGGTATGTGATGCTGCTGGTGCTGGCAGTGATTGTGGCGATACCCGTGTGGGGCCAGACGTACCCAGATGAGATGAACCGACATCTGCGGGGAGTGGCATGGGGAATTCTGGTCTTCGCTGTCGTTCATCAGCTACTCTCATCGGGGCTGGAATACAATATACTGATTGCACTTCCTGCTTCCGTGGCTGTACATCGGCAAATACTGGCCGCCGCCGGTCGCAGCTACTGGTTGTGGCTGCCGATGAATCTGTGCGATTTTCTGCTGTTTATGGGGCCAGCTCTGGCGACGATGTCAGTAGCTGCCATCTACAATGGCCTGAAGCAGCGGCGCTGGCCGGCCCTGGCCCAGGGGCTGGTGATTGGTCTTCTGGTCATTGTAGTTTTATTGCTGTTTTCTGGCTCCACGCGGGGAGAGGTGGGGCGCATCTGGGTCTTTCTTATGCCCCTGGCAGCGCTGCCCGTTGCTTATTATGTTGCCAGACTCTCCGACTCCAGATTGGTGTGGATGGGAGCGGCGCTCATTGGCCTGCAAGTCTGCTTTACCATCGTTCTTCATGCTACGCTGGTGCCGGTATACCCCTTCTGACTATCTGGGAGCGGTCTGGGCGCACAAAGAACCGTAGCTACGAGCGGCGTTCGCGGGTGAGAATTCGGTCTCCGTAACCCAAGTATAGAGCAAGTGCTGCGAAGAATAGACCACCAAGCAGGAACCGGGCCCAATTAGTGGCGAGTGGTCCGGCTCGCTGGGGGCTGAGCAGGCCCTCGATGAGCGCGGCGACCACGAAGATCGGCACCGTCCCCACGGCCAGCTTTACTGCCTTGACCGCCGCGATGCGAAAGGCGTCACCGCGGAACCGATCGCCGGGGTTGATCAGTGCATAGCCCATCATCAGCCCGGCGCCGGCGGCGATGAAGATCGCAGGTATCTCGATGGCCCCATGGGGGCTGACCACGGCCACCAGGTCGAGCAGCCGCCCGCAGTGGGCGCCAATGCCCAGAAAGGCACCCAGCATCAAGCCATTCATGATTAGCACATACAGAGTGCCGAGGCCCAGAGTGACGCCCAGCGCGAAGGCCTTCAGGGCCACCTGGATATTGTTGCTCATCAGTATAGCTGAGAAATTAGCTCCGCCCAGCATCTGTGCAGCATCGGCGAAGTACTCACCGGCCGGCTTGTCAGAGGTGGCGAAGTCTTCGATGGCCTCGGGGGAGCAGGGGCCCAGCAGCGTGGCTGACCAGCGGTAGTCAATGCTGACCAGCAGGTAGGCCAGAGCAGCGACGGCGACGGTGATGCCGGCGGCTACGGCGACGTATCGCCAATTCTCGCGGAAGGTCTGAGGAATCTCGGCGCCGAATAGATGACCCAGACGCACCGGGGGACGACTGCGCCGTCCGTAGACCAGGCCGTGGGCGCGACCGACCAGTTGATTCAGGTACTCAATCATTTCGGCATCACGCCCCTGGCTATTGGCCCGGGCTAGCGCAGCGGTGGCCTGCCGGTATAGGGCACCCAGCTCGTCAAGCTCTTCAGCCCGGAGCTTGCTCAGGCCGCGGCGTTGGGCACGGTTGACCAGTTCGGCTAGTCGTTCCCACTGTTGGGATTGGTTGGGAATAGAAATCACTCGCTTTCAGCGGTCGCTTATGGGTATTATAGCACTTTTCGGTAGGGAAGGGTAAGTCAGATGCAGCGGGATCAGGTTATCATCGAGACGCCCGAGCATGTCCAGTTCAGCTATGAGCTAGCCGGGCTGGGCTCGCGCTTTCTGGCCCTGGTGCTGGACACCCTAATCCAGGGCGCGGGGCTGCTGGTGGTGCTGATTCTACTATCGGCGGCCAACCAGCTTTTGAACTGGACTTTCCCAGACCTGGGCGAGGTCGCCGGCCTGCCGATCACCATGCTCATTGTTGTCTTCTCCGTGGAGTTGCTGCGGTTGGCTTATTTCATTGTCTTCGAGTTGATCTGGAATGGACAGACGCCGGGGAAGCGCATAGGCGGGATGCGCGTGATTAGGGCGGGGGGCGGTGCTATCGGCTTCGCCGCCTCCGCCCTCCGCAATATCCTGCGCTTCGTGGACAGTTTCCCCATTCTCTACCTGGCCGGAGGTACCTTTGCCTTTTTTACCAGGGCCAACCAGCGGATTGGCGACCTGGCGGCGGGCACAATTGTGGTCAAGGAGCGACTTTGGGAATATCCCGGCGAGGCAGCGGCGGCTGAACTGGGTGAGGAGCCAGGCGACCTGGCGGAAGCCGGTGACCCGGCAGTACGCCGGGCCCGAGGCTACGTAAGCTCGCTTAGTGCGGAGCAGATTCGGACGGTTCGCCGCTTCATCGAACGGCGCAGTGAGCTGTCTGCTGACATGCGCAGCCAGCTAGCAACGCGCATCGCCGCCTCCCTGCGCGAGCAATTTCCCGGCCTAACTCTAACTGAGGGCGAAGACCCTGAGCGGCTGCTCGAAATAGTCTACCAGGCTCACCTGCAGCGCGAGCGCAATCTGTAGTGCGACTATACCTCTGATGGGCTTACTACAGCAGTCGAGCTGCCCAGTTCGGGATGGCGCGGGGCGACCAGGAAGATGTAGATTATGGGCAGCAGCCCCACAGTATTGAGAACTAGCAGGGCAAGGTACCAGCCTAACTGATCGCGGCGGGCGGCCTTCCACAGGGCGATACCCTTCCAGATAGCGCTCCATATTACCAGCGGCACCAGTAGAGCCGATGAGAGAACTGGTACGCCCAGGCCCAAAGATGATTCCATAGCTAATTCCTCCTTCTCTTCATTTGTGCAATATCGCCACGAGCAGCTCCATGCTCAGTCGTCCTTGTCCGTTTTCCAGCGGTCGTGTAGCCACAGCCACTGCTCAGGGTAGCGGCGGACCTGTTCACTCATAGCATCATTGATCTGCTGAGTCAACTGCTTAGTGAACTGGTCGCGATCGTCGGTTTGCGGCAGAGGAAGCGGCGGTAAGATCTGGCTGACGAAGCTGCCATCGGGCAGGCGGCGGGTGAAGAAGGGAACCAGGGCGCAGCCGGTGTGCAGAGCCAGGACGGCTGGGCCGGCGGCTGTGGCAGCGCGACGTCCCAGAAACTCGAGCTCGAGGCCCCTTCCGGCAGCATGCTGGTCGGGGACGATGCCCAGCCCGCGATTGTCACGCAGGATTCGGATCATTGCGCGCACGTCCTCCCGGCCTAGCACCTCGATGTTGTGGTGCTGGCGCGCCTGGTTGATCAATCGGGCACAGACTGGTTCATTGGAGTCGCGGGCCAGGACCGTAACCGGAAATCCCTCAGCGGCGAAGCGGGCCCCGCCCAGCTCCCAATTCCCGAAATGGGCAGTGAAAACCACGGCACCCCGGCCCTCAGCGAAGGCCTGATGAAGGTGCTCAGTGCCCTCCAGGGAGACAAGTGCCTTCACTTGCTCAGGAGTCATATAGCGCATCTTGAATAGTTCGATCATCGTCTTGCAGATGTTGATGGTTGACTGTAGTACGATGCTGCGCCGCTGGGCCGCAGAGAACTGATCTCCGAAAACCTTGCGGATATTCTCGCGCGCCAGGCGCTGGCGGGAAGGGCATAGTAGATATATAAGGTAGGCCAGACCAGTGGCGATGACCCGCAGCCAGCTCAGTGGCAGGATGCGGGCTAGCCCGTCCACGGTGCGGACCACATTGCGGAACATCCAGTAGCCAATTCGCTTGCCCAGCGGGCGTCGCTCAGTCATAGTGAGACTCTCCTAGGGCCTGCCGGGCGCGATCCACCACTTCGGCAACTGCCTGCTGGCCACTGATTATCTGCAGTTGGCACGCGACGACCACTACTGGTATGTCCAACTCTCGATCCGGCCACTTCACGGCGTCTTTGGCAGTGATAGCGACAAAGTCGGCCTGCTGGGCGCGGGCAGCCGCTTCGATCTCTCGCAAATCCTGCACCGTGTAGTAATGATGGTCAGCATAGCGCCGAGCAGTCACTTCAGCGCCAAGCCGGCGCAGCGATTGCTCAAAAGACTCAGGATTGCCGATTGCTGAGACTGCCAGCACCTGTCTCGCGCATATCTGCTCTAATGCTACCGGCTGCCCGCGGAGCATACGAAGCCCGGTGATTTGATGTGTTGTTTCGACGACTGGCAGTTCCTCGGCGCTGTGGCGCACAAGCTTTTTCAGTCGGGAAAGTTGGGCTGGGTCGGCCTGGTCGGCGTGCGTAAGCCAAATCTGGTCGGCGCGGCGCAAGTGGGCAACAGGTTCCCGCAGATAACCGGCTGGGAAAAGCTGCTGGTGGCTTATGTCAACCGTCGCATCAATTAGCACTATGTCAATCAGCCTATTCATCCGGAAATACTGAAAGCCGTCGTCAAGTATCACGATCTGAGCGTCACTGTCTTCGGCCAGCCGGGCAATAACTGCCTCGCGGCGCTTGCCAACTGCAACTGGCACCCCTTCGAGCGTCTGCGCCAGCAGGCAGGCTTCGTCGCCTGTCTCGGAAACGCGCCACCCCGTGGTGGCTTCGTCGCCCCAAAGAATAACTGGCTCGCGCCCGATCTGACCTCGGTAGCCGCGCAGGACTATCGCTGGCTTGATGCCAGCGTGCTGCAGGTGGCGGGCCAAGAAGGCGGCGGCAGTGGTCTTGCCGGTGCCGCCCATAGTCAGGTTGCCGATGCTAATGGCAGGCAGCGCCGGGCAGGTGCGCCGCTTCCGGCCGCTGGTATACAGCAACAAGTTACCCTTAAGTCCCAACCAATATAGCCCGGAAACCGCCTGCAACAGCAGTCGGCTGATGCTGGCTGACAGGCTGGTATCCTGACCGGAAACTGTCTTTTCCCACCAGTGAGACAAAGGCGTCGATTGCCTGGGGGCCTGGTGGTTTTTCATCATTCGGCCAGCAGTAGGGCCAGCTCGCTGACCATCCGCTGGGAGGCGCCGGACTGTTTCTGCAGCAGGCTGTGGCCCTTGGTTTGATAAAGCTCGCGCTCGGCCTGGGAAGCGAGCAGGCGATTGGTGACCTCGACCAGCTCGCTACCATTCTCCACCTGAATAGCCGCCTGCTGGTCGAGGGCCAGGTCGGTTATATCCTGAAAGTTATGCATATGCGGGCCAAAGACCACCGGCTTGCCCTGGGCCAGCGGCTGGAGGATGTTGTGGCCGCCCCGGGGCACCAGGCTGCCGCCCATGAATACCAGCGTGGCAATGCTGAAGATGCGATTCAACTCGCCGATGGTATCCAGTATCACCACCCGCACCTGGGTGGTGGAGCGCAGATCAATATCTTTGCCCTGCTGATGCTCTGCCAGCACCCGACTGCGCCGGTAGGTGGCGTAACCGTGCTCGCTGACCAGCTTTTCGATCTCGTCACCGCGTTCGGGATGGCGCGGAGCAATGACCAGCTCCAGATCAGGATGGCCCGCGCGCAGCCGGTCGAAGGCGTCCAGTACCGGTTCGTCCTCCCCGGGATGGGTAGATGCGGCCAGCAATACCGGAGCCTCCTGGCTGAGGCCGAGATCCTGCCGCCATTTAGCTTCTTCTTCCGGTGGAACGTGCGGGAAGTTCTCGTCGAACTTGCTGTTGCCACTGACTTTTACCCGCTGTGGCGGTGCGCCCAGCGCAATGAACCGGTCGGCGTCTTTTTGCGACTGGCTACAGACCAGATCAATGTTGCCTAGCGTCCAGGCAAAAAGTGGACGGAACAGTCGGTTCTTGGGGAAGGCGGCATCGGAGATGCGGCCGTTTACGACGGCGGTCGGAATATTGCGGGCACGGGCTGTGGCCAGAAGATTGGGCCACAGTTCGCCTTCCATCAGTATGATCAAGTCAGGGCCGATGGTACGCAGGACCCGCTCGGTTATGCCAGGAAAATCGAAAGGGAAGTAGATGAGTGCTTCGACGTCGAGCTGGAGCTTTTGGGCCATCTTCCGCCCGGTTGGCGTGGTCGTGGACAGGACGATCTGGCCGGTGGGCTCGGCCAGGCGCAACTGCTGCAATATTGGCTCGGCGGCGGCCACCTCGCCGACCGAGACAGCGTGCACCCAGATAATGCACCCGTCAGCTTCTTTCAATTTGCTGACTGAATCGGGCAGTATGCCCAGGCGCTGGGCCAGGCCTGCGCGGGACTTGCCCTGAACTACCAGTCTCCACAGTAGATATAGGGCCACCACGGGCAGCAGGATGACAAGCACGATATTGTACAGTATTTTGCGCCAATTTGCGCTGATGTTGCTTAGTAGTGCTTTCATGAATTAGTTCACAGCTTAGCCTGGGCGGATGGTGGGTTTCTGACTCATGCAGAGGGACCCTCCTGGTCGGCAATATGTTCTTCTCCGGCGGCCTCGGCGGACAGGTATAAGCGGCGGTAGAGGCCCTCCTGGGCCAGCAGTTGCTCGTGAGTGCCCTGTTGGATGATCCGTCCGTTCTCCAGGACGACAATGCGGTCGGCGTTGCGGATGGTAGACAGGCGGTGAGCGATAATAATCGCAGTTCGGCCCTGCAGCAGCGTATCGAGGGCGTGGTGGACTGCCGCCTCGCTTTCGCGGTCCAGCGAGGAAGTAGCCTCGTCCAGGATGAGGATACGGGGGTCACGAAGTAGTGCGCGGGCAATAGCTATGCGCTGACGCTGGCCGCCGGACAGGTTAACTCCGCGCTCGCCGACGGGAGTGTCATAACCTTCGGGAAGAGCCTCAATGAAGTCATGAGCGTTGGCGGCCTGGGCAGCCGCGACGATCTCATCGTTGGTAGCATCGGGTCGGCCGAAGGCAATATTCTCACGAGCCGTGCCCCCGAACAGCAACGTCTCCTGGGGGACAAAGCCCATAAAGCTGCGCAGCGAGGCCTGGGTAAGGTCGCGGACATCGTGACCGTCTACTAACACGGCGCCCGAATCAACGTCGTACAAACGGGGCACCAGGTTGCCGACTGTTGTTTTGCCCGCCCCGCTGGGACCAACCAGGGCCACGGTCTCGCCGGGGGTGATCTGCACATTGAAATCGAGCAGTACTGGTGTACCCTCATCATACGAAAAGTCGACATTATCAAAGCAGACTTCCCCGGCTACGCGGTCCAGGTCAAATGCGTCGGGCGCATCCTTGACGTCGGTCTGGGCCTCCAGCATCTCCACAGTGCGAAAAGCTGCTGCTTCAGCACGATCCAGCGAAAGACGCAGTCGAGTAATACGGCTGATGCTGGTACCAGCAAGCTGCATCAATAATACGAAGGTCATAAGTTGGCTGGAAGTGAGGTTACCGCTGGCTATTTCGTAGCCGCCATACAGCAAGGTGCCGCACAGGGCGAAACTGACCAGACCGAGCGTCAACATTTGCGAGCCTGCCTGCACGCGGGCCTGGCGCAATTCTGCGCGCATTACCCCTTCGGCGGAAGCGGAGAAACGCTTGGTTGTCGTCCTCTCCATGCCGAATATCTTGATGACCCGTATGAGCCCAAATCCTTGTTCGACGGCGCTGGTCAGGTCAGCCAGGCGTGCCTGCACCAGGTAGCTATAGCGGCGGACCCATCTCCCCAGTAATCTGGTGATAAGGTAGACCAATGGCGCTACTACCACTGTCAGTAGTGCCAGCCGCCAGGACTTCTGCAACATAAATCTGAAAGAAACCAGGACGGTAACTGGCGCCACCACCAGGTTAGCCAGTTGCGAGCCTAATACTTGTTGCAGGCGCTGCGTGTCGTTGTTAACCCGTGATATTAATTCTCCGGATCGCTGGCGGTCAAAAAACCTCATTGACAAGAACTGCAGATGGTTAAAGACCGCTGTGCGCAGATCACAGAGAGTATTCTGGCCGATCCATTCACCTAGATAGTGGGAGATTGCCTGCAGAATTGCGGCTGCTATCAGCCAGCCCAGTAGTATCAAGATTTCCTGCAGCAGCTTCTGCATATGCTCAGCTTCGCGCTGCAGGTCTGCCCCGGTCAGGGACTTAAAGAGAGGCTCTAAGACCTCGTCGAACCGGTTTACCGCCAGAGCATTGACGCCGCCGGCAACAGCCATCACCAACATCGAGACCAGGATGACCCGTCGGTACTTAATGGCAAAGCCGCGCAGCGCCCAAAGCCCTCTCATTGTAACCCCTCCCTGACCGCAGAGGTTTGCACCGATTGTAGTTTGTCCTGGTCAGCTATGAGTGTCAGAGCCAGTTGTGCGGCCCGGCGCGCAGCGCCTGGTGGGCCAAGTTCAGCCCGAACTTCGGTCAACTCCTGCTTCATTTGCTCCTGGCGAGATATATCTGTATACAAGTCTAACACTTCTTTGCAGAGCCGCTGCGGATTGACCTCGTTCTGGATAAGCTCTGGTACGATACGCCGCTGGGCGATGATATTGGGCATCGCGAAATAGTCGGTGCCGAAGTCCATAAACCGAGCCTGGATCTGCATAGCCAGTGTGCCGCGATAGACCATAATAAGCGGACGCAACGCCGCGGTCGCCTCCAGGGTGGCGGTCCCCGAGGTGGTCACCACGATGTCTGAAGCCAGAATGAGACTACGGCTGTCGGCCAGGGGCGTAATGTAGTGTGCGGTGGCGGCTCGCCGGTCTAGCTTACTGGGCTGAGCCTTGGACAATACCGACCACAGGAATTGAGCCTCGGGGAGCTTGCTGTGCAGCAGTTTTGCCGCTGCCAGCAGTTGCGGGCCGATGCAGTTACGCTCGACATCGCGGCTGCCCGGCATAAGCCCAACTACTGGATCGCCGTCCGGCAGATCTTGCTGGCGGCGAAAGGCAGCCGCATCCTCTTGGTCACTGAAGCGGTCAACGACGGGATGGCCGACCCAATGGGCGGGTACGCCACAGTTGCGAAGTTGCTGCGCCGACCACTTAAAGGGCGTGGCCACCATGTCAACCAGCTCAGCTAGAAAGCTCCAGTCGTGGGGGCGGCGCCGCCAGGACGAAGGCGGGAAGTAGTACATAATTCGCTGGTCGGGGCATGCCTGGCGAACGGTTCGGGCCAGGCGAACGTTGAAGGCGCCGAAATCTATGAGAATCAACAGGGCGGGCTGTCGCTGCTCTATCATATTGACGATGCGCTTTTTCTGAACCAGCAGATAGGGTATCTTGCGGATAGCTTGGGGCAGGCCGATCGCGCCCCAATTGGTGCTATCAAAGTCGGTGGCTACTGCTGCCTGGCGCATATGCGGTCCCCCGGCGCCAGTCAGCCGGACATCAGTCATCCCCGCCAGCTCGCGGGCCAGACCGGCCGCATGTATGTCTCCGGATAGCTCACCTGTCACAAAGAATAGTTCCGGCTGTTGGTTCATAGATCAAAACCATAGGGCGAAGCTGGACGATCCAGGGTGTGGGGTGGGGGTGGCTAGTGAGGGTCAAGCTGACGGCCACCGTACCCCTCATCAATACGCAGCATAAAGTCAGTGAGCCGCCTGACCTCGGCTGTCGGATCTGACTGCTCCAGTATCGTGCTCACTGCGTCGCTGACGTTGAGATCGCTGCGAAACAGCAGGCGATAAGCGTGCTTGAGGGCAGCGATCTGTTGCGATGACATATCGTGGCGCTGCAAGCCCCGGGTATTAAGTCCGTGGGGTCGGGCGGGGTTGCCACCAACGATCATGTATGGCGGTACGTCGCGGACAATCTTGGAGAACCCGCCGATCATTGCTGTGGTGCCGATGGTAACGAATTGATGGATGCCCACCATACCCCCAAAGTTGACGTTGTCTTCAATGACGCAATGCCCGCTGATTCCGACATTATTGGCCATTATTATGTTATTGCCCAGAACGGCATCGTGGCCTACATGCGAATAAGCCATAAGCAGATTGTGGTCGCCGATCTGCGTGCTTTGGCCGGCGCTGCTGGCACGGTGTATGGTTGCGAACTCCCGGATGTGATTGTGGCAGCCAATTATCAGGTAGGACTCTTGTCCCTCATACTTTATGTCCTGGGGGGGTTCTCCCAGTACCGCCCCGGTATGGATTTCGGTTCCGGCCCCCAGCGTTGTCCCCGCCCGAATTACTACATAGGCGCCGATGATACAATCGTCGCCGATTTGAGTGTTACCTTCAATGATTGCGTGGGGCTTAACGGTGACGTTTTTGCCCAATTCGGCTTGAGGATCAATTATGGCTGTCGGATGTATATTCATTGGGTTGCGGTTTCTGGAAGGGTCTGGTCGGATTCTTGGTCCTCATCCACCAGCACGAAGCTGAAATCGCCGCTGCAGGCCAGCTCGTCTCCTACCTTGGCGGTGATATGCATCTTGCCCATGGAGCCTTTTTGGCGGACGAGTTCGGCTTCGATGATAAGCTGGTCGCCGGGGACGACGGGTCGGCGGAAACGGACCTTGTCCACTCCCCCCAGGAAAGCCTGTTTGCCCTGGGTCTCATGACCCGTTAGCATAGCGACGCCAGCAGTCTGGGCCATCGCCTCTACAATTAACACTCCGGGCATAACCGGATTGCCCGGCCAATGGCCAGTGAAGTGCGGCTCATTTGTGGTGACATTCTTCACACCCACGGCCCGTTGCCCTGGCTCCAGCTCCAGGATCCGATCGACCAGCAGGAAGGGATAGCGGTGCGGCAAGGTCCGCAGGATGGCCCTGATATTCATATGCTGCGTGGCTCCTTTCCCGAGGCACACCCAACCCGGGTCCTGCTCACCAGTCAGCCTAGTGCCAATCTCCTCTGACAGTCCAGCCGCTGGCAAGTCTTGGCCACGGGCTTGTGCAGATGCCGCAGAAATTATAATCTATGCCCTTGTAACTGTCAAACTTGCGCGGCCGGCAGCGGGCCGGTTGCTGGGGAGATTATTCATCAGTTGTGGCCCAAACGTGATCGCCGAGGTTTGGCCTCAAGTTCGCTAGTGTCTCAGTCTGCGAGGGGGAAATCCAAATGGACTCAGTTACCGTGTTGTTTGCGTTCCTGGCACTACTCGGATTTGGCAGTGGGGCGATCTGCGACAAGCTGGCGCTGCGCGGATTACCTGCTAGCGGCGCGGTGATAGCTCGCTCCTTGATGACGGCCGTCATTTTCGCTGGCTATGGGGCGCTGGCTGGCCAGTTTCGCAGGATCACTGGTGCCGGTGCCATACCTCTGGCTTGGCTGGTAGCAGGCGTGGTCGTCAATCCAGTCTTAGGCCAACTGGCACTTTTTAAGGCCCTGAAGTTCGGGGAGGCCTCACGTGTGATACCGATAGCTGCCTCATATCCTCTGGTCACCGTCATTTTGGCTGCTCTGTTTCTGGGAGAGAGGCTGACTGCTCCCAAAGTTGCCGGAGTGCTGTGTATAGTCGTGGGGATCGGGTTAGTCAGTGGCTTCGGTCGTACCGGGTAGGTCGGTTTCGGGGGTATCGAGCCTCTGCACAGACTGGTAGGCCTCGTTGCGGCTTAGTTCGGTCAGCAGCTCTACGATGTGGGCGGCATCGCGATGGCTCAGACCCGCCTCCAGCATAGCTTCGACTGCTTCCTGGACATTTTCCTCGGAGACCTCTCGAGACGTAGCCGGCTGCGGAGCGGGGTTGAGCACCAGCGTAAACTCCCCCCGTGGCTCTGCGCCGGTGATTGCTTGCGCTATCTCGCCGACCGGGCCGTGCCGGATCTCCTCGTGCATCTTTGTCAGCTCGCGAGCTAGCACTATCTGGCGCTGCGGGCAAATCTCGGCGAGCAGTTGCAGGGTGTCAGCTATGCGGTGGGGAGCCTCGTATAAGACCACCGGACGCGAGTGGACAGCGATTTGCTCCAGAAATTGGCGCTTTTCGCTGGCTTTGCGCGGCGGATAGCCGGC
>JAUVZM010000060.1 GCA_030602615.1 bacterium
CCCGAGACTGTCAGCGAACTGAATCGGCTCTGGGCCAGCAACACCATCAGAATGCAACTGCTGGACAGATCCGGGGGCGCGATTGCCTCCCAGATTCAATCGGCGGGCCATAGTGCCGAGACTATGAGCGAAATCGCCTACCCGCCCGAGATTGATCTCAATCCCGGCTATGAATACCTCACCGAGGCCCAGCGGATTGACTTCGCCGGCAACAAGCTCCAGATTCACAACATCCATGGCTGGCGCTACAGCTTCAGCTTTACCCTTAACCTGCAGCAGCTTGCTCGGTTGCACAAGATTCGTGTCCAGCTACTTGATGTTGACGGAGACGTGCGCTCCGAGAATACCATCGTGGGCACGGCCCGGGCACCTTACGCCGGCCTGTTGGGTGGAGCTGGCGCTGCACCGACCGGACTTCCGTCCGCCGGCATGGCAGGCCCAGGGACGATGGGCACAATGGGCGGCCCGGGCGGCATGCCTATAGGACCGAGCAGCATACGTCCACCAACCCTAGGTGGGGTAGGCGGTATGCCAGGCAGACCGGGACAGAGGCCTATAGGACCGAGTAGCATACGTCCACCACAATAGTCGGGGGAGATTGGGTAACGACTCTGTGCTTGTTGTTACCCACTAGAGTGGGGTTAAGTGAGTGTTTTCCTCGCCGGGCTGGGCTGTTGTCCGATTGGGACCAACTGACTGTAGTATCCACACGGTCGACCACGACAAAGGAACACCAGCAGCAGAGGCGAATAGTCCCTCACTAGCAGTTAGGGCCACTATAAGTTCGTGAGGGGTGGTACCACTCAAATGGACCTGGACATTCTCAGCCAGTATGGCCGCCAAGTAAAGGCGATGATTGAGGCAGCCACCAGCTCAGATGTTGAGCAAGCTCTGGACCGGCTGATTGACGACGGCCGCTGGGATCTGCTCACCCGTTTGCTACCGACCGCCTCGGAGTTGGCGGCTCGACAGGTCGTTGCCCGCCTCCTGGAACACGAGGAGTATGAATCCCTGGCGGGGGCCGCCTGCTTGCGGCGGCAACCGCGCCGACCCGGTCTGGAGGCCGCTACCACAGGCCCAAGCCGACCAATATTGCGCGACTTCGAGGCCGAAGAAGACACTGAAGGTGTCCCCGAACACATTATGGCCGAGGCTCAAGAGATATCAGCCAGCGCCGCCCAGCGCCGGGCGGTGTCAAGACGCAAGGCAGTACAGGTTGACCACGACCCGATCCGCGACCTGATCGTCAAGCAGCTCGCCGATCGCCTCCCCAACACCGGCGTAGGTCAAGCTCTGCTGACCATTGTCAAAGCCTGTCCCTTTGCCCATACCCAGCGAGAAGCCGCTATGAAGCTGGCTAACCACAAGCGATGGATGCAGCAACTGGCCAGCGCCCAGCGCACCAGCGATATGATCACCATCAGCAACGCGGCCCGCCTGCAGGCAGTAGCCCAGAACATCGCCCAAGCTATGAGCCAGCACCTGGCTCAGTTGCAACAGGACAGTGATGAAGCTGCCATCGGCTTCATCGCTGAGAATCATCCTGACCACGAAATGAGGCAGGCCGCCCACGCTGCACTGTCTTGACAGCCCCGATATCGACGGCTATAATCACTATAAATAATCTGAAGAATATTGGCTGCGCGAGTATGTTGGCGTCACCCAGCCAGAACCAGCCATGGTAGCGTACCAGCGAGGGCGATGACGTAGGAACAGCCGCTCTTCAGGCCTGGATTCTTGGCCAGTGATCCTGGCAGGCGCTAGTGCAGCGGCCAATGACAAGCAGCCCCATGATGCTCATAGTAACAACAGTGATTGAGCAAGTCCCGAGGAGGACGTAGCTCAAATGGCCCAAGACACGACCCCAGAAAGCCCCGAGGCCCTGCGCAGGGAACTGGAACGCTACCGCCTAGTAGTCAGTGATCTTCACCGCAAGATCCGTGAGCTGGAATCGGAACTCCAGATCACTACCGCTATAGCGGAGATGCCAGGGGTTATTGTCACTCGCCCCGAATTGCAGCAGACCCTGGCGCGGCTGGTAAGCAAGATCGCCATGATCGTGCAGGCCGAGAAGGTAATGATCTTTCTATATCACGCCGACAGCGGCGAATTGGCCTTGCTGCCTCCCGCCCTGGGTGTAACCGACGATCAGGCTGCCGAACTCGCAATCAGCCCTGATGAGGGTATTACCGGCGGAGTATATCGTACCGGCGAGTCAGCCATCTACAACGATGCATTGAACGACCCCCGAGTCCTGCCGGACATTATCTCGAAGCTGCGAATAAGAAACGGCATCGGCGTACCCTTGATCATAAAGCAGCGCAACGAGGAAGAACGCGTCGTCCAGGAGCGGATAATCGGGGTCGCTCACGCTTGCAACAAGCGATATGAACAAGAATTCAATCAAGACGACCTGCGCTTGCTGGAAATGCTAGGCGAGCAGGCCGCTGCCGTCATATCCAACGCCCAACTCTACATCAAACTAACCGAAGAAAAAGAACGCCTAGAAGACGCCCTGAAAAGCATCCACGCCGGTGTGATCGTTATCAGCTCGGAGGGCAGTATCCGCCTGATTAACCGGGCCGCTTGCGAAGTGCTGGAGCTGCCTGCTGACGGATACGAGGGCAGACAGTTCACGGGGGTCATCACCCACGAGGACATACTGGAACTAGTCACGGAAACGTTGCAGACTCATCAGGAACGCTCCATGGAGGTTGAGCTACCCGGCGAACGGGTCTTCCGTGCCGAGACCAGCACGGTCTTCAGCGACAACAATGAGCCCTCCGACGTCGTGGCGATAATAACCGACATCAGCGATATTCGCCATGTAGAGCGAATGAAGACCACCTTCGTTTCAACGGTTTCCCATGAACTACGCACTCCTTTGACTTCCATCAAGGGATTCATTGCCACCCTGCTGGACGACACCGAAAGTATCTACGACGACCAAACGCGGCAGGAGTTTTATGAGATTATTGACCAGGAATGCGACCGGTTGACCCGGCTAATCAGTGATCTGCTCAATGTCTCCCGTATCGAGTCCGGACGGGCCCTGGATATGCAGATCGCAGAAGTTAGCATCCACGAGACGGCTAAGCGAGTGCTAGCTGCCCAGCAGCAGTATGCTGGCCAGCACGATTTGATCAATGAGGTACCCGAAGATCTAGCCACTATCGAGGCGGACGAAGACAAAGTTGCTCAGATTCTGGACAATTTGGTCGGTAACGCCATCAAGTATTCGCCCGATGGCGGACAGGTAGTCGTTAATGCGGAGGAGGAGGACGATGCAATCCGCATTGACGTCACCGACGAAGGACTGGGCGTGCCCGAACGGCATCAGGAGAAGATCTTTGACCGGTTCCAGATAGTAGACGGTGACACCAAGCGTAAGGGCATAAAAGGTACCGGCATTGGACTGTACCTGGTGCGCCATCTAGCGCGAGCCCACGGTGGTGAGGTCTGGCTGGAGTGGAGCAAGCCCGGCGAGGGCTCCACATTCAGCGTGCGCCTGCCCAAGATCGCTCAGGTCGAGCAGACCCAATAACGAGTCGTGAGCGTGTAAGACGGGCCTGCGCAGTTACACTTAGATGCTAAACACCGGTTAGGGCCAGCCCAAGTCTCGGGCAAATAGCCGATATGCTGTTGCCAGAATGGGCCTCCTGGCGATCAGGGGGCTTTTTGTCTACACTGGCCAGCCAGGGAGAAGAAACAATATGCGAGTCGCTGTAGGAAACGACCATGCCGGCTACCCGCTACGAGTTCCCTTGATTGAGCTAATTGAATCCTCCGGACATCAGGTCGTCAGCTTCGGCACCGACAACGAACATCCGGTCGACTATCCTCGCTTCGCCGCCGAAGTGGCCGGCGCCGTTCGTGACGGCCAGGCCGATCTCGGCGTGGTGATCTGCGGCACCGGCATAGGCAGCAGCATTGCCGCTAATAAGGTCGAGGGAGTCTACTGTGCGCTGTGCAGCGATCCTTACAGCGCCCGCATGGCTCGCAGCCACAACAACGCCAATGTCATCGCCCTGGGTGCCCGGGTACTGGGACCGGATCTGGCAGTAGATATCCTGAAGACATTCTTGGAAACTCAGCCGTCCAATGAACCCCGTCATGTCCGACGCCGCCAGCAGGTCCAGCAAATCGAAGCAGGCAACGAGCTGGCCCAGGAGTAAGCAGTATGAGTGAGAAAAACCTGCCTGAATCAACCGGCGACCAGCGCCCCGACTGGGATACCTACTTCATGACGCTCTGCCACATGGTGGCCGAGCGGTCAACCTGCCTACGCCGGAAGGTAGGAGCATTGCTGGTGGCCAACCACCACATACTCGCCACCGGATATAACGGTGCGCCGCAGGGATTGGCCCACTGCGCCCAGGTTGGGTGTCTTCGCGAACGGATGGGAATTCCCTCCGGGGAGCGCCAGGAACTATGTCGTGGTCTGCATGCCGAGCAAAACGCTATCATCCAGGCAGCCGTCCACGGCGTGGCCCTGCAGGATGTTACCTGTTACAGCACCACCCAGCCGTGCATCACCTGCGCTAAGATGCTGATTAACGCCAACGTCACGCGGATTGTCTACGAAGGCGACTATCCCGCCGAGTTGGCCACGGAAATGCTAGAAGCAGCCGGCGTCGAGTTGATCCGGTGGCCAGCTCCCCAGGAAAGTGAGTAACTACCGTGCCCTGGTTGCTGGGCTGCGTTGTTGCGCTGGCTTTGGCAGCAGTTCTCACACCGGTTGTGAGGGCGGTTGCCGGGCGCATTGGCGCCCTGGATCGTCCGGAAGATCGGCGAGTACATCACAAGCCCACCGCCACTGCCGGCGGGCTGGCAATATTTGTGGCATTTTGGGTTGCAGTGGTGGTGGTCGGCGGGCTGGCCAACCATACCACCACCGGCATACTCTTGGGCTCGGTCTTCTTGGCCGGTCTATGTCTGCTCGATGATATCTACCGGCTTTCCCCGGCTCCGCGGTTTCTGGGACACATAGTAGTGGCAATGATCGCTTGGCAGTGGGGGGTGCGCGTCGCCGGGGTGACCAATCCTCTTGTCCTGTTGGGCGACAGCGATTATCTGGCTCTGGGCCTCTGGTCAGCTCCCCTCACAGTGATATGGATAGTCTTTATGATCAATGCTATCAATTGGATTGACGGGCTGGACGGGCTGGCCGCGGGGGTGAGTGCTCTGGCTGCTGGCACTCTTGCGGCAATGGCGATTAGCGTGGGAATGAGCCAGGTCGGGATTCTAGGCGCTGCGCTGGCCGGCGCTTGTTTGGGATTTCTGCCCTACAACTTCAGCCCCGCCAGCATTTTTATGGGTGATACCGGCGCGATGTTCCTGGGCTACGTGCTGGCATGCCTCTCAGTCACTGGCGCCTTCAAGAGCACAGCGATATTGGCCGTCTTTGTCCCGATTCTGGTGCTGGGGATTCCCATATACGACACCTTGAGCACGACTTTGGGCCGAATCAAGAACGGAAAGCCGATATACAATGCCGACCGCAGCCATCTACATCACCGCCTGCTGGCGCGCGGATTCAGTCAGACCCAGACGGTCCTGCTCATCTACGGGCTGACCGCCATATTGTGTGGCACCGCCCTTTGGATGTGGTTACGGTGACGCCTATACCCATAGCACTCATATTCGGCACGCGACCGGAGGCCATAAAACTGGGGCCGGTCTGGGCCGGCCTGTGCCAACGGCCGGAGGTGTTCTTGCCTCAGGTCATCGTCACTGCCCAGCACCGCGAGATGCTCGACCAGATGCTGGCAGTCTTCAATATGACGCCCGACGTAGACCTTGACATAATGCAGCCAGCCCAGAGTCTCAGTGACATTACCACCACTGCTCTGATTGGTGTGCAGCAAGCCCTGGGGGAGTTGCAGCCGGAACTGGTGCTCGTCCAGGGCGATACGACCACCACCTTCGCCGCCAGCCTGGCGGCATTCTACCTGAAAATCCCCATCGGACACGTTGAGGCCGGCCTGCGTACCGCCGATAAGTTCTCCCCCTTTCCCGAGGAGATTAACCGCCGTCTGACCAGCGTGCTGGCCGATCTTCACTTCGCGGCCACGCCGCGGGCCCGTGATAATCTGCAAGCTGAGGGGATTCCCCTGGATGCCATCTTTGTCACCGGCAATCCCGTGCTGGACGCGCTGCAGACTATCCTAACCCAGAAGCCGACCCTCGCGGGGACGGAATTAGAGTGGGTTGAAGAACTTCCCGGTCGCCTGCTGCTGGTGACACTGCACCGCCGCGAGAACCTCGGCGAGCCGTTTGCTCGCATCTGCGTTGCTCTCAAGCAGATTCTCCAGGCTCATCCTGACGTCACCATAGTCTACCCGGTTCACCCCAATCCCGCAGTGCGCGAGGCGGCAAACGATTTGCTGGGCGACCTCGAACGGGTCATTCTCTGCCGGCCACCCGACTACCTGGTCTTCGTGCCGCTGATGGCCCGCGCTGATCTCATCATCACCGACTCGGGCGGCATCCAGGAAGAAGCACCGGCCCTGGATGTTCCCGTGCTGGTCGCTCGCGAGACCACCGAGCGACCTGAGGCCATTGAGGCGGGCGCCGCTCGCCTGGTGGGTACCGATACCGACAATATCATCGCCGAGGCCGACCGCCTGTTGACCAGTCCCACCGCCTATGCCAAGATGAGCGGGGCCGACTCACCGTTCGGCGACGGTCGCGCTGCCCTCCGCATTTGCCAGGCTCTGGAGTACTTCTTCAATCTGCGTTCCCAGCCCCCCAGCCAATTCAAGCCAAGCCCAGGCGACCGTAGCCAGGAGGAGACAGAGGATGGACAGCAATAACCAGCCGCAAACGACCTGGACATCCCGCCGCGTTATCGCGACCCTGGCAGTTACCGGTTTACTGCTCTACATCATTTTCTGGACGCCGCCGGTGCTGGGGATATTCTTCAGCAGAATAGCCGGCATTATCGCCATGGTCGTGCTGGCCATCGCCCTGGCCTACATCATCAGCCCCGCGGTGGAGCGCCTGTCACAGGTACGGCTGCCCCTATCTCAGCACAACCGGCGGGCGCTAGCTGCCGTTGTCGTTATGCTCATCGGCGCTGGACTTATCGTGCTGATCGTCATGACCACGTCTTCCGCCATCAGCGAGGATGTCGAAGAGGTCGCCACCCTGGTTAAGGATTTCACCAAGAACCAGCTCCCCGTACTGATTGAGGAGTGGCGATTCGAGGAGCGTATCGAGAAATGGATGCAAGACTACCCGGATCTTACCCCTGACAGCGTCAGGGCGACTATTGCCAAGCGGGCCGGAGCCTGGACGGAGAGCGTACTGACGCTGGTGGCCAGGGTGCCCGCCTGGGCGGCCCCGAAAGCTATCTTCATAATCTCGCTGGTCCTGGTACCCTTCCTGGCCTTCTACTTCGTTACCGACAGCCGGAAGATCCGCGCCAGCGCGCTGGCTCTGCTGCCACTGGGCTACCGCGAGAATGCCAATGAGCTTATCGGACGGATCAATGCAACGAACCATCATTACGTTCGCGGGATGCTCCTCGTCTGCCTCATCATTGGTGCGGCCACCGCGCTGATCCTCTACGGCGCCGGCGTCAGCACTTACCTGACCCTCGGCTTACTCACCGGGCTCGCCCAGCTCATTCCCTACATCGGCTCCATATTTGCCGGAGTCCTGGTCATAGGGATCCCGCTGCTCCAGGGCAACGCGAATGCTGCACTTATCGTGGCCATACTCTACATAATCCTGAATATACTCCAAGCCAATCTGATCGTGCCCATGGTGCTGGGCCGGGAGATCAAACTGCATCCGGTGACGATAATCATCGTGCTGCTCATCGGCGCCGAGTTCGGGGGCGTATTGGGCATGATCGTGGCTGTGCCCATCGCCGCAATCATCAGCACTACGCACCAATGGTACCGCGAGTTGGTCGAGGCTAATGAGGAGCCCCTATGAGTTGGCTGGTCGCTGCGGTTCTGGGAATAGTGCAGGGTGCCACCGAGTTCTTACCAGTCTCCAGCTCCGGGCATCTGGTGATCTTCCGCGAGCTGCTACACGCTCAGCCCCAGCAATGGCTGGCCTTTGTTGTCATCACCCACTTCGGCACGCTGCTGGCGGTCATCGCCTACTACCGGCAGGACTTCGCCCGGATGCTGCGCAGCCTGTTCGTCTGGTCAGCCTCCGAATCCAGCCAGCAAACACAGCTTACGGCCGGTCGTCGGCTGGTTGGCCTGCTGATAATCGGCACGATTCCCGCAGCCCTGGCCGGTTTTCTGCTGGAAGAGCAAATTGAGAACCTTTTTGATAGCCTGCCAGCGGTCGGTATTGCCCTGATTATAACCGGGCTTATTCTGCTAGCCGTCAACTGGCTGGCCGGACGAAAAGAGCAACGCCAGACCACGGCATTTGACGCGCTGCTGATCGGCACTGCCCAGGTGCTGGCGCTGGTTCCGGGCATCTCGCGGTCCGGCACTACCATCGCTGCCGGCCTCGCCCGGGGACTCCACCGCGACTGGGCGCCACGATTTGCGTTCCTGCTGTCAGCGCCGGTAATCCTGGGCGGAACTGTTTTTGAGGCCATGAAACTCGTGCAGAACCCGATAAGCTCGCAGCAACTGGGCGTCTATCTGCTGGGCGGACTTACCGCCGCTGTTTCCGGCTATTTCGCGGTGCATCTGGTGGTCAGGACCGTCCGCGCCGGCAACTTGATATACTTCTCGGGGTATTGTATATTGGTGGGGATCATCACTGCTGTTATCGGGTGATTTCGCCCGAGTCAGAAGTGTCCTCCTGGCTCGGTTTGCCTGTGTCCACATTCATCGTCATCATCCTCTGACGTCAAAGGGAGGAAAGAAAGTTGGAGTTCACCAGTTTTGAGTCAACCATCCTGTGGGTAGTAATCGGCAGCGGCGTCGTGGGAGTGCTGTATGCCCTCTATCTCAGAAAAGATGTACTGTCCAAAGACCCGGGCACCGAGCGAATGCAACAGATTGGCGCGCAGATCCAGGAGGGCGCTTATGCCTACCTGGGACGCCAGTTTAAGACTATCGCCTGGCTGGTGGTCATACTCAGCGTACTGTTGGGCCTGAGCGGCGCAGGCGCGGGCTTTAGTACCGCCATCGGGCGTGGGCTGGCCTTCCTGCTGGGCTGCTTGGGGTCGGGCTTGACCGGATATATCGGCATGACCCTGGCGGTGCGGGCCAATACCCGCTGTACCGCCGCAGCCCGCAGCAGCATCGCCGCAGCCCTTTCCATCGCCTTCCGTGCCGGCGGCGTAACCGGTATGTTCACCGTCACTATGGGCTTGCTGGGCGCTACCGCCCTGTTTATGGTCTTTAAGGAACACGCCACTGAGGTACTACTGGGCTTTGGCTTCGGCGGCAGCCTGCTGGCTCTGTTTATGCGGGTGGGCGGTGGCATCTTTACCAAGGCCGCCGACGTGGGAGCTGACCTGGTTGGCAAGCTGGAGGCCGGCATCCCGGAAGACGACCCGCGCAATGCGGCGGTAATCGCCGACAACGTGGGTGACAACGTCGGCGACTGCGCCGGAATGGCCGCCGATATCTTCGAATCTTACGAGGTCACGCTCGTCGCCTCGATGATTCTCGCCCTGGCCCACTTCGCCGACGACCCCCGCAAGGCGACCATCTGGATTGTTTTCCCGTTGATCGTGCGCGCCATCGGGGTTATTACTTCGATGCTGGGAATCTGGATCGTGCGGATGAAGAACGACCAGGAACACCCCATGGCGCCTATTACCCGGGGGGTGGTGTGGTCAGCGGTTCTGTCCGCTGTCGGATTCTTCGTGGTTGCTCAGTTTTATGTTGGGCCTACCCACGACGGGATGAAGCTGTTCTGGGCCACCGTCTCGGGCCTGGTACTGGCTATCGCTATCTACAAGCTCACCGAATACTACACCTCGCACAGCTACAGCCCGGTTAAGACAATCGCCCGCTCCACCCAGACAGGCTCAGCCACCACTATCTTGACCGGATTTGCCGAAGGGCTGGAGGGCTCGGTCTGGGCGCTGGTCGCCATCTGTGGTGCCATCCTGTGGTCCGCGGTTGTCTTCGCCGGCGGCAGCGCCGTGGATATCCTCTACGGTGTCTCGCTGTGCGGACTGGGTATGCTGACGACGACCGGCGTCATCATCTCTATGGACACCTACGGACCCGTCGTGGACAACGCCCAGGGCATCTCCGAGATGGCCGAAGTCGAAGAGGCTGCCGATGCTGTCGCGCTGCTGGACACGGTTGGTAATACCACCAAGGCCGCCACCAAGGGTATCGCCATCGCCTCGGCAGTCATCGCCGCCTCCGCCCTGTTTGGATCCTACCTATCCAAGGTCGCCCAGGGCCTGGCTGGAGGCGAGGTTACCGAGGCAGTCAGCATCGAAGCAGTCGCCCGGCATACGCTGCCGGTGGACAACCCCTACGTTTTCGTGGGCCTGCTCATTGGCGGGGCTATGCCGCTGCTGTTTAGCTCAATGACGATCCGAGCAGTGAGCCGAGCAGCCTTCTCCGTCATCCACGAGGTGCGCCGTCAGTTCCGCGAGATCCCTGGCCTGATGGAAGGCAAGGCGCTACCCGAGTCGGCCAAGGTGGTAGACATCTGCACCGCCTCGGCGCTGCGCGAGTTGGTAGCGCCCGCCCTGCTGGCCATCCTCTCTCCCATCATAGTGGGCACATGGTTGGGCTGGGAGGGGCTGGGCGGCTTCCTGGCCGGAATCATCGTCGTCGGTCAGCTTCTGGCCGTGCTACTATGTGACGCCGGGGGGGCCTGGGATAACGCCAAGAAGCTCATCGAAGACGGCCTGTACGGCGGCAAGGGCAGCGACGCCCACAAAGCCGGCGTGGTCGGCGACACCGTCGGCGATCCCTTCAAGGACACGGCCGGCCCGGCGCTCAACCCACTGCTCAAAGTAATGAATATGGTGGCTCTGCTGGTCGTGCCGCTCATCGCTGCGTATCAGGGCGCAGCAACTCTGAAAATAATCGGCGTGGTGTTGGCCGTGGTTGTGGCTATCGCGCTCATTATCTCCAAGCGCGAAAGCGAAGATACCCAACAAACCCAGCAGAGGGTAGGAGAAGACGAAGAGGCCGTCTAACCAACAGACCACTCAAGAGATAGCTGCTACTGCAACGGAGCCAGCACTCACTGCTGGCTCTGTTTTTTGTCGATACGTCAATGGCCTTCCCGCACCAAGTCGGGAAATTACCAGAAGCCCAGAGTAAATTCGCCCAGAGCCTTAACTTGGATACGCCAAGCGCCGATTATATTGCCGAGGAATAATGACTGATCATGCAACACATTCACAACCGGGGGGCTAAAGAGCAATGAACGGTGGTATTGATGGCCGCCCGGATTCTACTCTGTGACGACGACAGGCAATTCTGCCAGTCAGTGCGTTCAACCCTGGCTGACCACAACTACGTTGTGGCAGCGACGCACACTGCTGCCCAGGCTCGCCGCTATCTCACAGAGCGTAGTTTCAGTCTGCTACTGTTGGATCTTATGCTGCCAGATACCGATGGCCTTGACCTGCTGGCCGAGCTTCGCCGCAATAGTATGATTCCTATCCTGGTGACCTCGGCACGAACCGAGCAGGGCGACCGCATGGCGGCGCTGGAGTTGGGTGCTGACGGGTATCTGCCAAAGCCGTTTGACCTGCGCGAGTTGCGCGCTAGAATGGATGCGTGTTTGCGCCGCGCGGGACAGCCCTGGGTAGAGCAGTCCGGTGCGAATATCCTCGAGGCCGACGGAGTTCGCCTCGACACCCGCCAGCGCCGGGTGTGGGTCAACGACGACTCGCTAGACCTGACACCCAAGGAATTCGATCTGCTTCAGACACTGATGACCAAGGCCGGAGAGGTCTGCCGCTCCGAGGAGCTGCTCTGGCAAGT
>JAUVZM010000028.1 GCA_030602615.1 bacterium
GGGCGATTGCTGGCCTGATCCAGCTCCAGGCCCTTTATATGATAGCTGATCCGGTAGGCCTCGGGCGGGTTACCCCGAAGCGGCTCGACATCAACATAGGGATGCCCCGCAAAGTCACTGCGGACCTGTTGATAGTCAGCATACAGTCGGCGCAGTCTTGCATTCATAGTCTATCTAAGCTTCCTCATCGTCGGCCACTGGTTGCTCGGCAGGCTGCTTGCGGCCTAATGCCCCCTGTAACCTCTGGCTCCAACTCTCCAGCCAGCCGCGTCGGGCTGCTTCTTGCTTCGCGTAGGCAAGTTTAGCTATCAATTGGCGCGCCGCCGCCACATTCTCCTCGGCACCCGTCACCCAAAAGCCATCACAGGTGGCCGTCTCACCCTCATGAGACACAAACAGCAGCACACTGTCTGCGACGGGATCAACCACGATGCCGACCTGTCCGGGCCCGCCGAAAAAATTCTCCTGGATGAACCTGTCCTGGCTCGAGAAAAACACTCCAAACCCGGGATGCGTATGATACCAGCCGACGATATCCGCATCAGGAGCCAGCGACTCCAGATACTGGTACAGGTCGGCCCAGGTCTCGTGTGAGAAGGTCACATGGCCGAGGCCGGCATTAGTGCGGGCCGCCGCGACTGCCTCCGCCAGAATTGTCACGACTCCCTTGTCGCTGCGGAAGACCCGCCCCAGCAAAATGCCGCCAATCTCCCCGTCCAGATTCCGCTGGGTATGAGCCAGCATCTGCTTCAGGCAGGCATAAGCCACAAACACACGCTGCTGCCCGCCAGGCTGTCCCAGTTTCAGCAGGAGCTGCCCTTCCTCATCAGCCGGGTCAGGCCTTTCAACTAGCTCAACGGCAGGCGCTTGCTCAAGCTCGATCTCCAGCTCTGCACTGTTGTCACTCGGCGTCACGGCTCTCCTCTGCCAGCTTGGGCAACCGTAGTCTCTGCCCGGGATTGATTATTGCCCTGGGAAGTGCGATTTCGTTCTCAGCGGCAATAACTGTGTACTTTGTGCCGTCGCCATAGTGCTCCCGGGCAATCTTCCACAAGCTGTCACCGTATCTGACTTCATACCACTCATACTCAGGACCAGCCTCAGCGCTACTGGCCGCTGGCCGGGCCTTGTCCAATTCCTCGACCCGCGCCTGCGTTTCGGTAATCTGCTGTTCCAACCTGCCGACCTGTGCTGCCAACTGGGCAGGCTGACCCGATGACTCCACAATCGCGGCCGGCTTCCGGAAAAGCGCTATCAGGGTGACTACCTGCAAAGCCAGCACTAACAATGCCGCCACCGTAAGAATGTTGGCAGCTCTAGGCATTGGCGGGGCCTGGACCTCCATCGGCGGCAGGGCCAGCGGCTCTGCTGGCGAGGGCACCCGCTCTGGCACCGTCGGCTTGGCGGGCGCAACCAGCGGACTGAACACATTGTACTGCTTGCGTGGGATAATTTCGTTGCCTTTCCAGACAAAGAAACCGGACTCGTCAGAAAGTGGATCAAGGACCAACGCCACCTGCCAGGCCGCCGGGAAGAAGTTGCGATGGATGAAGGTATCATAGTCAGACAGAAATATCCCGAAACCCGGGTGGGTGTGATACCAGCCCACAATGTCCTGGTCAGGGTAATCGCTATCCTTGACCTGGTTGATATGTGCCCAGCTATCGTGAGTGAAGGTGACGCTGCTGCGCTTGGCTCGAGTCTGGGGCGCAGCTATCACCGCCTCCACATTGACGTAGGTCTTATCTTGACTGGAGGCCACCGTCCCGATCAGAATGCCGCCCTGCTCGCGGGAGCTGTCCTCCTGGCCGTGGCGGCGGACCTCCTCGAGCACCGATTCGGCCACCATGACCACTATCTCCCTGCCCGAGCTGGGGGACGGCTCCCTGATAGCATGCAGCGAGATGCTTGGCTCGTCACTGCCGCCAGTCTCAGCAGACTTCTCATCATTCATAGTGAACCGTCCCTAAGAACAGAATCGTCAAGCCAGACAGCCCAGGGCAGTCTTCCGGTCGGCAGCCAATAAGAATGCCGCCATGTCCAGTCCATCCCGACCAATTACGATATCATAGGGCGGCAGGCCCATATCCGCCAGCGTTCTGTCCAGGTAGTCCTCATCACCGTATACAGCGTGGGTCAGCTCGGGGTCGCGCAGCTCACCGCAATGCGGGCAGCGCCCCTCCGCCTCGCGCAGCTTGCCCAGCGAGCGGAAAACCGGCTCGCTTTCGTCACAGTTCGGACAGTACAGCCCGATGCACAGTTCCCGCTCGAATTCCAGCACCGCCTCGGAGCTGACCTCCGCTCTGACCAGCTCCAGCATCTCGCCAACCGTGGCCGTATCAACCGACCGGTCCAGGTCCTGGATCGGTGGCAGCGTGATGTGAGCGGGGCAATCCGCGCGGCGCTGATATTCGATGATATACGACTCATTGCTAAATCCGTTGTAGACGAATCCCTTGCCCAGCAACAGCGGCATTTCCCGGTCGCCGTGTAGCCACTTGATCGCCTCCTGAGTTTGAACTCCAGCAATCACCGAAGCGGTGGTCGGAGTGGTCGGTATGTGCCCAACCGCGATATCATCACGCGACAGCATCGCGCAGGAGCGGCGCTGGCTGAGCAGCTCGTAGTCCTGCTCGTTCATCGTGCACTCATAACACGGCCCCTCCGGCCCGCAGAAGATGCGCGCCACGCCCTGAATCACCTCAATGGCTCCGTCCACAAACGGCTTGCCTATCTTCCAGCAGCTCTGATTTATCGCCACGCGCGCTTCACGGTTATCCAGCGAGCTAAGCACGATATCCATATCCCGAAAGAGGCCTTCACCCACGTCGTAGACCACATTGCCGACAAAGCTCTGCACCTTGATGTCCGGGTTCAGCTCAGCCACCGCCCGCGCCGCCACCTCCGCCTTGGGCTGGCCCTCGTCTTTCTCGCGAAAGAGCACCGCCCGGGTGAGATTGGACTCCTCGATAGTATCCATATCCACCACATAGATATTACCCACCCCCAGCAGAGCCAGTTGCTTGAGGATCTCGTTGCCCAGCGCCCCGGCACCGACCACCATCACCCGCGCGTCAAACAGCCGCTGTTGATCCCACCAGGGAATCAGCTGCAAGCGGTGATACCGCCCCTCTTCAAGATCAATGTCGAGAATCTGCTCGTCGCTCATCTGCCTTTAGTCGTCAACTCACCCCGCTGTTATCTCCGGCTGGAGGCGCAGAACATCGCCGTCTTTGACGCCGGCGTCGGCCAGCGTCTGCTCGTCGGTGAGCTGCTTGCCGGAAGCCTTATGATGGAACTTGTAGCTCATCGGCTGGCCGTCGGGGCCGGTGGACGGCAGCTTCATCATCTCAATAAGCTTGGCGATTATTCGCCGCACCGGTGCGTCATCCGGCAGGCTGGCCTTCTGCTCCTTGGAGCCGGTGGCATCCAGTACAGTCACAGTCACTTTGCCCATTCTACGAACCTCCCTGGTTAGATCGCGTTATCATAATTCTGCGAAAAGAATGTCATTGCTGGCAGGACCGAACTCCGACCTCCCGTTGCTCTTCACTATCCACTAACCACTATCCACTAACCACTGTCAGTGCAATGTAATATCAACGTCAGACAGGTCTTCGTCTTCACTGGTCGGAGCGAGGGTTACCTCCGGCTCGGCGGGGCGGCGGCGCACCCGACGAGTCACCAGCAGCGATACCAGCAGCGAAACTGCCAGGGCCACCGCAAAGGGAATGCCCACCAGCAGCAACCACGGGGGCCTAGCCTGCTTCACCAGAGGCGGGGCTGGCGGCTTGGCTGGCCCGGTAGCCGGCCTCTTAACGGCAGCGGGCCCTTGCTGGCCCAGCGGCAGACTAAGCAGCACCCCGGCATCCTGCAAGAAGGCGATGGCCTGGTCGCTGGGTACCGCAAAGCCCACATTCTGCGCCTCCTTGACCACCGCTGTGGCCACACCCACCACTCGTCCATGCTCATCAATGACCGGGCCGCCGGAGTTCCCCTCATTGAGCGCCGCGTCAATCTGCAGGTAGCGCTTGCCCTTCACTTCCCGTTCCAGCGCGCTGACAATTCCCTCGGTAACCGAGCCTTTCAGTCCCAGCGGGGCGCCCAGCGCCGCTACCCGGGCCCCCTGCTTCAGCTCACCGCTGGAGGCAAAGTGAACCGCCGGCAGGTTTTTCAGATCCAGTTTGAGCAGAGCCAGGTCGAGCGCCTCATCTGTTTTCGTCACCTTTGCGTCCAGCTCTTCATCATTGGCCAGCACCGCGGTGACCTGGGAACTGTCGCCAACCAGATGAGCACTGGTCAAGCCGTGCCCGTCAGGGCTAACTATGAAGCCGGCTCCAACCCGCTCGCCGCTCTTGATAGTCAGTACGCTTTCTTTGACCTGCTCGATGGCGCCGCTCATATCTTGCGCCGAAGCAGTTGGCAGCCTTACACCGACCAAAATGATAACAACTAGCCAGCAATACCTCCCGCTCATAGCAGCCCCCTTTTCGTCTACGAGTGCGGTTTAAGTTGCGTGCAATCGCCTCATACTAGTATTAGGATACATTCTTTTTCCTGGATACGTCAATATACCACGGCGCCGCAGCCCAGGTTGACTGTGGGCACCAGACATCCTACTATCTGTATCAGTAGAAGCTACCAGCCAAGTGCTACGCAAGCAGTGTGTGTCCACATGAAGCCTGTCTTTGCAGCTGAGAAGCTTGCGGAGAATCCGGTACGGCGGCAATAGAGTAGCTCGCGAACATTGTCCAGGCGATGGGTGTCTGTAAGGATAGCGATATGGCTCAGACAGCCAGCCCGCACATCAGCCGCAATCCCCGCCCAGTGAACATTGACGATATTACTGGCCTCTATCGCGAGGCCTACTAGAGTCAAAAGGCGATGAGATCAATGACCAAGCTGGAGTTCAGTCAAGCCACTGAAGCGTTGATTGACAATATCGAGACAGTGATCATTGGCAAGACGGAGGCGGTTGAGCTAGCGGTGGCGACATTGCTAGCTGGGGGGCATATGCTCATCGAAGACGTCCCCGGCGTCGGCAAGACGATGCTGGCGCGCTCCCTCGCCAAGTCACTGGACTGTGGTTTCAAGCGAATTCAGTTTACTCCTGATCTGCTGCCGGCGGACATAACTGGTGTATCGGTCTTCGACCGGAGTAGCGAGTCGTTCAGGTTTCGGCCCGGCCCCATTTTTGCCAATATCGTGCTGGCTGACGAGATCAATCGAGCTACTCCCAAGTCGCAGGCAGCGCTGCTGGAATGTATGGAGGAGTTCCAGGTAACTGTGGATGGGATAACCCACCAGCTCCCCGAGCCCTTTTTTGTAGTGGCTACCGAAAATCTGGTCGAATACGAGGGCACCTACCGGCTCCCTGAGGCCCAGCTCGACCGCTTTCTGGCCTGCGTTAACCTGGGTTATCCCCGCGCGGCCGACGAGATTAAGATACTGGGCGAGCAGGCCGTCCAGCACCCCATTGAGCTGGTTGAACCCGTGCTCTTACCTGACCAGCTCGTGGAATTGCAGCGTATGGTTCGGCAAGTGCATCTGGACGACAGCCTCAAGCAGTACATAGTGCAGTTGACTCGAGCTACTCGAGAACATCCCGGAGTCGAGCTGGGTGCCAGTCCCCGGGGCAGCATTGCCCTGATGAGGCTGAGCCAGGCGCTGGCGGCAGTGCGCCAACGCAGTTACGTTATTCCCGATGATATCAAATACATAGCACCGGCCGCCCTGAGGCACAGGATTATCCTGTCGTCCGATGTGGCCTTCCAGGGCACGGAGGCCCGCGACGTCATTGACGAAATCCTGGCGGAGGTTGCTGTGCCTGCTGATAACAAAGAAGACAGCCATGAGACTGCATAAGTGGCACATGATAATCTGGGGCAGTCTGTTTCTGCTGACCGTCGGCTTCGTGCTCCACGTCTACGAGCTTTTTTATATGGCGGCCGCGTGGGGGCTGATCGTTCCGCTTGGTTACCTGCTGACGCGGATTAATGTCGGAAACCTGCAGGTAGCTCGCTCTCTTCGCTCCCCGGTGGCAGTGGGGGATTCGACTGATGTTACACTGACAGTGTACAACCGGGGCCGATGGCGGCGTTTTCTGTTCACCGTCGAAGATTTGTTGCCTGCAGGATTAGCGACCGATGGACAGCCTGGCCAGCTTGTCACGGACCTGGCCCCGGAAGCAGCTTGCCAGCTCAATTACCAGCTCATCCCCGAACGCCGGGGAGTGTACCAGCTTTCCGATATTCAGCTCTCAGCGCCTGACCTGCTGGGGATGTATGAACTCTCTCGTCGCCTGCAGCAGCCCCAGGAACTAATTGTCTACCCTAAGCCAATATCGCTGCCGCCGGTCTGGACGGCAACTGCCACTGGCGGCGCAGGCCGGACCACGATGCGTCGTAAAAGTCACCAGGGCACGGACCTGTATGGTGTGCGCGAGTATGTGCCGGGCGACGACTTGCGCCATATTCACTGGAAGGTCAGCGCTCACGCTAATCAACTGGTGATAACCGAACACGAGGAGCATCGCAGGCTCGCTGCTACTGTCATACTGGACCTCTCCCGTAGCGTGCATGCCGGTGAAGGGAACCAGAGCACCCTGGAATACGGCGTGACCCTGGCGGTCAGCCTCCTGGTGCAGGCACTAGCCCAACATGCTCCGGCGCAACTGATTGCTGAGAGTAAGCAGGACTTCACTGTGCCCTTTGCGGGAGCTAGTGCAGCCAAACATGATTTTCTGGAGGCACTGGCTCGCGCTCAAGCTGACAACACTCTGGACCTTCTGGATGTTGCCCAGCGGCACCAGTTACAGTTGACCGATGCCGGTTCAGTAGCCGTCATCACCCCGCAAATCGGGCAAGAGATGCTCAAGCTGGCAGCAGCTCTGCGCTCGTGGAGCAATGCAGTGAGCTGGTTTGCGCTGGCGGCGCCGACGTTCGACGCTGCGGCTGACCCGCACAAATCTGTCCAATCGTACGACAACTTCGTGCAGGCTCTGCGCCGCGGCGGCTGCCAGGCTTATCTAATCCGTGGCGATGTTGAGCTGGCCGCCAGCTTTCGGAGGTGGCAGCGTGCGGCAGTCTGAGCAGCAGGACAGCCTGAGCCTCATACCCCTGTTCGCCGGGCTATTTGTGGCCTGTATCGCTGCAGCCGCCGCCATTGGTATCACCGTAGGCGCACCCGAGTACGAACTGGCTCTGTACCTGACCATAACAGCCGGCCTGTTGGGCAGTTTTCTGGCCCGAGCAAAGAGTATTTCGCTTAGCTTCCTGGGGCCGGTGGTCATCGTCGGAGCACTGTGTGCCTTCGTGGTTCGCTGGGCCGACCTGGGTTTGGTTCACCTGCTGTATCCCATCGAAGCAATCGGCGAATCCAATACCGCACTGGCTGCATTGATTGCGTGGGGCATGGCTGGTCTGTGCTTTATGCAGAGTCGCCGCGAGCAGCTCATACTATGCCTGGTATCGGGTCTGGCTATTTTCGGATTGATGGCTCCCGTAAACCCGGATACTGCTACACTTGTCCTGTTCAGCATCTACCTGTTTGGCACCGCCTACACACTTGGGTACGAAAATCTGCTTACTACCTACGAGACCACTGTCAAGCGTGCGCGGTCGTGGATTCGCCCCGCCTGGAGCCAACTTGTGCCAACTGCTGTGCTCCTGCTGGTGGTCACGCTGGCGGCGTTGGGCACCGGCCGCGCGCTGTATGAGGTCTCCCCTAACCTCTACGGCAAGGGCAGCAGGCTGTCATGGCGCTGGTCGCAGTTGAATCCTGCCAACTACGCTCTGGCGCTGGGTAGACTGTGGGTCGGCGGGGGGCAGGCGCATCTGAGCAAGGACGTGGTTATGACGGTCAGGTCCCAGCGGCCCGCCCTGTGGCGCGGTCAGGTATTTGATACTTACGAGGGCCAATCGTGGTATACGCAGCAGACCGCCGTCACTCCAGCGCAGCACAGCTCTGATGGTGGCTACCACCTGGTCGGCAGTGACCTATCGCCCGGCGCCCCCGTTGAGCAGACCTTCACTCTCAGACGGATGAACTCACCGATCATATATGCGGCAGCACGTCCGGCAGTTGTCTATCTCCCGGGTTCGGCCTCTTTCGACCAACGGCAGCACGATATCAGCAGGCAAGCATCGGGAGCAATCCAGGTGACACCGTATCTGCCGGCGGGCAGCTCTTACCGAGTCGTCTCCATCGTGCCCTATTTTTCTGCCCAGCAGTTGCGCTCCGCCGGCACCACCTACCCCAGCCAGCAGTTTATCGAGCGCTACATCGAGCAGGTCCCGGTGAGCGTAGAGGGCGAAATAGCCGAACTGGTCGGTGAGATTACAGCAGAAGCCCAGACGCCCTACGACAAGGTCGCGCAGATAAGGAATTTCCTGGAAGAAGAGTATCTGTATACCGACTCTTCACCTCTAACACCTCGGGATACGGATTCGGCTGTCTATTTCCTGAAAACCAGCAAGGTGGGCGACTGCCGGCAATTTGCCACTGCTATGGCTATGATGTGCCGGCTGGCCGAGGTGCCCGCTCGAGTTGCCACCGGCTATGCCACCGGAGAATATGACTCGGGCCAGGGCCTGTATCTGGTGCGCGGCGAAGACGCCCACGCCTGGACAGAAGTCTACTTTCCCGACCATGGCTGGGTCCCCTTCGATGTGCAGGCTCCCGCCCGACTGAAAGATCAGACCTTCTTCTCTCTGCTGAGTCATGGTCATCTGCGTCTGGTTGTAGGAAAGTTCCTGCGGGCAACTGCTTTCGCCCTGGGCGCTCTGGCTGTGGTGGCGCTCTTCTGCGCTCTATTCGTAGACTTCGGTCGTCTCAGGAACTGGTGGGCAGCTTTGCGCACACCACGCGGGCCCTGGACGGAGATGGAGCACCAGTGGCGGCGCTTCTACCAGAAAGTATTGCGACGCACCGATATACAGCCCAGGCCCGGCCACACCCCCGCCGAACTGCTCAGCGCAGCGCTAAGCCAGGGACTGCTTCCTGAAGTTGTTGCCGCCGCGGCGAGCCGGGCGACCGATGACCTGTACGAGTTGCGTTACTCGCCGCAACCGGCTACTACCTCTCAGATTGACAAGCTTCGCAGCCGCTGGGTACATCTGTGCAAGAGGATATGACCGCAGGGCAGCGAACGTAAGCACACATAGCCATTGCTGCATCCATCAGGCGAATCTATGGCCTCCTATGACTCACAACTGGACACCAGCGCCCAGGTTACGCTGCTGTATGGCGACAGTGAAATACTCAAGCAGCGCGCCACCAATGCTATCATTGATGCTCGCCTGGAGCCCGAACAGCGCGAAGAGGGTCTATCGTCGCTGGCCGCAGGCGAGCACGATCCCAACCAGCTTGCTGCCGAACTGGGCGGCCGTTCGTTGCTGGCGGCGGAGCGTATAATAGTCCTCAAGCGCGTTGATGACTTGAATGCTGATGATCAGCGCCTGCTGGCTGCGGCACTCGAGCGGCTTCCTGATACTACCAGTGTAGTTATGACCTGCGCCGAGACCGGCCAGGGCAAGAAGCCCAAAGTAGTCAAGGAGCTTGCCGAGGTCGTCAAACAGCGCGGCCAGATTTCATATGTAATGGTACCAGAAAAGGGTGTGCTCTCGCGCTGGATAACCGCTGAAACCGAGCGATACGGCAAGACAATCACCCCGCAAGCCGTCCAGTTGCTGCAAGAGCTGAATGACGATGACGTGGATATGCTGGTCGCTGAGATTGAGAAAGTGGCTACATACATCGGCGAGCGCGGCCAAATCGAGCAGGCCGATGTGGAGACGGTCGGCTTCAGCAGTCAGCAGGGAGATATCTGGAGAATGATGGATGCTATCGGCAACCGCCAGCCGGCCCAGGCACTCCAGGAGCTGGAGCAGGCACTGCCACCGGGGCCAGTTCGGGGCGAAGCTCTTGGCCTGCTGGGTATGATCAGCCGCCAGCTGCGGCTCATCTGGCAGACGCGCGTGGCTGCCCGTGAGGGGCACCGATTGGATCGCAGCACTGACCTGCCCGAAGAGCTTACCAGCAAGTTCCCCTCCCAGCACAACGTGGCTGGCGTTGTTGGGAACCGCCAGTGGCTGGGAAAGAAGATGATCGCCCAGGCCAGGAAGTTCAGTGATGGGCAGATAGCATTGGCCCTGGACAGAGTCCATCAGACCGACGCGGCTCTGAAGGGCCAGACAGACCAGGCAATTGATGAGCGCACCGCGCTGGAAGCCCTTATCGTGGAGCTGTGCCGCCTGTGACAGATATGCCGCCAGAACGCAACAGTGCTCACCACAATGAACCAGCCCAGTGGCGCGACTGGTTGCTGGCCGGGTGGACTGCGGGGATCTTTGCCTTCTTTCTGCGGTCTGTGATCGAAATACTGAGCTGAATGGCCACTTGCCAGGCCACGGCAGCCACCAAATATGATCGATATCCTCTTCTGGCTGATAATCAGCTTTGTAGCCGCGCTGGTCGGCGCCGCGCTGGGCCGGCTGGTCACGCTACGCACTTATAGCCCACTGACTCGGCTGCTTCTGTTCGTGACCCTGGGCTACCTTGTGTTGGCGTATCTGCTGCTGGGACTGGGGCTGTTGGGACTTCTACAGCCGGGGCCAGTGCTCGTGGTATTGGTAATTCTGTTGCTGGTCGGGCTGACTGCATTTCGCACGCTATGGCGAGACTTGTGTGCGGTCAGCAGCAGACTACGCCACGCACTGCTGGCTTCGTCCGCTCGCTGGCTGTACTGGTTTCTGTTGCTTTTTGTTTTAGCCAGCCTGCCAGTAGCCTTGGCTCCGCCCGCCGGGCTGGACTGGGACGGTCTGGCTGAGCATCTGGCCATGGCCAAGGAGTGGGTAAAGGCAGGGCGCATTATCCCGCTGTGGTACGAGCATCACTCGCAGTTCCCGGCCACTTTGCAGATGCTCTATGCCCTGGCGTTGCTCTTCCGTGGGGCAGCCGCTGCCAAGCTTTTTCACTTCAGCTTCGGCTTGATAGCTCTGGGTGCAGTCTTTGTCCTGACCAGGCGCCACATTTCGCCGCAGGCCGCGCCCTGGGCTGCGGCTGTTCTGGCTGCCACCCCGGTCTTCTCGTGGCTGATGGGCGCAGCTTACGTGGACTTGCCCATTGTGGCCTGCGTGCTGCTGTCGGTGCACTTCTTTCTCGAATGGATCTCGTCGGGCGCAGTGCGAGATGCTGCTTTGAGCGGCCTGCTGGCCGGAGCAGCAATGGCCTTCAAGATGCAGGGCGTCCCCTATTTCGGGCTGCTGCTGATCTTTGCTGTGTACATTGCGTGGCGAGGGAGGCGTCAAAAGACGCCACGCTGGGGGGCGGTTGCTATCTTCGGGGCAGTCGGGCTGCTGGTCGCCTCGCCGTGGTACATAAAGAGCTGGGTAATCACCGGCAACCCGGTCTATCCGTTTGCTTACAGCACTTTCGGCGGCAAGCAGTGGTCAGTTCAGCAGGCAGAGTGGTACCGCCACCATCAGCTTCAGTTCGGCGTCGGCGAGCTGCCCTCGCGCCGGGAACTTGGCGCTATGCCGTGGTATGCGCGTATCTTCGTCGGCCCCCGCCAGCCGCTGCGGCTGCTGCTGGCCCCTTTCAATTTTACCTTCAATCCTCCGCCGTTCACCGACCCAGTCTCACCAGTGGCCGTCATCATGTTCTTCTCCATCGGCCCGCTATATCTGATATTCACGCCCATGCTGCTGGCCTTCTGTGGCCGACCCGCTAAGTTGAAGGTGCTGCTCATCTTGTTCGGTCTATTGTGGATTTGGTGGCTTTACTCAATGCAGCAAAGCCGCTACTTGTTGCCGACGATGGCTCTGCTGGCTCCTGCCGCCGCCTATGTTCTGCACCGCTGCACCCAGCATAAAGGTGTCTTGCGGGGGACCACCCTCGCCGTTGTCACGACATGGCTGGCCATCATTTTGCTAATAAAGGCGATTTCGCTTTACACTGCGCTACCTGTCGTGGCGGGCACAGTCAACCGAGAACAGTATCTGGCTGCTTCCCTGGCGCCATATCCAGTTATCAGCTATGTAAATAGCCACACTCCCCCGGATGCGAAGGTCATCAGCTACGGGGAAGTACGCCTGTTTTACCTGGAGCGAGACTACCTGTGGGGGGATCCTGTCTATCATCGGATGATAATTTATGGTACAATGACAGGGCCAGAGGAACTGCTGGCGGCGTACAACCGCCTGGGCATAACTTATGTGCTCTACCAGCCCAAGCTGCTCAACCGCCTGTCGGCTGAGCGAGAGCCGGTGGGGCCGCTGCTCCAGGCCGCGCTGGAAGAAGGGTATCTGAGCGAGGTTGTCGTCCCCGCGGCTTATCGTGGCTATCGCCTGCTGGAGGTGACCAAAGAAGGCAGGCAGGTGGATTATTGATGATTTTGATTGAAGTAACAGGAGCTTGCCTTTGATGCGCAGCCGCGTCGGCCTGACAATCGTCGTTATCGTTGTGCTGGTGGCGATCGCCGCGGTCATCATCGGCACAAGGCTCTCGCCGAGGCCGCCGGCTGTCTCGGAGGGGATGCCCCAGCAGGCAATTGAGCCTGCCCAGCCCAGCATTGAGCAGTCAATCACCACACTCCCAAACCTGACCATAGAAGGCGCGCAGGTAACCCAGCGTGACGAGGCGACGGGCGAGATAATTTGGCAGGTGTCGGCACGGGGCCAGTTTGGGTACAGTGAGGACAACGAGGTGCTGCGGGCATCGGATATCCGCTGGGAATTGATGCGGCCGGGGCAGGATAGCCTGATAGTCGAAGCCCCCCTGTTCCTGGCCAGCTATCCCGAGCGCAAGATTACTTTCTCTGAAGGTGTGAGCGCTTACACGCCGGACCGATCGCAACTATTCGAGATGTCCCGCCTGGTCTATCAGACTGACACCGAGAAGCTGCTTGCCGAGGGCGGGGTTCGCTTTCGCTATGGCGGCTATCAGGCTACCGGTAATCGGCTGGTAATAGACAACCGCGCCCAGCAGATACGAATGAGCGGCGGAGTGCACCTCGCCCGAGTGAGCGGATAGGCATAAGGCTGACGCAAAGCAGGAGGCAACTGTTATGAACTCTTCAGTAAGACACACCTGGCTGTTGGCAGGCTTGATCCTGGTTCTCCTGATAGCCGCAGTTATGATAAGCCCTGCTGCCCAGACGGCCACGCGCACCGGCACGGTCAGCGGCGATAAAATGACACTCGATCTGAAGACCAATCTGTTCGTCTTCACCGGCAACTGTAAGCTGACTATCGCCGGGCCGTACAAGGCGACGCTGACCTCCCAGAAGATGACATTCAAGCTGTCGGCGGAGGCAGACGCCATCGAGCAACTTACCACACATGGACCTACTAATCTCTCGCTGATTACTGAGGCTAACCAGGACGGCCAACAATACAAGATACTCGCCTCAGCCAGCCAGGGCGCTACCTATTCGCGCAAGGACGAGAAGGTTGTGCTCAGCGGCGGTGCGGAAGCCGACATCATTTCCCTGCCGGAACAGCCGGCCTCACAGCGAGCCCACTTCGTCGGCGACAGTATCACGGCTAACCTGAAAACCAGCATCATCGAAGTAGCCAAGGCTCACCTGCGGGTGGAAACCTCACTGGAATCAGAGAGTTAAGAGTAGTAGTTTAACGGAGCTTTGTAATGTCGCTAGTTGCTCAAGGACTGGTCAAATCGTATGGTGGACGCCGCGTGGTAGACGGCGTGGATATTAGCGTCGAGCGCGGTGAGATTGTCGGCCTGCTCGGGCCCAACGGCGCGGGCAAGACCACCAGCTTCTATATGATTCTGGGGCTTGTGCCAGCCGAGCAGGGGCAGGTGCTGCTGGACGGCGAGGACCTCGCCGCTGTGCCTATGCACCAGCGCTGTCGCCGCGGGCTGGGATATCTGGCCCAGGAGCCGTCGGTATTTCGCAAGCTGTCGGTGCGTGATAACCTGATGCTCATTCTGGAGTTGCAGCCGATGAGCCCTGCCCAACGCAGTGCTCGGGCCGATGAACTGCTGGAGAAGCTAGGCATCAGCCACCTGGCCGACCAGCTCGGACAGGTCCTCTCCGGCGGGGAGCGGCGCCGCGTGGAGATCGCTCGCGCCCTGTGCACCTCGCCGTCGTTCATCCTGCTTGATGAACCTTTTACCGGCGTTGATCCCATCGCCATTGATGATATCCGCCGTATCGTTGTGAACCTGCAGTCCGAGGAGATAGGTATTCTCATCACTGACCATAACGTGCGCGAGACTCTGGGAATAACCGACCGAGCCTACATCATATCGGAGGGCAAGATCCGCACCCAGGGCCCCTCCGCCCAGTTGCCGGATGACCCGATCGCGCGCCAGTACTACCTGGGCGAGCGCTTCCGAATGTGAGATGAGAACGGACCGGCCTAGGCACTCGTGTTGCAGAGCGTCCAATCAATTGGGGTCTGGCCTTGCGCAAACTCGACAAATACATCCTGAAAGAGATGATTGGGCCCTTCCTATTCGGCGTGGGAGCTTTCATCATCGTGCTGGTCAGCATAGACCTGCTCTACGACGCCCTGAAGCTGATCGTCCGCGAAGGGCACCCGCCCGACCAGGTGGCGCTGGCCTTCGTCTATCGGATGCCCCAGACGATTACACTCACTTTACCGATGGCCACTATGTTCGGGGCGTTGATGGCCATCGGCCGGCTGAGCAGCGACGGCGAGGTGGAGGCAATGCGCGCGGGCGGTGTCTCTTTCCTGCGCCTGGCCGTGCCGGTGCTCGCCGGCGGTCTGCTGATATCAGTGGTCGCGTTGCTGCTCAATGAGGCAATTGTGCCTCCGGCTAACAACGCCTCCAATCAGTTACTGGTCGAGTTAGCCGAGGGAGCCGTCACCGAGCGGGGATACCTATTGGTGCAACTGCCCGAAGACCAGCCTCCGCAGATTCAGCTCTACGCGGCCCACTTTGACCCGCAAAGCAACCGGCTGCGCGATGTGTGGGTTGTCCAGTTTCGCGACGGCAAGTATTGGGACCAGTACACCGCTGAGTTTGCCACCTGGCACGAGACGGCCCTGCTTATGGAAAACGTGAAACACTGGCACTACGGCGATTACCGCCAAGATTACGCCCAGCAACTGGAGATAGAAATCGGCACGGCCCCCTGGCAACTGAAAGAGATCCGCAAGAAGCCAGTGGATATGACTCTGGCAGAGCTGAGCCGGGACATCCACCGGATGCGCACGCTGCCGGCAGCCGCTCAGAATAAGCTGGCTGAACTGGTCGAGTATTATCACATTCGCCTGGCCATACCGTGGAGCGCGCTGGGCTTTGCCATTATCGCTGTGCCTCTGGCCCTGCGCCCCAAGCGTACTACCACCGGCGTGGGCCTGGGCATCTCCCTGGCCATCATTTTGGCATATTATATCATCTTCAATACCCTGCGGGTGGTGGGGGAACAGGGGGCGTTGCCACCGGCCCTGGCGGCGTGGCTGCCCAATCTGATACTCTACGGCATCGGCCTGGGACTGCTGATTGACGCTTCTCGCTGAGCAGTACGGTCGGGCAATCGGAAGTGATGAAGGTGTCGGCTTACACAATAATCACGCTCATAATCCTGGCAGCGACCGGTGGGCTCATCGCCTGGCTGGGCGACATTATTGGCTACCGGCTGGGCAAACGGCGCAGCAGCTTGTTTGGACTGCGGCCGCGCACCACCGCCCGCGTGGTGGGCATCGCGGTGGGCGCTGCTCTGCCCCTGATCGGCCTGGCTGTCGCCGCCCTCGGCAGCAGTTACGTCCGCGATGCTGCCTTCCGCCTGCAGTACCTGCGCGACCAGGAAGTACGTCTTACAGATCAAGTTCGCAAACTCAACGTACAAACGAATCAAGCCCAGGCTGCTGCCGAGATCGCCCGTGCGGACGCCGACGCGGCCCAAGATGCTGCCGGTATACTCGGAAAACAGGCCATCATGCTGGGGGAACAGATAGCCCAGTTGGAGCACGAGCGCCGGGATCTTCAAGCCAAAGCAAGGCAGGCTAGTGCCAATCTGCAAAAGGCTGAAGCCGACTTGCAGCAATCTGAGCAACAACTCAACGAGTCGAAAACACAGTACCAAGAACTCAAGAACGTGGCCATCCCCGCCCTTGAGGCCAGCGTGGCGACGGCGGAGAGTAGTCTGGCGGCCACGCAGCTACAACTCGAACGTGTTAGAGAGGATGTCCGACAAGCCACAAACGCTGCCCGGAAGGCCCAAGAGGAGCTTGCCGGCCGCGAAAGACGGATTGCAGAGAAAGAAGCTGAGATAGCAGAGAAACAAGAGCAATTGGACGACCTTCAAGACCAGCTCCAACAAGTCCAAGCCCAGTTCGAAGCCGAATTGGCGGCCTGGGAATATGCAGCTTACGGTCCGGTGCTTTACGAGTCCGGCCACGAATTGGTCCGCGATCTTATTCGCTCCGACCAGACCCTCGAGCAGATCAGAAGCTCTCTGGTTGAGGATGTCGTCCTGGCATCCAAGGTTGTGGCATCCAAGGTTGCCCGCGCCAGCGGGGTGGTGGTCGAAGAGGGCCGCAGCGTCCGGGTTTACTTCGCGATTCTGCCCGAGGCGCAACCCGCTGCCGTCGGCGAAGACCAAATAATCAGCGGCGCGGCCAGCGTCATACACGGTGGGCAGGAAGACGACTATATCCTGAGCATCCAGACCATAGCCCGGGTCTTCGCCGTTCGCCCTGAGCCGGAACCGGCCCCTGTGATGCTCATGGTCATACCCAACAGCCGCGTATATGCTGAAGCCGAGACTATCGTCAGCATCCAGATTGACGGTGGTCGCCCCCGCGACCAGGTATTCGGCGAGGTCTGGGCTATCCTGAGCCTGCTGCGCCGCGAAGCCCAGGAGCGCGGCGTGCTCGCTCACCCTGAGACCGGCCAGTACGGTGATGTGCCCGCCGAGCAATTGCTGGCAGCGCTCGACCAACTGCTATCAGCCGGCGAGCTGCAAACCGTCCGGGCGATAGCTGCCGAGGATGTCTACCGGGCGGGCCTTTCCCCGTTCTTGGTGGCGATACGGGTAGGTGAGGAGTCTGAATCCTGACCGGGCAACAGAACGCGAAGACACAATAGTCCTGGGTCTTGATCCCGGCACTGATAAATGTGGCGTGGCGGTGGTCAGCCGTCAGCAGGGCCCGTTATATCAAGGAGTAGTAAGCCTGGCCGAGCTTGCTGAGATTGTGCGTCGGATAGCGGAGGAATTCGCAATTGGGGAGGTGGCGATCGGCGACTGCACAGGTGCGGAGCAGACTCACGACCAGTTGGCGCAAGCAGGTGTTGAGTTGCCTGTTACCACGGTAAGCGAAGAACTGACCTCCAGGCTGGCGCGGGAAAGATACTGGGAAGATAACCCACCGCGGGGCCTGGCGCGATTGATTCCTTTGGGGTTAAGAGTGCCGCCCCGGCCCGTGGACGACTATGCGGCGCTGATTATCGCTGAGCGTCTCCTGGAGCAAACAGGCTAACAAACAGCAGACCTGAGGTGATGGCTGACTCGGCTTAGGGGCTGTCGTCTTCGTTGGCACCGCCGGCCTATCTGCTGCTGGTGCCCGCACGCAGGGCCGAAATTATTAGCAGGCCGAAAACCCCTCCCACAAGCGCCCCCAGTTTCATGCCCTGCTCCCCATAGAACTGCTGCCCCAACGACGAGCCAATCGCCGCCAGTAACGCAATAATACTCAAATGCACTATCAACCGCATTCGCCCACCAGCTTTCTCCCCCCAGATTCTACTCAACCGAACTCTCAACGCGGTTCTCAGCGTAGCGGTAGATGTCCAGTCTTATTGTACCCATAAACCCAGCTCTATACTCAGCAGCGGCCAGCAACTGAGGCGCAGTCAGCTCTCCTATTCACTGCTCTGGACGATTTCTAAGAAATCGGCCAGACGCAGGAAAAGCTCGTCAATGTCGCGCAGCAGCGTCAGCCGGTTGCGGCTTAAGGCCTCATCTTCAATCATAACCATTACATCTTCAAAATACTGGTGGATCACTGGCAGCAGCCCGGCCAGCAACGCGGCTACTTGCGCCCAGTCGGGCGGTTTGTCTTCCAGAAGAGTCTCGACCTCATCGCGAATCCCGGCGAATTCCTCCAGAAGACGGCTCTCCATGGGATGTTCAAAGAGGCTGGTGTCAACTTCGGCGGCTTCAGGGATATTCTCCGAGCGAGCGATACGGGCCGGTCGCTCGGCGGCAGTGACCAGCCTGATGAACAGTTCTGGCTGGCTGTTGCGTAGCTGGGCGAGCAGTTGCCCGCGGGCGTTGGCCTCAGCGATGTCATCCCAGTCAGTAGCCAGCACCGCCCGGCAGATGTCGTAGTCAACCCCTCCCTGTTCCCACACCGCCTGAAGGCGTTCGGCAAACAGATCCTGCAATCGTGAAGCTGCCTGCGAAGTGGGAACGAGGCTACTGTCGTCGGGCGGTACTGGCAGCGACTCCAGACTCTGTTGGATAAACGCGGAAAGCGGGAAGTGATAACCGGTTTGCCGGACAATCTCAATTACGCCGGTTGCCCGCCGGCGCAGTGCATATGGGTCTGCTGAGCCCCGGGGAATCTCGCCCAGTCGGAAGCACGCCGCCAGGTGATCCATCTTATCAGCCAGGCTGAGCATCCGGCCGGCGGGAGTCGTCGGAATGGAATCGCCGGGCTGCGCGGGCAGGTATTGTTCGGAAATGGCCGTCGCTACTGCCTGAGATTCGCCCGAATCCCGGGCATAGTATCCGCCGATTACTCCCTGAAGCACCTCACCGAGCTTGCCATCACGCACCATCATCGTGACTTGATCGCACTTGGCCAGCTCAGCCGCACGGCGTGCGGTCTGCGCCTCTGAGTCACTTACCTCATCGAGGTATTCAGCCAGCCACGAGGTCAGCTTGACCAGCCTCTCGCTTTGGTCATAGAGGGTGCCCAGCTTTTCCATAAAGGTGACACGCTTGAGCGCCTCGCGGCGCTCGGCCAGGGGTTGGCCCATATCCTGCTCGTAGTAGAACTGGACATCATCCAGCCGCGGAACGATCACTTTTTCCCACCCCGAACACACAGTATCAGCCGCCGCCGAGTCGGCATTAGTGACGGCAATGAAGTTCGGAGCGAGGTTCCCCTGCTCATTCTCGACAGCAAAGGCCTTTTGATGTCCCTGCAACACCGTGACTATGACTTCGTGGGGTAACTGCAGATACTCAGCGTCGAAGCTGCCTATCACGCAGGTGGGATATTCAACCAGGAAGTTGACTTCAGTGAGGACATCGGGATCTATTCGCGGGCGGCCGCCCCGGGTGGCAGCCAACTCGGTGGCCTGCTGTACGATCATCTCGCGGCGGCGCCGATGATCCGCTACCACACCGTTGGCTTCAAGCAGGTCCATGTATCGGCCGGGATGGTCTACTTCAATACTGTCGGTCCCCAGAACGCGGTGACCACGGGTGGTCTGGGTGGCCCGAACTCCTGCTATTTCCAGATCGAGCAGTTGCTCACCCAGCAGGGCAACCAGCCAGCGCAGCGGCCGGGCAAAACGGAAGCCCACCTCAGCCCACCACATTGTCTTGGGGAAGCTGAGCTGCTCGGTTGCCTGCTTCAGTAGTTGGGGGAGCACCTCGGTCGCAGGCTGGCCCGGCCTGCTGACGCGGGCAAAAACCCACTCACCTTCGTCAACCGTGCGCACCTCCAGATCGGACAACTCAACTCCGCGCGAGCGGGCAAACCCCGCCGCTGCCTGGGCGGGATTGCCCTGGGCATCGAACGCGGCGTGGGCCGGCGGGCCTTTTATCTCCTCGACGACATCTTCCTGGCAGTCGTCAACATCCTTGACAACAATTGCCAGCCGCCGAGGCGTGCCATAGGTGGCTATCTGCCCGTATCCCAGCCGCAGTCTGTCCAGCCCTTCGCCAACAAATGCCTCAAGCTGAGCCAGCGCCGGCAGCACGGCATTGGCCGGAATCTCTTCAACACCAATTTCGTAAAGCAAGTCTGCCGCCATCGGTTCTATTTATAGCTTATCCTATTCTTCAAGTAGCGGAAAGCCCAACTGCTCGCGGTCGGTGACATACGCTTCGGCCACCCGGCAGGCCAGTCGCCGCACCCGCATAATCATCGCATTGCGTTCGGTCACGCTCAGCGCTCCCCGCGCATCGAGCAGATTGAAGGTGTGCGAGCATTTCAGCACATAGTCGTATGCCGGCAGAGGCAGATGAGCCTGCAGGCAAGCCTCAGTCTCGCGCTCGTAGCGGCCGAAAAGCTCCCCGAGCATCTCGGTGTCGGCTACTTCAAAGTTATAGTCGGAGAACTGCTTCTCTTCGGCGTAGCGGATTTCCCCATACTTGATCTGGTCGGACCAATCCAACTGGCGATAATCGTCCACCCCTTGCAGATACATTGCCAGCCGCTCCGGCCCGTAGGTCAGCTCAACGGGCACGGGCTGACACTCCAGGCCGCCGACCTGCTGGAAATATGTAAACTGGGTAATCTCCATACCATCCAGCCATACTTCCCAGCCGACGCCGGCCGCCGCCAGGGTGGGCGCCTCCCAGTCATCTTCCACGAACCGAATATCGTGGCAGGCCAGGTCAATGCCCAGCGCGACCAGGCTGTCCAGGTAGATATCCTGAATATCCGCCGAAGCGGGCTTCATAATCACCTGATACTGAAAGTAGCGCTGCATCCGATAGGGGTTTTCGCCGTAGCGTCCGTCGGTGGGCCGCCGCGAGGGCTGGACATAAGCGACCTTCCAGGGCTCAGGCCCCAGTGAGCGCAGGAATGTGTCGGGGGTCATTGTCCCCGCACCCACCTCTACATCATACGGCTGGCTGATGTGGCAGCCCTGGCCAGCCCAGAACTCGTTCAAGGTGATGATCAGTTGCTGGAAAGTCATAACAGTAGAGACTGCCAGACGGGTTGTGCGGTGCGGCTGGGAATACTAACAGGGCGGGCGCAAAGGCCCACCCTGCCAAGCTCTCCTCACTGAAGTCCGTCAGATCGAGCTAGTCACAGCCACCAGCATTTATGCCGTGCTCCGCCAGATATGGCCGGAGATCGGGCAGCTTGCGGCGAATCCGCGACAGGGCGTTGTCGATTGACTTGACTTTGCAGTTGAGGGTCTGCGCCATCTCCCGGTAAGATTTGCCGGTGCGATATTCAGTGAGCACCTCCCACTCGAATGGAGAGAGCTGCTCGCGCAGCGACTGCTGTAAGACCCGTTCACCCTCCACGCCCAAGACGACATCTTCGGGATCGGCGTCATTCTCCGAAATCAGAATCTCCAGCAGGTTTCGATCGTCGTCCTCATCGCCACCGGGTGAAGCATCCAGGGACACTGAAGTATTAAGTGGGGTCTGCTTCTGACGAGTAGCGGCCTTTATTGCCGAGATCATCTGCCGTTGGATGCAGACTTTGGCAAATCCCGCAAAGGAGGTGTCGCGGTCGGCACGGAAATCTGTTATTGCCTCCCACAGCCCGATCATCCCGATCTGAATCAGGTCGTCGCGCTCCGCTCCCATCAAGAAGTACGACTGTACTTTGGCTTTCACCAGGTTACGGTACTTATAAAGCAAATACTCACAGGCACGCCGGTCGCCGAATTGCTGGGTGCGCTGTACTAGCTCTTCGTCAGAAACCTGGTCGTAAACAAAGATGCTAGTTGGCGCGGAGGTTTCACCAAAAAGCCCTGCTGCAGTAGCCATAAGCCACCTCGGGGGTAGGCAGAATGCTTGGTAGGTACGCTCCGCCACTGCCCGCTCGCATGCCATTCTCTTATTTTGCTAACAAAAATGCTTTGCTCTTGGTGGCGAGTCGGCCTGGTGGTTTGCGCATCTCTCCCGCGGTGGAAACGCAAGCGGTTGCCCGTGGTGGCACGCAAAAGGCGAGCCCTCGTCCGAGCCCGCCTTTCATCACTGCTGTCTGAGCTTTACCGAGCTAGTCGGCGAAGCGGTAACTCCTGCTGCAGCGCTTATGGCCTATCTACACCTGGTGTAACGACGGCGGGAGGGACCACCAGATTCAATTGTATTAACATCCATCATCCCCTATCCACGGCTAAGTATACATCATTTCAATCGCCGCGTCAAGCCATTTAGGGCAATTTACGGCGATTCTATCCCAAAATGTCGTTTATTTCGACAACTTCTCCTCCGTTCTCGATTGACAGGTTGGTTGCTTCGGTTACTGCCAGAGTCCTGACCGCATCGGCGTAGTCCGAATAGACCTCGCTGCGATCACCGGTCATCACCGCTTCAACAAACACCTCGGCTTCCCGCTGGTAGCCATCAACCTGCCTCTCGTATTCCCCCTCGCCGTCCTGATCAACCCAATTGATGCCCTCACCACCATTAACATCTACCATTACCTTTTGAGCAATTACTCGCAAGCTACTTTGCCACCACTTCTCGGACAGACAGGTGCTGGAGATAGTACCCACCGCACCGTTGGTGAATTCCAGGTTAGCCACGGTCGCATCCCACACGTCAAAATCCGGATAGACCTTGTTCATGGCCTGCAGTGTGCCGAAGGCCTGGACCCGCTGGACATCTCCGACCATAAATCGTGCCATGTCCACGATGTGGGTAGCCTGCTCGATCATCTGTCCTCCGGATTGGCTCTTAACTCGCCACCAACCCACACCGGGAATGCTGCCCCAGAAGTTGCCGAAAACCAGTCCGATGGTGTGGTCAGCCAGCATGTCGCGCCCCTTCTGGACATGATCCTCCCACCGGTACTTGTAGGCTACCAGGGTTGTGAGGCCAGCCGTCTCGACTGCCTCGAGGATCTTCAGTGCCACATCGGTGCTGACCGCCACCGGCTTCTCAATGAGCATATGCAAGCCCTGCTCACAGGCCGCCAGTTCGATATCCCCATGAGCAAACGGCGGCGTGCAGATGACCAGAGCATCCAGCTCTTCGCCATCCAGCATCTTCTCAAAATCCCGATAGGCATTGCCGCCATATTCTTCGGCCGCCTTCTGCGCCCGCTCCAGATCAAGGTCACAATACGCAATTAACTGTGCATCCGAATTTCCGCTCAGCGTCTGCAGGTGGCTCTGGGCGATACCGCCTGTACCAATGAATCCAATTCTTACCGACATTTGCAGTCCTCCATAGTTGGACAGTAGCTTGATTGCTTCTCCATTTCGTTTTCGTTCCGACAGATGGTACACCAAAGTCCTGTAAGAAGCAAACGGCTGTCAAGCTCTTTTCACATAATTGATCTGCAGGTTGCTCAGTACCGAATCCAGCTCCGCCCTTTCCTGCAACTCCAGATCAGGCGCGAGTTTGTCAATGACAAATTCGAGGGTGTCAATGGCCACTTTGGCCTGAGGCAGGTCCTGCTCGACCTCCTCGGCTCCGGGAGCCTTCTGAATCCCCAGGCTAACCCAGGCCTGCTGTATCAGCAAACTGATCATAAACCTCAACGTGTCGTAAACGTCCAGAGCCTGAAGCGGAACCTCCTGCGCCATCTCCGGTTCTTCCTGATCAACTGGTTGCTGGGCAGCCGCTTCGGCCTTCGTCTCCTGCTCGTCGCCACACTCAGGCTCCTGTTCCGCCGAATGTCGCTTGTCCACCTTCTGGAAGCTCGGTTCCTGCTCTTGCTCGTGTTCTTCTGGTTGTTCCTCTTCCTTGAAGTTCAACGGTTCATCCCTCCTCGCCCGTGATTATACCATTAGCACCGACATAGACAGAGCCGTGCGCAATACCTGCCTCCCTCCGCCTTCGCCCTGCGAGCCATCTATCTCAATCATAAGCGCACCAACTGATTCTACCAACAAGCCAGCTGCACTGTCAAATCATTGCTTGCAGCATGGAAGGTTTGGCACCGCCGTTGGGGAAATGTTCAGTCGAGGGGAGTAAGAATAGAAGGAATCCACCGTACCGGCACGAGGCACTACCGATTGAATTCGCAAGCTACTTGCGAGAAGTTAGTTGTACGCACGACCAGCCCAGGCGAAACTAGACTGTGGGCAGCACGCCTGGCAACCTACCTGCAAGCCGGCGACTTTGTGGCGTTGTGCGGCCCGCTCGGTGCCGGCAAGACCTGTTTTGTGCAGAGACTGGGCGCGGGTCTGGGGATTGAGGGGCGCATTACCAGCCCGACCTTCATAATCATCCGCTTTCATCCGGGCCTGCTGCCATTGTGCCATGCTGACGCCTACCGAATCAACAGTTCAGAGGAGCTCGAAGAGGCGGGGCTGCTGGAATATCTGTCCAGCTCGGTAGTTGCGCTGGAGTGGGCCGAGCAGGTACCCGAAGTCTGGCCTGAACATTATTTTCTGGTGAGACTTGACTTTGCCAACGAGGGCCGCCGACTGGAGCTGTCCGGGCGCGGGCCGCGGCCCAGCCAAGTAGTCAGCGAGCTAGCCGATGCGCATTCTGGGAATTGAGACATCCGGTGATACCAGCAGCGTAGTCTTGCTGGAAGGCAACGAGGTGGCCCGCGAAGAGATCTTCGCGAGCCGCCGCACCATCTGCCAGGTGCTGGTGGGGCACATTCTGAGCGTAGTTGCAACCGAGACTGTCGCCGCTGCTCACCTCGACGGCATCGCTGTCTCGTCAGGCCCGGCTTCCTTCACCGGCTTGCGGGTGGGAGTGACTACGGCCAAAACCCTTGCCTATTGCTGTCAGATTCCGGCAGTAGGAGTACCCACGCCGCTGGCCTGGGCCGCCGAAGCACAGGCTGAACCCGGAGCGATGATCGTCGTCGTGCAGCCAGCTCGCCGCCACCGGTTGTATCTGACTACTTTCTTCCAGAGTGAAGAAGCGAACCCCAAACAGCAGGCCGAGACGAAGGTAGTTGATACAGAGGGAGCTGTTGCTGCCTGCTCAGATCTGGCTACCGGCCGCCCCCTGGTGGTTACGGGAAATGGGCTGCTTACTGAGGCCGGGCTTGTCGAGGTTTTGGCCAGTAAAGGCCAGGTGACCGATTTGGAGATTGACAGTCCCCGGGCCAGCACAATTGCTCGGCTGGGAGCTGTTCAAATCGAAGAGGCCCCGTCTGACAGCTATTTCAGCCTGCGCCCTAACTACCTTATGGTCTCCCAAGCCGAACGTGGCTTAGGGGTGAATCTGGGACTTTGAGATGACTACCGCCGGTCAAGGCGAAAAGCCGCAACTCATCATCCGTCGGGCCACCGAAGCCGACCTGCCCGACATTATGCGCATCGAGCGGGATAGCTTCCCTACACCCTGGTCAGAGTGGGGGATGCGCGCCGAGATTACTCACATCCGTGGCCGCATCTACCTGGTGGCTACGCTTGCCGGCAAGCTGGTCGCCTACATTGGCGGTCGCCGGGCTGCCGATGTCTGCCACATTGGAACACTTGCGGTAGATCCCGCTCACCGCCGCCAGGGCCTCAGCGAAGGGATACTACTGGTGCTGCTACTTCATCTGGTCGAGCAGAACACCAAAGAGGTAACTCTGGAGTACCGCCCCGGCAACATCGCTGCCCGTCACCTCTACCAAAAAGTGGGCTTTACCCACCTGCGCACATCCAAAGGCTACTATCGCGACACCGGCGAAGACGCCCATGAGATGGCCATAAGCGACCTGCATCAGACTCAACGGGATCAGAGTCTGGCCCAGCAGTGGGAACGCTGGCGCCAGCGGCATCAGTATGAGCTTGAGATTGTCCTGTGAGGCGGCAGAGCTGGCAGCAGCGGTCGTCGCCGGCTGCCAGTCTCTGTCGAACTTCGTTTGGAAACTGCTAGTGCAAGTGATTCCAGCACAGCTCATGCTTGACATTAGCACCTCCGGGTGCTATAACAAGAGATGATACTTGCAACTCGTCAAACCTATGAACAAAGTAAGCAATCGCCGGTTAGTCCCAAAAACTTGGTTATAGGAGGAGAGACAGATGAAGAAGACCCTACCAGTCAGTTTGCTGTCTGCCGTAATCTGTGTGATGTGGCTGGCTGCCGCGGCCAGTACGCCCGCAGCAGCGGACGTAAGCGAGGATTGTATCTCGTTTGACTACAGTCAGGCGGTCGTAAAGCAGGTTGGCGGAAGCTGGAAGATAGTCGTGGGAAGTATGTGGCTTAAGGACTTTGGCAACAAGGAGAGTGAGGCTCGCCAGGCACTGAAAATCATCAAGCACTACAAGATGAACAGCCAGTGCTTTGTGGGCCGTCCCGGTCCGTCGTTGGAGTATTACCTGGTGGCCGGCAAAGCGCCGGTAGGCTCTATGCCCGGCGAGGATGCTGTGCCCTTTGATCCTGATAACGCCCAGGTTACCAATATCGGGGGGCGCTGGAAGATAGTTGACGGGGCCCACTGGATTCTGGACTTTGCCGAGAAGAAGGTCGAAGCAGATACTGCACTAAAGATCATCAAGAAGTACAAATTCAGCTACATCTGCTTTGTGGGCCGGCCTGGTGCGTCTATGACCTACTTCCGGGTGGACCTGCCGACCTTCCGCCTGGTCATACCGGGCGTGGTGGGCAGGGTTTTTGTGCCTCCGACAGAAGACTGCATCAAGTTTAACCCCGACAACGTGCGTTGCAGGAAACAGGGAGATCAATGGTTTCTGATGGAAGGTAGCATGAGTATGCTCAGCTTCGGTTCCAGCCGCGATGAATGCTTCCAGGCTCGCAGGATTATCAAGAACTACGGTCTGAACAGCCAGTGCTTCGTGGGGCGACCGGACCCTTCGATGAGCTACTATCTGGTCAACGGCCTGGCGCCACGCGGTGCTATTGCGGGCGAAGACAGTGTCAGCTTCAATCCAGCCAACATTGAAGTGAAGCAGATCGGCGGGCGTTGGAAGATTGTCGAAGGCAGCCACTGGATCATGGATTTTGCCGACAAACAGAGCGAGGCCAATACCGCGCTGTGGATCATCAAGAAGTATGGCTTCACTCGCATGTGCTTCGTGGGCCGCCCCGATCCTTCGATGACCTACTTCCGGGCTGAGGAGCTCCCGCTTCACGAAGACTGCGTCAGCTTCGACTACCGAAACTTGGAGCTTCAGCAGATCGGCGGAAGCTGGAAGATCGTCGAAGGTGGTCACTGGCTTCTCGACTTCGGCAGTAACAAGTACGAGGCGGAGCTGGCGCTGAAGACCATCCGCCACTACAGGATGAACAGCCACTGCTTCGTGGGACGGCCTCACTCGTCCATGGACTACTGGCTGGTTGACGGCAAAGCACCGGTCGGTTCGATGGATGGTGAGGACGCCATTGAGTTTGACCCGGAGAAGATCGAGGTCAAGCAGATCGGTGGGCGCTGGAAGATAGTCGAAGGCGACCATTGGATATTGGACTTTGCCGAAAAAGGAGACGAGGCGGAAACGGCTCTGCGCCTCATCCGCAAGTACGGCTTCAGCTACATCTGTTTTGTGGGCCGCCCCGATCCGTCTATGACCTACTTCCGAGCGAAGAAGGCTGGACTGCTTGACCTGCTGCAGCGACTGTTTGAGTAAGTCTGACGTCGCGTGCCAGACTGTGACAGAGACCAGTGGCGGGCCTGATTTTGGCCTGCCACTGGTCTTTTCCTTTATTCCTGGCGGATCATATCACGCTCAGGTCCTTCCAGTAACCGTCGGCGAACTTCCAGGTCAGCAGAGCAAACTGGGCGGCTATGGCCAGGTCAAAACCAATCCATACCCCCAGAGTATCCAGGCCCAGCGAGATGGCCAGAACGAAGGCGGCCAGCGGTGTCAGCACTGAGGTGCAGATGAGGCTGATATAGAGGGGCATATAGGTGTCGCCGGCACCCCGCAATGAGCCCGACAGGCTCATTCCCGCGGTCAGAAATGGTTCGGAGATCGCCAGGACAACCAACGCTTGCACGCCGACGGCAATGACGCAGTTGTCGTCGGTGAACAGTTGCATCAGCATGCGAGCCAGAAGTGCGTAGGTCAAGGCTGCGGCCACACTGAGCCCGGCAGCCAGTTTAGCTGACAGCCAGCCAGCGGACTGCGCCCGCTGATAGTTATCAGCCCCTACATTCTGTCCGACAGCGGTAGTAGCTGCCGCCATAAACGCCAGGCCAACCATAATGGTTACCGCTCGTATTTGGCCCGCTACGGTCCAGGCCGATACGGCGTAGACGCCCGCGACGGTCAGCCAAAGAATCTTGATGATGAGCATGAACGCAATATTACGGGTGAAGCCCTGTATGGAAGCGGGAATGCCCAGGTAAAAGATCTTGCCTATCAACTCCCAGCGCAATGCCCATGAGCTACGCACGCGCAGACTGACGGCAAAGCGGCCTGATATCAGGACAACGAGCCCGGCTGATATGGTAAGCATCCGCGCCACTATTGTAGCAACTGCTGCTCCTGGCACGCCCAGTCGTGGGAAAGGACCCACCCCGAAAATAAGCAAGTAGTTGAGGACAATGTTAAGCGCGTTGGCGGCCAGTAGCAGGATGAGCGGAGTGAGTGTGTCACCCGCCCCCTGCAGGGCAGCAGTGATGACAAAACTCAGTACCAGAAACACCATTCCCGCGAACATTATCTGCAAGTAGGGTGTGCCGTGCAGCAGCACTTGCTGATTGGCTCCCAGCAGGCGGAGAATACTTTCGGAGAATATAGCCCCGACCGGAGTGATAACCGCCAGTGTGATCACTGTGGCCGCCATCAGCCCCTGTTTGACAACTCTGTCCGCGGTGACCTCATCGCCTCGACCAGAATACTGCGCCACAAGCACCTGTACGCCTGTTGACACCGCGAAGGCCAAAGCAACCAGCGTGAATATGACGGTGCGGGCCATGCCTACCGCAGCGATTGGCTCAGGTCCCAGCACGCCGACCATCTTGATGTCGGCTATGCCCACAGCCACCTGCAGCAGTGAGGCGGCTACTATCGGCCACGATAGATACACGGTCTGCCGCAGCAGTGAGCCGCGCGTCATGTCCACGCGACTTGCGGCCGGGGTGCGGGGCTGCTCAACCTTGGGGACAGTTGGGGTGTTGCTGCAGTCGTCAGTCATAGTACAGTGTGACAGCAAACCAGCGCCACACGCCGCTGAATAGTGCTTCCATGGCGCTGGTTTTCGGTAAATGGTTTGCTTAGAGTACCAATTGGTGGCTTCTTCGGGCTAGGTTGCCCCCCAGTGGCCGGTGGCATGCCGCTCCAGCGCCTGCTCGTCGAGCTCCACGCCCAGCCCCGGCGTCTGAGGCACAATGACGTGCCCATCCTCAATTGGCAGCGGCTCTTGTACCAGATCCTCGGGCATGCCATGGTCGAATGCTCCTCCCAACTCCCCGCAAGGTCCCTCTAGGCCTATAACCGTGGCAAGATGATGATAGGCGGCCGTGCCGATGCCGCAATAGCCGGTACCTCCGACAAATGCCGGCACTCCGAAGCTGGCCGCTGCCCAATACTTAGCTTGCGCCTGTGTGAAGGTTCCATTTTGCGCAGCGTGCAGCTGTATCCGGTCGGCAGCATCGGCCCGCAGAATCTGGCCGACGCCTTCAAGGGTGCGGGCCGGTGCATCAGGCATTATCTGAACGCTGCTGCATCCTCGCAGAGCGCGCAAGTCGTCCAAGTCACCGTCAATTAGATCCTCAGCCGCGTCCAGGCCGGCCTGCTCCAGCGCCTTCATCGTCTCAGTTGAGACCTCCGCAGCAGGGTACCCTTCGTTGGCATCAGCCTGCAGGTAGCCCTCCTCGCCCAGCGCCTCACGGACGGCCCGGATGATGGCCAAGTCCCCTTCCAGCTCACCGAATATTTTCACTTTCAGTGCCCGGAAACCCTGAGCTGCAAACTCGGCGGCGCGCTGTCCGGCGTGCTCGGGACTCTGCGGAAATATGCACGGTGTCAATGGTACCGCAGTCCGTTGTGCACCACCCAACAGCGTATGCACGGGCAGGCCGCTGGCGCGGCCAACCAGGTCATATAGAGCGATAGAAAAGGCTTCTCTCTGGGGTTGCGGAATCTGCTGCCAGGGGCCAGTCAGCAGGCCATCCAGCCGCCGGGCGTCTGCCCCCAACAGAGAAGCTGCTGCCTGCTGGAGTTCGTCAGAGACCGGCATATGGTTTTCTCCGATGCCGCGTATCTCGTCACTGAACAGTTGCACGACGGCAAACGAAAAAGTCTCTGGTGCCCCCCAACTAAAGCGCACGTCCACCGGCATCTTGCCCCAGTCAATTCTTACCGCGGTTATTGGAAGCTGCTTGGTCATGTATTGCGACGCAGTCACTCCTGCGCCTTCACCTCCTCAGGGTTGGATCGGGCTTCTGCGGGATGCCTCGGCTGATGTAACGACTCAACCATTAACAGGCATCAGATAGTATTGCCCAAAGCTGGTGCGGATTCCTTCCGGCGGGTCGCGTCTTTTATGCAGCTCTCTAGGGGTCCTTCTGGTAGCTAAGTGGAGATCCATAAGCAGGGCGCGGTATTGGGGGTGATGATTCTCACAGGGGCGTCCGCCAGTTTCGGTCAAGTGCCGTCGGGAGACTTAGCAACTGCTCTGATGCTGTGTAGTGAAGGCACGGCTAGGCGGCACAGCATTACGGACTTGATCTGCTGGGGGTGGACCCAATAGGTATGAGAAGTCTGCTGGTTGTCGCCAACGAGACATACCCACCCGCCCCGATGCTCAGCTACTCGCTTGACTACAAGGTTGTCTTCCCCGACGTCAGCAAGCACGACATCTCCCGACTGCCAGGGGGCTCTGAGACATATAATCCGCTCACCTGCCTGGAGAGTCGGCTCCATTGATTTTCCCCGCACTTCCGCTACAAATAACAGGGGATGATTGCACTTTGTTGAAGCAAAGTGCGCGATAGCGGCAAGGCCGAACAGCAGGACTATGACCTTCGCCGCAAGCATTGCGAGGCGCATGGTTGCGGCTGTCCCTCCGCGCCCCCCCAACTGCATTCAGGTGTGTGTAGTGAATCTATTGGTATTCACTAGGGCGAACTTGAATCGGCAGCATTTGTGAAGATCACAAATCCGTTGACTCCACTGCCAGACCTCTGGGTGGTGGATGTTAGCAGTGACGCGACGACCCACTTTGCCATGGGGAAACGACGGTGAGGCCCGGCGAATCTGCGCCAGGGAGGTATGGTCAATCAATAGCTCAAAGAAAAAGGGACCCGGACAACCGGGTCCCTTTATTGGCTCATTGTGGCGGTAGTTGCCTTCGGTTAGAAGGGAACTACA
>JAUVZM010000006.1 GCA_030602615.1 bacterium
TAACAGCGCTCTGGCTACAAGGAATGTCCCCGCTGGTTGGCGCTCATCACAGGTAATTTGTATGTGGTGTGCTTGCCTCCAGCGGCTTTTGGTGCTAAGATGTCGGTGAGTATCGCGGCGAGATATGCAGGCTTCGGGGGAGTGGTTCGTGTGACGTATCGGCAGTGGCTGAGGGAATGCGCAGAGCTCAGGCGAGAATGTGAGCAGCGTACCGAGCAGGAATATATTGAGCAGCGAATCAAAGAAGAGGCGGAAGGTAAAACAAGACGTCTGTATCTCGGCTATCCCACTCCAAAGGTTGGCAGATTTGCTGAACCAAAGGCACAGGAGCTTATGGAATGCCTCGCGGCAAACGCGGCGAGGTGGCAGGTTGAGCTGCAGCAACTTGCAGCTGATGTTGACTCTGAGTTCCTATCAGAGAACTTCGTGGAGTTCATGCAACGGCCGCTTCTCAGGTTCCTTGCCGAAAAATACCCGCTGCGTCCTGGCGGAATCCTCCACGCACTAAATCTGGAATTCAGCGAGTGGACCCCGACTGATGAATCGGCACAATCGTTCTTCTTCTCCCAAATACCATTCGGCGCGTGGTCCCTAGATGATGCTGATATGCGGATGGCGTGGATGGAGTTTCTGGAAACCTGGGCTGGCGAAGATGCATCTCCGGATTCTCTATGGGATATGGTGCTCGAGCGCCTGTACGAGTGGCACGAACTTGCCAGATTGCCACTTCACGAGGCGGCCGTTGTCGGGCATAAAGCTGGCCAGCACCGACTCAGCCCCAAGGCCAGCCGGCCACAACACCACAGCCACCCAAATGAGTGTAAACTTGCTGAGCCTGCTCATCGCTTGGCTGCGCTCCCCATCTATCCGACAGGTGTGTCGCTGCTGTCGGATTCGTCGGGAGATTCTTCGCCCAAGCTCTGGACCTCGTTTACTACCTCGCGCGAGGCCTGCTTGAATTCCTGAATACCTCTGCCCAGCCCGCGCATCATCTCAGGTATCTTCTTGGCGCCGAACAGGACCAGGATGATTAGCAGAATGACCAGAAGCTCCTGAGTTCCTATTCCGCACATAGTCCCTTCCTCCTGTGCCGTCCCGAAGCTGCATTTGCCTATATTATAACATAAACTGCTGACAGCGGACAGCAACTCGACTGAGCCCTACTTGCCAGGGGTCTGACCTTAACCATAACGACAGAGGGATACGAGCCAGACAACAATCACCCGCTGCCTGCCTTGCTTGTCAGACGCATCGACGCGCACAAAGGTCGGCGCTCGGAGCAAGCTCCCGGGGACTGACCACGGGGCCAGTCTCGTCTACACGAGTCTCAGTTTTGTCCGCTGGGTCGACGAAGTTCTGGACCAGCCGGGACTCTTGGTTGATCTCAACAAACGCTGGCATTATGTAAGGTGCAGAGCAGTGAAGAGCCTTGTGTGTAGTTGGTGAATTGACAGTCACAAGGAGAAGATAGAGGTCACTGCCCTGCACCCCATAAGGGCATGTGTTGCGCTGTGATATAGTAGTAGCATCTTGTGGTGCAGAGGGCAAGCGATAATGGCTGCCTTGGTGTTGTGTCGCGTACGGACGATAATGCTCACCCTCCTTCTTCGCCACCAATCAGATGGTGTCCCGTATGGCACATCACCCAAACTATGTCAAGGCTGCTTTACAGATTCGCTATAATCGCAGCGAAACCCGGGACAGCAGACACGACGACCGCTGGGATTTCTCTCAGTCCACCTACAGCTCATCCAGGAGTAGTTGATCCTGCGACTTAGATATTATGCAATGAGTCAACGATGCACTGCACTCCCCGAGGCTTACTAACTGCTCCCGTGTCCTCCAACGGGGGAGTCTGGAAGAGCAGGCAGAGGAGTTGTATTGGCGGGACGAGCGGCCCAGTGCGTCTACACTCATTGGCGGCGCTCCACAGCGTAATCGGCTAATCGCGACAAGGTCTCACGGGCTGGACTCTCGCGCAGTTCAGTCAACGCTGCCTGCGCCTGGTCGGCATGATGTCTCGCACGGTGCTCAGCATACTCTCGTCCGCCCAGGCACTCTATAAGCTCGGTGGCTCGGGCAACCTGCTCAGGTTCTGGCCGCTGCACGATGAACTGATCAATAAGCTTCTGCAGCGGGTCGGCACCTGGCTGTTGCAGGGCATGGATAACCGGCAAGGTAAACTGGCCAGCCTGCAGGTCCTGGCCTATGGGCTTACCCAATATCGCAGGATCCCCGTAAAGGTCCAAAAGGTCGTCTCGAATCTGGAAAGCGATTCCGAGGTCATAACCGTACCGCCCCAGGACTTGCTCCATGCGTGGGTCAGCCCCGACACATATAGCTCCCAACCGAGCCGATGCTTGCATCAGCACCGCCGTCTTGGCCGAGATTGCACGCAAGTAGTCTGGTTCGGTCGCTGCCTGGTAGCGCCACTGCATCTCCTGCAACGCGCCCAGACACATCTGTACAATCGTCTCCGTTAGCACCGACACAACACGGGAGTCGTCCCGCGCGGCAAGCTGACGATAGATCTGTGCGACCAAGTAGTCACCAACCAGTACCGCCTGGCGGTCACCCAGTAGCATCCTCACTGAGTCCCGACCTCGGCGACTGCGAGTATTGTCGACCACGTCGTCATGGATCACGGAGGCCAGATGTACTTGCTCCACCGCCACTGCTGCTTGCAGCACGCGTCCGTTGTACTCCCCTGTGGCCTCAGCTCCCAACAGCAGGACCAACGGCCGCAGACGCTTGCCACCACCTTGGAGCATATGCCGGTAGGCCCGGGCTGCGGCCGGGGGTGCACCCTCTTCGGCCTGCTGCAGACGCAACTCGACCTCCGCCAGCTGACCGGCAACTGGGAGGCTAATCTCCTGGAGAATTGTGCGGTCCGGTTGGTAGTCTATGCCGACGAGTCCTCCTACCAGCGCCAGTGTGCCGGCCATCGCGGCACGCGGTGATTGATCCCTCCTGCGACGGGCGCTACGCAGCACACCAGGTCCGACGAGACGTAAGCCGACATTACCCATATGCTTTCCTACTACGTGTAATATTCTTCGCTTGACACGCCAATTTCTCTCGCTGCCGGCCATTTACGTACAAGAAGTCAGTTCGCAGCCCTCTTGGCGGTCATACTACCCCGAACTGCGTAACATGCGCGCCTTACGGGCAGACAGCAGACACAGTGACCCCTCAATCCCCCAGGGTTACGCTTCATCGTTACTCTTAAACCCACTGTAACCCTGGGACTCGTGCCAGAGCTCGGATTCGGCCTTGGCGTCTATCGGAAGCCCAACTGCCACTGGAAGGCCAGCTCGTCCCGGCTCGGATCGGACGTGGCTGCTCTGTTCTCGCCGCTCATGTACTGCAGGGTGAGCTCGTTGTTATTATCGAGCCACTGGGTGTACCCGATATGCCAGGCATCCCAGTGGGAATTGGGTGTGCCCTTCATGGGGTCATACGTGTCGTACTTGACAAATGCGGTGCCCCCTGGCCTCGCCCGGTATTCCGCCTGGGCATACCACCCGTCAATGTCGTTGCCCAGCAGTTCGCCATCGACATACTCGCCCTGGGCAGCCCACTGACAATCCTGCGGCGCCCATCGCGCATAGCCGACAACCGCGCTGCGGTCCGTGATGTCAGGAATGCTGGGGATGCTCAGGTTGTTGGTCCACTTGCCGTCCAGCCACGTGGCCCCGAACTGGCCCCAGTCGCGATCCCAATGCAGCTTGACCAGCACGTTCTTGTTGCTATTCAAGTCACTTCCCCGGAACTGCCCGTTCATCACGCCCAGCGTGACCTTCGGGTCCCACTTGCTGGTTGCCGGCGTGTACGTCAGCCAGACGCCCCGGTCCCACAGGCCGCCGAAGTACAAGCCCCGAGGCCTGGCCCCGCCGCCTTGCAGGACAGCGGCACGCTCAAGTGCCACACGTTTGGATGAGCTCTGCGGCATCTCAAGGCCGAAGTGGTTATTAGACTGACCGATTCGAGTCGTCAACGTATCGGTTACCTTGTACTCCACCCAGACATCGCCCCAGTCGGTGGGCGACGTTGCGTTCGGGTCCGCACCGAAGCGAACCCACTGGACTAGTCCCTTCGTGCGATCGTTGGGTGTCGCGAATAGGTTGATGTACATCTGGCGAAAGGTGAACTCATCCACCGCCCAGTCCCGGTGCACGTACCGCGACTGGAAGTAGCCGTTGATATTGATACTGTCCACCCAACTAGGTTTTTCGGTCGCTGGCTTGTCCTGTGCTACAACGCAAGAGGCAACAGATAGTACGACGATTACGATCACCAACAGTGCATGCTTCATTACGATCCCTCCTTAGATAAGTAACCGATCTGTGACCATTCTGAGGTGCGAAAGCGAGGTGTCCGAACGGATCACCTCTAACCTCGATGCCTCCTGCCCCCACGTACTGAGGGTCTAAGAGTTGTCCCCCACAGACACGTATGACAGCCAGCAAAAGGCGCGTGCCATATTGGCACGAGACATCAACTGCCCTCTCAGATTACGTCGAGAACATCCCGTGCATAGCCCTCCCTCTGCGCGATGAGGTCTAGGTAGAGCGTTGCAGTGTCCTCCACAAGGGGCAGCACGTCCTCGATCTCCGAGAGCTTGCTCTCGTCCACGGTCTTGATGTACCGTTTGCACTTGTCACAGACCTCAATCCACCACGCCTCCACTCCCGTGACGGTGACCAATCCCATGGTGCTCTGGTCATCGTTAGCGCAGAAGGGACATTCTACCCTGGCAAATGTCCACTTCTCCTCGCACAGCAAGCAGCACAGAATGCGCTTTCGGTCGTCCTGACGCAGCCTCGCCAGGGCCGGCGGCGACCCACAAACGGGACAGTGGCCTGACGACTCCCGGGAGGCAGCTACAGGGGCCACGACCTCCCTGCGTCTGTGTGCAGCGTCGGCAACGAAGGGCGCCGCGAGTACGCGACCGACGAACAGGAGTACATCGGCGGCAGTCCCGACCCGGTTGGAAAGCTCCAGCAGGGACTGCTCATCGCCGAACGCGGATACCTCCGCGAGCTCCTCAAAGAGCCCGGCGTCCTCTTCCGCGGCCTCCTGCAAGCCGGCGAGGCCAGCGGCCTGATCGCCAGAGCGCACGGCCAGCGCACGGACGTCCTCGAAGAGCGATGCCAACAGCGCGCGGTTCCACTGGATCGCTCCTCGTGTGAGCGCCGGGCTCGTCGGAGTTGGCCCGGCGTCCCCGGCGACAGTCGATGACTCGCGCTGGACAAGGGCCTCGCGCACAGACGTCTGCGCCTTCGCCAGCCCGATGCGGAACCGGACGTAGTCCTCAGAGACTGCTTCCTGGCCGATTAGCGCCTCCAGGCGCTCGATCGTGTCGGCGAGCCGCGATGACAGCGTATCGTTCTCAGTTGTGCGCATTTCGAGACTGTCCCTCCAGCGGATCAGTCGGCGCGGCGTGGTTACCGGATCCTCAGCGATTACCTGCCGCCTGCGAGGCGGCCCCAGGCAGCCCGAAGGCCTCCTGCTCCTCGCGGGTAAAGACCGGGAAGATCTTAGCCGATAGCGTGAACAGCAAGACGAGGGCCGAAACTATGGCTATAGTGATGATGAACTCGCCGATGCTTGGGAAGTACCCGACCTTGCCAGGCATGGTCATGCCGAGAAGCGCCACACTCAAGCGGTTAAAGACAAGACCGACAACGGCAAGCGTAGCCGCGGTGAACAGGGACGTCATACTCTCGCGGGCCCTCGCGCTCGAGAGGATCAGGGCCGGTACCATGAGGCCCACCACCACATCGATGAGGAAGATGAGGCCCTTGCCGCTGCTGAAGGCTGCCGCGAGCTGGCCGCGTATCATCACGTCGGCCAGCCGTACCACCAGACAGATCCACAGTGCGTAGCAGAGCGCCCGTCCCAGCCCCGCAAGCAGCTCACTCTCCGGCGAGCGTCCGAAGGACTTCGCACTGAGCGTTGCCTCGAAGATCACTATGGCAAAGCCGGCCGCGACCGCACTCAGGAAGAAGTTGATTGGGAGTATCGGCGTCCACCATAGATGATGCAGCTTGTTCGGCATCAGCAGGAACAGCGAACCGAGCGAAGACTGGTGCATTGTCGAGAGAATAACGCCGGCCATGATCAGCATGATCGGCACGCCCGCCCGAGACGCGAACAGACGCGGCACCGCCAGAGCCAGGACAGCGAAAACACCGAACACAACCACTGTCCATATCGCCGAGTGTGACATGATGAAGGTGAAGAACGAAAGCGCGACTACCGAAAACGCCGGGACAAGTGCTCGCCACAGCTCGTGGAGCTGCCTCCACCCAAGGCGCTCGAACACCGCCGGCGCGAACTGCAGCGCCACCACGGCCATGTACAACATCACGCACCAGGAGACCTGAAACATGGCAGAATCCTTATGCCACATGACGATGGGATGCCAGATGCGCCAGGGCTGCCCCAAGTCCACCAGCAGCGCGATGGCCACGAACACATAGCCTAGGAAGCCGGTGAGCACCGCCGGGCGCACGAACGCGTGGTATTTCTCTCCCCCGAAGATGTAGACCAGCGCCGCCATGGTAAACGCCCCCGCAGCGAGGGCCACGCCGCAGAGATCGTCGAAGGCGATCCACAGACCCCAGGGATACGTGTCGCTGAGATTGGTGACGGCGCCGAGGCCGCGCGCATAGCGAACGATGGCTACCACGACGCCTGCTACCATCAGCAGAACAAGTACCACACTGCCGGGCGTCACGAACCTAGCTCTGAGTGGCTCATGCCTCATGTCTGCTCACTTTCCTTCTGTGCCGACTTCGCGGCCTTGGCTTTGCGGTTGGCGACCCAGTAGACGCCGCTGAGAAGTAGCCCCAGACCCGTCACGACTGCGGGTATGGCTTTCATCGCGGGGCTTATGTAGGACGGATAACTGCGCTTGCCCAGGGTGGTGGGGAAGCCCAGTTGGTCGAACGGGACGTTCGAGATGTACATCCAGCTCGTTCCGCCCACCTCTTGCTCACCGTATATGTGGTCAATGTACTTGTCCGGCTCGGCGGCCATTCGGTTCCTGGCCTCGGCAAGCAACTCGCCGCGCTCTCCGAACTTGAGCGTTCCTGTAGAGCAGGCCTTGACGCATGCGGGCGTCCGGTCGCTGTCCCGATGGCGGGCGAGCGACTCCTCGGAAAGCGGTCGGTCGTTAACCGAGGTGATGGCGACGTCGCCACGTTGCCTGTCCGCGCAGAACGTGCACTTCCTGATGAGCGGGATGGGCGAATCCCATTGGAACGTGGGGACGTCGAACGGACACGCCATCATGCAGTATCGACACCCGAAGCACTTGGTGTCGTCATAGACGACGGGCCCTTCGTCCGTCTTTCTGAGTGCGCCGACCGGGCAGGCGGACGCGCACGCCGGGTCTTGGCAATGCATGCAGCCCGACCGGGCAAACGCCCACTTGAGCTTCCCGTGGTTGTCGGTCATTTCGACGAAGCGGATCAGAGTGAAGGTCCTTGAGGACAGCGCTGGGGGATTCTGATACCCTCCGGGTGCCCCGAAAAACTCCGTGTGCTCGGCCTCGAGCTCATTCCACTCCTTGCAGGCCACCTGGCACGCCCGGCAGGCAATGCACTTCGTCAAGTCAACCAGGCAGGCTTTGCTCATATTGTGCCTCCCTTCCTGATATCGCAAAGGAACGCTTTGTATTCAGGGATGGTGGTGTTGGCGTCACCGACATGGGGCGTGAGCAGGTTGGCGCTGTCTCCTGTCGCGAGCCCTTGGTAACCGAAATGCCAAACCAGCCCCACGACGTCGACCGTCTTGTCTCCAAGTTGCAGTGAGCCGATGCGGGCCGTAACGACCGCGTGCATGGTCACCTCGCCGCGCGCAGAACTCATCGTTACCAGGTCGCCGTTCTCGATACCTTTGCGCGCAGCCAGCGCCACGCCTATCTCAATGAAGGGCCCCGGCATGAGCTCGACGAGCCACGGTTGGTTCCGGGTGAGTGACCCGGTCTGGTAGTGCTCGGTCAGCCGGAACGAGGTGGCCACTATCGGGAACTTCTCGGCATTGCCCGTCTCCGCAGGCCGCCACACCCTTATCATAGGGTTGTTCTGTTGATCAGACAGCCGGTTGAGCACGGGGCTCTCCAGGGGCTCATAATGCTCCGGGAAGGGTCCGTCCTTTGGGCCCGGGCTGAAAAGGGACCCGTGGCCCTCCTTGCGCATGATGAACGAGTACTTCCCATCGGGGTTCCGCGTACCATCGAGGTTGCGCAGCGGGGGCCAGCCGCCGTCGGGCACATCGCCCAGCCACTTTCCTGCCTGCCAGTCGTAAGCGACGACCGGTTTGTCCGGCGCCCATGGCCGCCCCTTGGCATCACACGAGGCCCGGTTGTAGAGAATGCGACGGTTGACCGGCCAGCACCACGACCAGTTCGGGTTAAGGTCTATCGGATCGTCCTCGGGCGCGGAGCGCTCCCGCCGGGCCATCATATTGCCCTTGTCGGTGTAGCTGCCGCAGTACAGCCAGTTCCCGCTGTTGGTGGATCCATCAGCCTGAAGCGCTGCGAACGAGGGAACAAGATCGCCCGTCTTGTACAGCGTACCCTTGAGTTCCACATCGCGCAGGAAGTAGCCGTTGATCTCCTTGGCCACCAGATGCACGTCGGGCTCTTCGTCGCCGTAGCTCCAGTCCAGATGCTCGATGGGGCCAGGGAAGGTGCCGCCGTCAGCGTAGACCTTCTTGAGCGCCTCGACGAGCCGTGTGAGTATCCACAGGTCGGACTTCGCGTGGCCCGGCGGCGGTACTGCTTGGTAGCGCCATTGGCCCCAGCGCCCGGAGTTGGTGACGCTTCCCTCTTTCTCAAACGAAACGGCGGCAGGAAGCAGGAACACCTCGGTTTGGATATTGCTTGGATCCACGCCGGGACGCTTCCAGAACGCGGCCGTCTCGGTCTCGAACAGATCGAACACAACCAGCCAGTCCAGTTTGCCCAGTGCCCGGCGGACGACGTTGAGGTTCGCGCCACTGACCGCTGGGTTGTGCCCGATGTTTATCAGGGCCTTTATGTTCCCTTCGTCCATCTCGTGGAACAAGGCCAAGTGTGAGCAGTCTCCGGTACGCTTGGGCAGGTAGTCGTAGGCGAAATCGTTCTCCTCTGTGGCATGGTCCCCCCAGAAGGCCTTGAGCAGGCTGACGATGTACTTCGGGTAGTTCTGCCACCAGTTGGCGCTCTTAGAGTCCTGGCTCACCGGGGTCCACTTGCCCAAGTAGGCCTGGAGCGAATCGTTCTCGGTGGTCGGGGACTTGAGATAGCCGGGAAGAATGTGGTAGAGGATACAATGGTCGGTCGAACCCTGCACGTTCGATTCGCCGCGTAGTGCGTTGATCCCGCCGCCAGCGACGCCGATGTTACCCAGCAGCATCTGCAGAATCGCGTAGGTCCGGATGTTCTGCGTTCCGGTCGTGTGCTGCGTGGTGCCCATGGAGTACATAATAGTGCCCGACTTGTCAGGCTCGTGGGTTGCGCAGAAGGCCTCCGCCGCCTGCAGGAAGACGTCCTGCGGTGTGCCAGTGATCGCTGACATAACTTCGGGCGTGTAGCGCGAGAAGTGCTTCTTCAGCCGCTGATAAACACAGTGTGGGTCCTTCAGGGTGGGATCCTTCTTGATGGTGCCCCCGGCGTCGGTCTGGTAGCGCCAGTGCTCCTTGGTGTATTTGGCGTTCTGCAAGAGCGTGCCGGTGTACTCCCCAAACAGCCCCGCGTCGAACTCAAACCCCGGGTCGAGCAGGAAGCTCGCATTGGTGTGGGCAACGACGTACTCCCTCTGGATAAGGTCGTTCTGCAGCGCGTAGTTGATCATCCCGCCGATCAGGGCCACGTCGGTGCCAGGCCGGAAGGGCACATAAATATCTGCACGGGAGGATGTCCGCGTGAAACGGGGATCTGCCGAGATCAGCTTCGCCCCCTTCTCCATCGCCTTGGTGACCCATTTGAAGGAGATGGGGTGCATCTCGGCGGCATTCGACCCGATGATCAGTATGCAGTCAGAGTTGGCGATGTCATTGAAATGGTTGGTCATTGCGCCCCGGCCGAAGCTGGCGGCTAGCGCGGCGACCGTGGACGAGTGGCACAGGCGTGCGCAGTGATCCAGGTAGACTATCCCCAGCGCCCTGGCGAACTTGGAGACGAGATAGCACTCCTCGTTGTCCAGGGCCGCACTCCCCAGGCATCCGATCGCGGAGGTGCGGTTCACAACCCGGTCCTGCTGGTCGGTGAGCTCGAAGGTCGCGTCCCGGGTTTCCTTGATCTTCTCGGCGATCCGATCGATGGTCCAGTCCCAGTCCTTCTCCTCCCAGTCGCGGGCACCCGCAGCCCGATACAACACCTTGTTCAGCCGGCGCTCGTTGACCACCTGGGAGAGCGCGGCACCCTTGCTGCACAACGCGCCCTGGTTGATGGGATGGTCAGGGTCGCCGGTGACGTCAACGATCTTGCCCTCGGCAGCGCTTATCAGTATACCACAGCCCACGCCACAGTACGGGCAAATCGTCGTGCTGATCCGCCCGCGTTTGATGCTCACGCGTTGGGCGTAGGCACGAGTAGTGCTCAGGTCTAGCCCGAAAGGGTCCAGCAGCGTCCCGGCCATCACACCAGCCGTAGTGAGAAAAGCCCGTCGACTCATCTCCATGCTTTAGATTCTCCTTAGTAGAGTGTCTTCGATATTGGGGCGAAGGCTGGGCCCGATACGCTGATCGGACGTCGGCCCATCCCGCAAGTCGGGTCCCGTCAACTGCCACAGCAGCGACGTCACCCTGTGCAGACCGGCCTCTCTCTCAGCGCTTCTCGATGGACACCAGGCTCGCAAATAGCCAAAGGGCTTCACGTCCAAAGGGCTCCACGTCCTTGAGCGATGGGTCGCACCAGCACGCATGGTACTGTCCTTAGTCTGGCATTGTCAAGACTCACCGAGTGATAGAGCCGCTGAGTGATACGGCTCACGGAGTAACTCGTGGCTCCTTGCGTTTCTCAGCTTTTTTGAATTGACTGAAAGCAGGAAGTTGTGCAGAGAAGCGGGGTGCTATCGGTGAGAATCCGCCGAACGACTACGATCTGGCGTTGCTGCGGGGTGGTCAACAAGTGGTGTTAACGCAATATGGCCAGTTCAGCGCGTTTCGGGTCGCCGACGCGCCGGTGAGGTCGGGCCCGTCGTTTCCCCACAGAATGCAGTTCGTGATGACCGGAGTGCCACCACCATAGTTGCTAAGTCCGTCCCCCGTGTTCGAAGCAATCGTGTTGTTGGTCAGGATCGGGGACTCCTATGCGAATACGGGTTGGTGCATCGCTGGCCACATTTTCTGCAGCACAAGCTCCTCCGCCCGCCGCTCGATCACGGCAAGCTCCGCGCCGGCACCTGCCTCCTGCGCCGCGACTATGCCCGCCGTTATCCCTGCCCGCACCAACTCTGCCCCGCCCTTACCTATGCTCGGAATGTCCTCAAGCGTCCTTCGGTCATTGGTCACTGCCCGTTACCTCCTGCCTCGTCCATACTGTCCGGCTGCATCAGTGCATCCAGGTCTTCGCCCTTCGCACCCCTGCGCCTGCTCGACGGGAGGGCAGCAGGGCCGAGGCCGGTGCGACCCGAGGTCCCCGCTGCCCTCTGCCGATTCGGTCAGGTTGGCCGCTGCAGCGCGGCATAGACTATCAGCCCCAATATTGCCACTCCGATACAGGCCGATCCCACTATCGGCCAATATGGCGCTAGTGTTGCCACGAGCCACGGTAGAGCCGCTGCCACAATGAACATGACCAGGATCCACCATTCCGCGCTCAGATACTCGCTCCGCTCGTCCTCGAATTCTTTCCTTTGCTGCTCACTCATCCAACTCGCTTCTTCCTATTCTGCTTCTGCCTACTCGACTAACCAGAACCACACCCTGTATCCAATGCCAGCCAGGACGTGCAGGATGCCCACTACTGCCGGTGCTAACAGCAGCACCCCGAATACGACTACCACCTTCCGGTTCATCACCGTCACCTCCTCACCAGGTGCCCGTTGGTTAGCCCGGCGGGCGGCAAACTGATCTGAGTGAAGACCCGCCACCCGGCCCGCCTGCTCGACGGTTAGCTCTATGTATATTCTAGCCAATCTTCGGCAATACAGAATCAGGGAATCCCTTAATTACACCTTCGAAATCCCTTAATTCCTGGGGGAGAGGGCTGTGGGGAAAAAGCGCAGTATAGCGCGATCAGTGGCTGGTCCTGTCAAGCGTCGAACGAGGTCAGTCCTTCGTGGATGGCATATTTTACGAGCTCGGCGAGGCTGTCAACTCCCAATTTCCTCATTATGTGATGGCGGTGTGTCTCGACGGTCTTGGGACTGACGTAGAGCTCCGAAGCAATTTCATTGGTACTTTTTCCCTCCGCCAAGAGCTGAAGCACCTCGCGCTGGCGGGGCGTCAGGACGGCCCAAGCAGAAGAGTCATCCTCTGCCAATCCACTGACATAATCTTCCACCACCACTTCACTGATTTGGGGACTGAGATAGGTGCGACCGGCGGCGACGGAGCGAATAGCGCTGACCAATTCTTCAGCAGCACAATCCTTCAACAGATAGCCGGAGGCACCCGCCTGTAGCGCCCCGGCCACGAAGCGCCGGTCTAAATGCATTGACAAAACGATGACCTTCGGGGCCGGAGACTGTGCCAGAATCTGGCGAGTGGCTTCAACGCCGTTAAGATTCGGCATAGCCAGATCCATAACGACGACATCAACAGACTGCTGTGTCGCCAGTTCAACGGCCTCTCGGCCGTCGCTGGCTTCGGCCACCACTTCGATATCGGGCTCCGCATCAAGCAGGCGGCGTAGGCCACTGCGCACAATATTGTGGTCATCTGCCAGCAACACTCGCATATCCAGCTCACTGCTCCTTATCTGTTGCGGCTTGTTCCTGCAGCTTCAGCGGCACTATCATAGCAACTCGGGTGCCGGCGCCCGGCTGTGACTCTATCTGCAGGACGCCGCCGACATAGTTTAGCCGTTCTCGAACGTTAAACAGCCCAAACCCAGGAGGACGCCCGCGGGAATCCAGTTGCGCCATGTCAAAGCCGACACCCGCGTCCTGCACTACTACTCGCACATGGTCACCGTTCCTATCAATAGAGACTCTTGCTGTGTTAGTCTGGGCATGCTTGATAACGTTGATTAGCAGCTCGCGCACCGCCCGGAACAGAAGGATGCTGACCTCGTCACCAATCGGTGGGAGTTGGCTATTCTGCTCGATCCTAAACACCACGCCGTGCTCTTCTTCTAGCTGTTCAGCCAGCCATTCCACCGCTGCCACAAAACCCAGCTCGTACAAAACCGGAGGACTCAACCGAAATGTCAGTGAGCGGGTCCTACTGATGGCCTCCTCGAGTAATCCACGGACTTCACCGGAGATTGAAGCCACAGCAGACGCGGGCGACGACTCATCCAGACCCGCCATTCTCATTTTGCACAGCGCAAGGGTCTGACTGATATCGTCGTGCAGCCCGGCAGCGATTGCCCGCCGTTCTTCCTCTTCGACTGAGGACAACCGCATTGCCAGCGCCCGCAACCGCTGCTGATAAATGTGCAGTTGCCGCTCGGCTTCTTTGCGCTCGGTGATGTCACGCAATACTCCCTCGACGCCTAAGACCCGGCCCTCATCATCCTTCATTATGTAGCTATTCACTGAGGTGGGGATGACAGTACCATCGCTGTGTCTTAGGTTTATCTCAAAGTCAGTGACTGTATCCTTCTGGCTGAGCTCCTCTAGCAATATATCGCGCTGGGCAGGGTCAGCGTAGAACCTGCTGGCTGGCTGCCCAATTACTTCCTCAGCAGCGTATCCAGTGGTTTGCTGTACCGAGGGACTAACCAAGATCACTCGACCCTCAGCGTCAGTACGAAAGAAAACGTCCTGTATGCCGTCAAAGACTGAGCGGAATAGTTCCTCACTTTCCCTAATCCTGGTCGTCGCTTGCGCGCTCTTTTCGCTGAGCCAGGCAACGGTCGCACTTACGACAACAAATAGACAACTCCTGACAATATCGTCCGTAAGTGAACCTAAGGAAGCAAAATGATGTGACAGCAGTAGAAAAGCTCCAGAAGAGACGGCCAAGGGAATTCCCCATCTCTTCCACCAGAGGCTCGCAATGATAATGGGTACGTAAAAAAGGTGACTGACGATGACTTGTTGGCGCAAACTGAAGTGGAAATGGAGAGTAGAAAGCAGACAGACAGCCCATAGTAAGCTTAGCAGGACCAGCCGTACGAACTGAGAGGGTTTCTTTGATTGCTCCGACACCTGCACTGTTGCCCCCCCTGGCAGAATGCTGCGGCGTACTAGCGGCACCAGGGCAACTATCAATATAGCCCCCATAGCTGTGCAAGTTATAGCAACAGTACCCATTTCACCCCTCCTGCTAACCGTTGGCAGGGAAAGATGTCGGCTGACCACGCAGCAGGCGTGCATCGACTCACCTGCAGGGTGTTATTGAATTTCAGTCTCCACCATCTCGGCAAGCTGGCGAGCGCGGGCCAGATCTTCAGGTGTGTTCACATTCAGCAGGAGACGATCAGGCGATCCAAACTGCCGCAGTTCCTTTTCCGGGATCCGCCGCAAACCAATTTGCTCAAAGAAGCTATCCACCCGACGCTGACCACGGGCCAGAGCCTGGTCAATCGCCGCCAGACATGCCGAAGAATAAGCAGCACACAGTGGCTGATCGCGGCCACTGACCACCGGCACGACAGCGTCGGCGCCGACCAGAACATCTACTAGAGAGGCCAGCAGTTCGCTGCTGACAAAAGGCACGTCGCAGGAGACAACCAGATAGGCATCAGCGGGGACCTTGTGCATGCCTGTAGCAATTGCTGCCAGCGGCCCAGCCATAGCGCGCTCATCAGCAACCAGGTCTATACCCGACGGACCCCGGTCCCCACCGACCACCAGCATCTCATCGACTACCCGAGCAACAGCCCGGCAGACGCGGACAATCATAGGCGCGCCGGCCACCGCCAGCCAGCACTTGTCAGGACCTAGCCGGCGGCTGTGACTGCCAGCCAGGATCAGCCCAACTGTTCGATGATCATTCATCAGTATCGCCCGCTGCAGCCGTCCGAGGTATGTGCTGACAATTCTCTCTATCCGACATTACCCATATGCCTTCCTACTACGTATAATATTCTTCGCTTGACACACCAATTCCTCGCGCTGCTGGCCAAGTAGCTCAGCTAGCTCGCCATACTCAGGCCCAAACAGACCCCTCCAACTGCTGACGTAGGCGGCGTGCCAGCATAGGGCTGGTACCATCCGTTGAGACTGCGATGCTCATCGGCCCTCGGCCGATAGTTGCGGGTACGAAGAAATTACACAATTCAGGATGGTCTACAACATTGACCAGTTGGCCAGCCTCCAGCGCCGCACGACCAATCTGCTCGTTGACCGTCGGGTCATCTGCGCTTGCTATTACCAAGAAGGCCTCACGAATGTCGGCAACTGTCGCCTCTTGGACTTTGGCCTCGATCTTCCCTCTTGCAGCCAATCTCTGCAGCTCCTCGGTCATCTTCGGCGTGACGGCAGCACCGGCTTCTGGCAAGCCACTGACCTTCCTCGTGGCCACCGCACCACCACCAACCACCACGCATCGCTTGTCAGTAAGCAACAACGCCATGGGATAGGTATTACTCATCGCGAGGACACAGTAGTTGTGATGTAACAATCTGGCTCCAATAGAAGTGCTATTGACGGACAGCGTGAGCTGTGCTAAACTGACACTGAGTGGTAAGGGTTCGAGTAACAGTCGCGTATAGGATAACATTTAGCCAGCGAGAGTCAAGTCTCATGATCGCTTGGTGAGGCAAGCCGTGACCAAGATAGATAGCTTGTTTGATCTGAAGGCCGTGCGGGAGGAGTTGCGGCTGAGCCAGTCAGAACTCGCGGCGCTCCTGGGTGTCTCTCCGCGCACAATCCAGAGCAACGAACAAGGCTGGCGCAAGCCCAGCCCGGCTTTGGAGAAGTCAATCCTACTGCTTCTCATCGCCTGGCGACAGGGTGAAGACTTCAGTTCGCACGCCTGCTACAAGACAGTGGATTGTGATCCGAAGACGCGTAACCAGTGTCTGATTCACCGGTCACGGCAGGGCCATCTCTGTTGGTTCTTGACCGGGAATATGTGTAATGGCAGGCGCCTATACAATTGGCAGGATAAGAAGCAGGTATGTGGAGAATGTCTGGTCTTACAGACTCTCCTGCGTGGCAATGTGGCGGAACCGCACCCGGACTAAGCCCGCAGACCTCTGTTTAACTGGGATTTCCCATCTCTGGCAAGCGAAGTCAAGTACAGAAACATTCTTCTGTGCCCTAGCTGGTGATTGACTTCGCTAGGGTGCTCCGCGACGCCATTGAGCCACGGTGGGTCAAGTAGTGTATTCGAGCGTGTCACGAAGGCCCCCTCATAGTTTTTGCCCCCCCACGATCCCCGCAACTACTACCCCAGATGTTGTCCCCTCCCCGTCAGAGGAGTTTGCATCAGTTACATTGTGAAAAACTTATCTGCTATCACGCCGAGGGTCAACAGCAATCCGGTAACCAGATGTAGTGGTATGGTGGTCGCGTTTGCCGGGGTTAGTCGCGCAAGGTCATCGTAGTGCAGCAGAGCCGTCTTTACGGCGAAGATAGCCAAAGGAACCGTTAACAGCGCCATTGCCGCGAGCGCTGGCAGCAGTCCGGTTACCAGGCCCAGCAAGAGGGCCAGGTAGGTTGCTGCCACCAGACCCGCATAGACGTAGCTGGCCCGGCGCCGGCCTAAGCGCACTACCCAGTGTAGTTTGCTGACCGCTTTGTCGGCTGCGTAATCCTGAAACTGATTTATCCACAACACCGCCATAATCAAGAAAGCCACCGGCAAAGAAGCCACCAGCGCCTGCGTGGAAAAAGATTGCACCTGCACGTAATAGGTTCCCAACACTGGCAATACCCCGAAGTTCAAGCCGATAAATAGCTCGCCGATGCCGCGGTAGCCAAGTTGCAGCGGCCCCGCAGTATAAAAGAAGCCAGACAACCCCCCTATTACCCCCAACACCAGTATCGGCCAGCCCCGCAACCAGGTGAGATACAGGCCCAGCAGGGCACCGACCAGCAGACAGATAAGCGAAGCGGCCAGAACATGTTTGGCACACACTAGGCCCTGCTGGATCGCTCGGCTGCCACCAGTAAAGGGACGGACGAATTCCACATTGATCTCGTCATTGCCGCTTAGATGGTCATAGTAGTCATTGGCCAGATTGGCAGTGGCCTGCAGCAACACCAGTGCCAGTAGGGTAAGCAGCAAATAGCTCCACAACAGGTGTCCACTCTCATTGTACGCCACTGCGCCCCCCACAGCTACGGGCACTATGGAGGCAGTGAAAAACTCCGGTCGGCTGGCTTTGAACCAGACACCGGCACGCTGTGCAAACCTGTTCATCATCAATTGTCTCCCCTCTGAGTCTTCCGCGACGCCTACTAATAGGCTTTCCCTCATAGTCTCTCTCCGGATTTATCCAAAGAAAGGTAAATAAGCTCGTGAATGTATCACCTGACCGCTTTGTGAATGGCGGCTAATCCACTGAACATACTATCAAAGGTGACCTCCGCAAAGCCCGCTTGGCGAATGACATTGGCAAGTTCGTCAGCGCCATAGAACCGAGGAATCGTGTGTGCAAGGTAGGCATAGCCAGCTCTAGAGCCGGAAATGATTTGTCCGAGCCGCTGAACAACGAGCCGGACATACATATGGAACAACCTTCTGACAAACCTCGATGGTGGCTGGCTGGTTTCTAAACTCACAAACCGGCCCCCCGGTTTCAGAATCCTGTAGAACTCCCCAACGCATTGCAGCAGACTGACACGGCTGACATTGATATTGCGTGTTGCGAACGACAGGGTGATGAGGTCAAACGTCATATCGCGAAAAGGCAGAGCCTGGGCGTCGGCGAGGGTAAAGACGATTCCTGACGCTTCGGGCTTTCTGGCAGCTTTGCGGATCATGGGAAAGCAGAAATCTGTTGCAGCTATCATTGTTTTCTTGCCAGCGACGTTCCGAAGGCAAACAGCCATCTCTCCCGTCCCGCAACAGACATCAAGCCACCGAGTACCGTCTCCGGCCGCCGCGAGCTTTGCGGCCTTCCTGCGACAAAGAGCGTCCAGGCCAAAGGTCAACACATGATTGACAAGTTCGTAGGTATGGGCAACGTCAGAGAATATGTGTTGAATGCCTCTGTTCACTGTCCCCCTTCCCTGTGGGAACGTCCGCCAACCAGCCTCCATGTCGAAGGCAACAAGGCAGACGCCAGGGCCAGCTTCATGAAGTCACCAGCAATAAACCGGAATTGCCCATATGGTTTCTTGGTACTGTTAAGATTGCCCAGCCGACGCAGGAATTCCTCCCTGGCTCAGGCATTTATCTGCAGAATGTGAGTTTGGAGCCCTCTTGACGGTCATATTACCCCCAATTAGGTAACATTAGTGGTTCTTGCCGAGACAGAAGACACACTGCTCCCCGCGCGGAGATCGGCCGCAGAGTGTTAACCATGCCGTTAGTGGATCGGGCCAAGGGCGGGGACCCATTCGGATGGTTAACATTTGACCTGGTACCGCCGAAGGTTGTTGCGTGGTAGCTGGATGTGCGATCCCGGGTGGCCGTGAGTGAAGATTGGCTCCCATGTGCCACCGATTATTGCCGCACCTCTTTCTGTCGCCCACTAGTTCCAGGAGCTTTTGGAGGCGGGAGTGGTTAACAATCGGGCGGAGTTGGCGCGCCGTTATGACCTCAGCCGAGCCCGGGTCACGCAGATCCTGATGCTCCTCCAGCTAGCACCGGAAATCCAAGAGCATATCCTCAACATGCCAAAGAGTACGGGCCGGTTCCCGTTTTCGGAACGGCGTCTTCGGCCGCTCACGATGTTCAACGACCACCATTAACTCCAAGCCTTTGCCGACCTCGTGCCCAGATAGGGCGCCATCCGCTCGTGCGCAAGAGTCCAAAGACTGGCTACTGTGGCTCGCAATATATCACCTGAGACCGATGGCCCGGAACTCTCCATTTGATCTCGTCATAGAACAACGATAGCCAATCGTAGAGGATGTGAGTGTTCTCTTTTACCTGCCAACGATACGGGAGAGGCACGTCCGCGCAGTGTTGATGAATCCACTCGTTGACCTCGCCAAATCGCATTTCCTGTCGAGCCCGTATCTGTCCCACGATGGATTGTACGAAGGGCTGCGCGCGAAAGCGTTCTTTCAGTAACACATGAAACTTCTCCGAGTTTGTGCTCTCACCTATGCCATACAGGACCAAGTCGTGAATGGCCCTTCGAATAATCTCTGGCTCATACTCGCTCTGCCTGTCCGAAAAAAAATACTCCTCAAGCTGAAGTGGGTTTGTGGTAGCTGGCAAGGCATTGACAGAGAAGCTCTTCCGCTGATGCTCAAACGGCCCGATCTGTGGGCTCTGCTCCTGAGGCTTATCATTTTCGTTCAGGAACTGCCTCGCCTGCTCAAAGATGCCGTCATCGACAAGGATGCTACCGTCGATGATTTGGAACACCTGTGCCCAATCGTGCGGAGCCAACAAGGACCAGCAGCCGACCTCAATGTTCTGGATCGACCCATATCCTAGCCCCGCATTTGTTACATTTGCGCTGCCGACAAAACACTCATTTGATGCAAACACCATCAGCTTGAGATGTATCCGGTCGTTAACATACAAAGAAATACGGCGCGCACTCAATTCCTCATATATACTAAGATCGGATACCTTAGATAGGATATCTTCTGACCGCCACCTCGTTACAATCTTGAGCTGTCCAGTATGCTTGCACGCGTCTAAGAGCCGGACGAGACTCCCCCGCTGAATGAAGGGCACGATCAGCAGCAAACAGTCATCGTGGGCCAAGGCCTTTTCCAAAGCCGGGCCCACGGGCTGCCACACAAGAGGATAATTCGGATCGGCCATCGCGACTTAGTCCTCTGTCCGGTGATTAAAAAATTCAGCAAAAACGCTTGACTTTGGCAACGCATTATGATACACTATAGCATATTAAAGAACATGATGACCAGGAGGATAGTGGAGATGCGAGTTATCGGTTACGCCAGGGTCTCAACACAGGAACAGGCAACCCAGGGGGTGTCCCTCGCCACTCAGGAGGAAAGAATCCAGGCTTACTGCCTAGCGAGGAACTGGGAATGTACTGAGATAATCGTGGACGCTGCCGAGAGTGCTGCTAGCCTCAAGCGGCCGGGGATCGAAGAGGTCATCGCCCTCTGTCAGCGGAAACAAACAGAAGGGATTGTCGTTCTCAAACTGGATCGGCTCACCCGATCAGTCCGAGACTTGGGCTACCTGATAGAAGACGTCTTCCAGAAGAACGGTGTCGCCTTCACATCGGTCCAGGACAACTTCGACACAACTACAGCAAACGGGAGACTGGTGCTCAATATCCTCGGCACGGTTGCCCAATGGGAGCGGGACGTGATCGCAGAGAGAACGTCACTTGCCCTGCAGTATAAGAAGGCTAACCGGCAAAGGTACGGCCAGGTTCCCTTCGGCTACGATCTGGCCGCGGACGGGAAAGCCCTGGTGCCTAACGAAGACGAGTGGGAAGTTATTCGACAGATGGCTCAATGGCGGGAAGCCGGTCAGACTCTCCAGGAGATCGCCGATCGACTCACAACGGCTGGCATCACCGCGCAGAATGGGGGACGCTGGGCGCCAGCCACGGTGCGTGGGATTCTCATGCGCGCTGAAGAGGTGGTAGCGTGAAGAAGTGGCTTTCCGAGAAAGATGCTCAGGAATACTTGGGGGTTAGCAGGTCAACTCTCTACCGCTGGCAGAAGGACGGCAAACTGAAGGTCTACAAGCTGGGCAGGCAGCGAAGATATCGGCAGGGGGACTTGGATGCCTTGGTCGAACCCGGCCCTGACCCAGTTACCTGAGGGCCAGTGGAATGCTTTGGCTGAAGGGCTGCACATAAGCTGAGGAGTGGCGATCACCACCTCAAGGGAGGATTCCAGATGCTGAACAGGGACATCATCGAAAGTATTGCTGCGGAGTATGTTGTGGAGCACGGGGAGAACGACTTCCGGGTTTTCGCCGATGCCTTTCGGTGCCCAATCGTCAATCGTGGCTACCTGAGCATGACTGAGTTAATTGAGATTGTTCGCTGGAAGTCAGTGCGCTCAACGACGTACGCACAGCGCAACACTGCCAAGCAAGTCGCGGATGTAACGCTCGAAGCTTTCGCCGCCCAGGATCCGTGCACCGCAGCACGCAAACTAGACGGTCTCCACGGAGTGGGAGTCAGAATAGCCAGCGCCATCTTGACGGTATTCGATCCTTGTAGATATACGGTGCTGGACGTGCGAGCATGGGCATCGCTGGAGATGCTTGGCCTACGAGAGCTTGACCTACATCCATCAATGAGCCCAGATAGTGCAGAAACCTACGCGGCCTACCTGGCTGCCTGCAAGTGCTTGGCGGCTGAGCATGGGGTCACCCTGAGAACGCTGGACAGATGCCTGTCGGTACTCAACGGGGAACCACCCGGCGAATGGACATAGAACAGGCCCCTAATCGCCCAGGAGACCCGTAGACGCGTCGGAACGACCAGACCAGACCCGTTGCTTTTGAGCAGAAGGAAGCGGAAATGAATTGCCAGTTGGTGAGCACGGGCACACCGACCAAGCAGGAAGGGTCACAATGAGCAATAAGCGGCTGTGGCTGACAATTGGAGCACTGACGGTCGTCGCGTTCGCTGCAGGCTGGGCAGTGCGCCACCAAGGGTGGGTCTATCCACGGAACATTGTCGTAGACGTCCGCGGTGATGTGGAGAGACCGGGGCTATACACATTACATGGTGGTTCCCGGGTTGCTGACGCGATCAAGGCTGCTGGAGGCATGGCTGGGCGGAAAGGACGGGTAGCGGGTCTAAAGGGATTTGTTAGTTTTGCTGAGATGTTAAGCGATGGTGAAATGATCGCAGTCGATGTCCCGCAATCGGAGCGCTGGGAGAATATACCCGTCGAGGAGGGGGGAACGCTTACGGCAGATAAGGCGGAAAAGATACGTCGGGATGAACTGAGGGGACTAGAGCAGCAGCTAAGGCCGAAAAGAGTCACAGTGCCGGAAGATGTCATAGTGGATGTTACCGGTGCCGTTGCCCGGCCGGGTGTGTACACGCTTCCCCATGGTTCCCGTGTGGTGGATGCGATAAAGGCCGCGGGTGGACTCGCTTCCGACGCAGATGAATCCCTTATCATTCCGGGCCGCGCATCTTCGCTATATGACGGCGAGACTGTCCGTGTACCCCGCAAGTCCAAAATGCCGTAGACCTTGTAGTCTATCAAGCCTGTAACAACTGCTAAATCAGTAGGCGAGGAGTGGACGGGCCAGACCTTGAGCTGCCCGTCAGACAGCCGACCTGTTGCTGCATGCCGCTGCACTCGGTGTTTATCTGCAAAATGAGGGAATCAGGTTATGAACAACATGACAATTGAGAGACCACGCCACGCCGTCATATATGCCCGCGTTTCCTCGAGGCAGCAGGAAGAAGAGGGCTTTTCGATACCTGCCCAGTTGAAGCTGCTCAGGGATTATGCCACTCAATCGGGGCTGGCAGTAAAGCAGGAGTTCGTGGACGTCGAGACCGCCAAGACGACGGGAAGGCCGGGCTTTGCGGAGATGGTGGATTTCCTGACTGACCACGCCGACCGGTGCAGGATCATTCTGGTTGAGAAGACCGACCGCCTGTACCGCAACCTTCGTGACTACGTGACCCTTGACGACTTGGACATCGAAATCCACTTCGTCAAGGAGAACTTCATTCTGTCCGACGACTCACGGTCCACCGAGAAGTTCATGCACGGCATCAAGGTGCTGATGGCAAAGAACTACGTCGACAACCTCTCCGAGGAGACGAGCAAAGGCATGCGGGAGAAAGCTGAGCAGGGCATCTGGCCATCCTATGCTCCGCTGGGATACCTCAATGTGGATACAAATGGCAAGCGACACATTGTCCTGGACCCTGAGACCGCGCCGCTGATTCGCCGACTATTTGAGCTGTATGCGACTGGTGACTACTCGTTGCTTGAAGTGACGCGCCAGATCAATGAGGAAGGCCTAGCTAATCGCAGAAGCAAGCGGCCAGTCACCAAGAGCGCTGTCCACAAGATCCTGAGCAACCCCATCTACTACGGGGACTTCATGTGGGACGGAAAGACTTACGAGGGTAGCCACACGCCACTTGTCTCTAAGGAACTGTGGGACAAGGTTCAGCAGGTTCTACACACCAGGAGCAACCGCCGGACTCGGCACCAGAAACACTGGTGGGCCTTCCAGGGACTTGTGTCGTGTGCGCACTGTGGCTGTGCTCTTGTCGCTGAGAAGAAGAAGGGCAAGTATGTTTACTACCACTGCACAGGCAACAAGGGTAAGTGCGGTGAGCCGTGGGTGCGTGAAGAGGAACTCTCGCAGCAATTCGGGGAGGTTCTAAGAGACCTACACTTTGAGCCCGAGATACTGGAATGGGTGCGAGATACGCTGCGCGCCAGCCACGCCGACGAGAAGGAGTTCCACGACAAGCTGGTTGCTGATCTGCAGAAGCGATACCAGAAGCTACAAGACCGGATTGACGCGATGTATGTTGACAAGCTTGACGGAAATATCTCGGGTGCCTACTTCGAGGAGAAGAGCGCTGAGTGGCGTAGAGAACAAGCGGACATACGCCGTAAGATCGAAGTCCATGAACAGGCGAATCAGAGCTACATCGAAGAGGGCATTCAACTACTCGAACTGGCCGACAAGTCCTACGACCTGTACACCGCCCAATGCCCAGAAGAGCAGCGTAGGCTGCTTAATTGCGTGGTTTCACATGCTACGTGGGGTAACGGCTCCTTGGCCCCGGTCTACCGGGCTCCGTTTGACCTCATCGCCCACTCGAACCGCGAATATGCCTGTAACCACAAGGGTTCTGACGATTTTGAAGCCCAAAAAGACAACTGGCTCCCCGGGGCGGATTCGAACCACCAACCTACCGGTTAACAGCCGGTTGCTCTACCGTTGAGCTACCGGGGAACCCTACAAGTCAACTATGAGGGTGCTGCTTCGAAATCAGGCAACGAGCACCACTATTATACTGACCGTTGCGGCTCAAATCAACTGGCACCCAGCCGGGGTGGTGTTATCTTCTACCCCTGCTAGTACAGCGGCAAGCCATCAGCCAGCTCCGGGACAGACGCCGAATCATGCGGGCAACGTAACTACTCCCCGGCAGTTGGTGAACCGGACATACTGCCTGAGCGGCACGGTGTTCTTCCCTGCCGTTGGGCGGATCGCTATTGAAGCCGCCGGATGGCTGCTTTAGCCTCTGAGGTCCGTTTGGCGTCAGCGGTCAGCTCAAGCACCTTCTCGAACTCGGCGATGGCCTCAGACTTCTTCTCTGCTGCCGCCAGTGTCCAGGCCAAGGCCCAGTGAGCGTCCTCGTTACCCTCTTCTTCGAGCACCGCGGCGCGGAGCTTCATCTCGGCATCTTCCAGCCGGCCAGCGTTTTTATCCTCTATGCCCTGCTCAACAAGCTCGTCCACGGTGACCGCAGGGCCAGTGGGCACAGCCGGTTGAACGCTGCCAGCACCAGGCATGCCCGAGCCCATGCCCATTCCCGGTGGGGCTGCGCCACGGCCAGGTGCTCCCGGAACCATGCCCGCTCCGGGTGAACCAGCTCCTGGGCCTGGCATCCCTCCGCGGACACCGGTCGAGCCTTCGCCGGCTAGCGGTCCGCCTTCACCGGCTAGCGGTCCGCCTTCACCTTCGGCGACTCCTGGTGTGCCGGCCTCGCCGGTGTCCGCCTTCTTCTTCCCACAGCCCCAGACGATCACCAACACAAGGGCCAAGAGCAGAACGACCACGGCTGTCTTGCGAAGATTCACAGAATGTCCCCTCCTACTTGTTGGGTATGCTGTGCACAATCACACTATGTATTCGCCGACAACAATAATCTTCCTTCGCTGTCTTACTGTTCCTGCACGATCTATATGTTGGCAGATTGGCCGATTGTCACCAGTGGCGCCAAGCCCTACTGGGGAGAGCTTTCCTCGGTGGTTTCTGCAACTGCCTCGGACGCGGACGGGAATTCGATGACTCGCTCAATCTTGGCTATCTTTATTATGGCTGCGCGCATCTCCCCAGCAGCCTGGGCGAGACGCGCCTGATAGAGCTGATCGGCCAGTGCTTCCTGGATTTCTTCAAACGGCGGCGTGCCATCTTTCTGGTAGGCCTCCCGGCGCAGGATATCCCAACCCATAGGAGTCTGAAAGACAGGGCTGATCTCTCCGTCAGTCTTGAGCTTAAAGGCCTGCTCACGCACTGGCTCCCAGGCTTCGTTAGACAGTTCCCCGCGGCCCATCGGGGGCAATAGGCCACCGTTGTCCCGGCCATACGGATCGATTGAGTGCTCTTTAGCAGCGTTCTCGAAAGTGATTTCACCGCCTATGATCTGCTGGCGAATCGTCTCTGCCTCTTCTTTGGTGGTCACGGTGATGTGGCTGACCTGTACTAATTCCGGGCGCTCAAGCTGTTTCTGGTTGTTCTCGTAGTATTGGGCCACCTCCTGGTCGGTCACTTCAATCTCGTCTTCGACCATCTTCTCCAGCAGCAGTTGTAGCTCAACCTGCCGGCGAAAAGTCTCACGGTTGAGATTACGCTGGGCCAACCACATCGCGAAGATCTGAGAGGCGGACAGACGAGGTTCGCGGACAGAGCTGACGATCTTGCGTCGCTCTTCCTGGTAGCGGGCCTCTACCTCCTCGGCGGTCACCGAGATACCTCGTTCTGTGGCCTCCTGGCGAATAGCCAGTGCTTCGATCATCGTCTCAAGCACGGCATATCCGTGCCGCGACATTAGCTCCTGGACAAGCTGGGGTTCGGTGATGATCGCGCCGTTTACCTTGGCGGCTGGCTTCTCTTCGGCCACCGCCACGCTACAAGCCAGTGTAGTAACAAGCCCTATTAAGAGAACAGTGTTTGCATAGCTGGTACTTGGCATAGGATGATTTCCTTTCCCATCAACTCATTACCTGCGATCCGACCGCTTCTTGCTCCTCTATCATACCGAATTCTACCCCCAGCCGTCAAACGACTGCGCTCAGTTGTGAGTGTCACCGGCAAAGTGATATAATACTGACACGGCAAATCATAGGAGATTGCTATGTACAAACTGACCGTCCAGCTTGAGTTTTCCGCTGCCCACCATCTCCGTGACTATCCGGGCAAGTGCAGCCGCCTGCACGGACACAACTACCGCGTAGAGGTGACCGTAGCAGACAGGCAGTTGGATGATCACGGCATGCTCATTGACTTCGGTCGGCTCAAACAGCTCTGCGAGCAGGTCGTTGATGAACTGGATCACAGTTTGCTGAACGATCATCCCTTCTTCCAGCAGAACAATCCGACCAGTGAGAACATCGCGCGATACCTATACACACAGGTTGCCGAGGCCCTAACCGACACTGAGATGAGCCTGGAGGCTGTGCGGGTGTGGGAGTCACCAACCTCGTCGGCAACCTATCGGGAGGATTGAAGTGCGCCTGGTCACGCTGCTTTCGGGAGGACTGGATTCGGTCGTGGCCACCACCGCGGCCAGCCGTGACCACGAGATAGTCCTGGCGCTGACCTTCGACTACGGCCAGCATGCTGGGCCACGGGAGATTACCGCTGCTCAGCAGATTGCGCAGGCTCTAGACATCGATCATAGCGTCATCGTGCTGCCCTGGCTGGGGCAGATAACCCATAGCGCACTCGTCGCGGACGAAGGCCAAATTCCCCCAGCCGATTCAGAATCCCTCGACGACCCGCAGGCCGCAGCCGCTCAAGCTGTTTGGGTACCCAACCGCAACGGCATCTTTCTGAACATTGCCGCTGGCTACTGTGAAGCGCGGGACTGCGAGGGGATTGTCTGCGGCTTCAATGCCGAAGAGGCAGCCAGCTTCCCCGACAATAGCCGCGAGTTTATGCAGGTTACCCAGGAGTGTTTTGCCTACTCGACTCAGCACGGCTTGCAGGTGATCTCACCAACTGTTGAGTTGACCAAGCTCCAGATCGTCAAGCTGGGCTATGAAATCGCCGCGCCGCTGCACCTGATCTGGAGCTGTTACCGAGGAGCACAGACACACTGCTGGAGCTGCCCGTCGTGCGTGCGCCTGCGGCGCGCGCTGGAAAGCTCAGGTTACTGGGAGCGGTGGCAGCGCGAACGAGTGGCACCATAATTGACGGGGGCTGAGGCGGGTCGGCCCAATAATTGCGACAGAAGGATCACGCTGGTAGAATACCGAATATTCTCTTGAGATTGTCAGATGCTGTTATACTGACCGGGAAAGGGTGGTCGTGATGAGGCAGATAACCGTAGTCCTGCTGGCTGCTGTGCTCGTTGCTATACTTATCGGCACGGCAGTAGCAATGACCCACACGCCGGAGCAAGATGGGCCTGACCACTACTGGGCGGGCTGGTACGACAACTACGAGCAGCCGCCGCAACTGCGCACCTACCACCGCAACAGCTTCTACCCCGAAACATACCGACATGGTCGGCTCAACCGCTACCCGGAGACCAACTGGGGCTGGGACGGGCCTAATATGTACCGGTACTATCGTTTCGGCGATCGCGACAGCGTGCCTATGTTTCGGTAGAAGACAGTCTGGCCCGGATTTTTTCCCGGCCGGCTGGCGAACTTCAGCGCTCCGCCCGGTGTCTAATAAATAGACACCTCGAAAGGAGATGAGCACGATGAACAGGCTTGTGGCAATGATTGTACCTGTCTTGCTGGCGACGCTGATTTGCACGGCGGCGGCCGCTGATTCGGACCGGGGCATAACCATCGACAAAGAGACCGCCGCGCTATTTATGCTGGGCTTCGGCGGCTATGACAACGATGCCCTGTTTGGCCCGCTCTACCGGCAGCGATGGGGTCATGACTACCGGAGTGGCTACCACGACGGCCGCCGCTCCCAGCGATACAACCGCTACCCCAGATATCGCTACCGGCTGCCCTCCTGGTACCAGCGCAGCTACCGACCTCCCGCCCGCACCGGCGTGCGCATCCGCATCGGCGATGGGTATCTGGAATGGTGGGAGACAGACTACGGCAGCAGCTTCGGCTTCGGCACGGACGGGTTTCAGTACCGCAATTATGATCGGGACTGGAGCCGGGACTGGGACTGGTAGGACCTCGCCGGACTCATTGCCCAACTGTTCTTCAGGAGTGTCAAGCTCTGAGACCGTTATCAAGCCACCCCAGGGAGCGAGGGCTATGGCCAAGATTGACTTCAAGAAGCAGCTTAAGCACCTCTACAGCCCGTCAGCAAAAGAGCCTGTCCTCGTTGACGTCCCCGAGATGAACTTCCTGATGATTGATGGGGCGGGCGATCCCAACACCTCTCAGGAGTACCAGGAGGCCATGGAGGCTCTTTACGCCGCGTCCTTCACGGGGAAGTTCGCCGTCAAGAAGGCCCAGGGCGTTGACTACGTCGTCCCGCCGCTGGAGGGCCTGTGGTGGGCGGAGGATATGGCGCAGTTCAGCACCGCCGACAAGGACTCCTGGTTGTGGACGGCGCTGATCATGCAGCCCGAGTGGGTCACTGCGGAGCTTGTCGCGGATGTCATTGCCCAGCTCCAGGCGAAAAAGGACCTGCCCGCGCTGGCTAAGATGCGGCTGGAGAGCTATGCCGAGGGGCTGTCGGCGCAGATAATGCACATCGGCCCCTACGCCGAGGAGGGCCCGACGATCGCGAAGCTGCATCAGTTCGTCGCCGATAGTGGTCACGAGCTACGCGGCAAGCACCACGAGATCTACCTCAGCGACCCCCGCCGCACCCAGCCCGAGAAGCTCAAGACCGTCATCCGCCAGCCGGTGGCCTAGCCGCCGTGGCAGCAAATCGCCACCCGGGAACTGGTGAAGACCGGCTATGGAAGCTACCGAATTAAACGTGGTAACCGGCGCCTTCAGCTTCTCGGGGAGATTTATCACCGAGCGGCTGCTGGCGCAGGGCAAAGCGGTCCGCACGCTCACCGGACATCCTGAGCGTGAGCATCCGTTCGGCAGCCAGGTGGGTATCGCGCCCCTGGATTTCGACAACCATTGCGCGCTGGTGGAAAGTCTGCGCGGCGCTACGACGCTTTACAATACATACTGGATTCGTTTCCCACGCGGGCAGATCACCTTCGATACCGCTGTAGAGAACACGAAGAAACTGCTCCGCGCTGCTGCCGAAGCTGGAGTGCACCGGGTTGTGCATATCAGCATCACCAACCCCTCGGCAGAGTCACCGCTTCCCTATTTTCGCGGCAAAGCACTGACCGAGCAAGCCATCATCAACTCCGGCCTGTCATACGCCATCCTCCGGCCTGCGCTGATCTTCGGGCCAGGTGACGTTCTTATTAACAACATCGCGTGGCTGCTGCGGCATTTTCCGGTTTTTGTGATCCTGGGCGCAGGTGACTACCGCGTGCAGCCTGTTTTTGTTGGAGACCTTGCCGAAATCGCCGTCGCCGCCGCCCAGCGTGACGACAACCTCACTGTGGACGTCGTCGGCCCGGAGACGTTCACCTTTAACGAGCTCGTCCATCTCATTGCCGACTGCTTGGGCAGTGGTGCTGGGACTGTCCATCTGCCGCCCGGCGTGGTGCTCTTCCTGGCCCGGCTAATCGGCTATGTGACTGGGGATGTGGTACTGACTCGCAACGAGGTCGCGGGCTTGATGGCGAATTTACTTGTCTCAGACAGCGAACCGAATGGGGCCGTCCCTCTAAGCCAATGGTTGCGCGACAACGCCGCCAGCGTGGGGATCAAGTATGCATCGGAGCTAACCCGACACTATCGGTAAGAGGTCACTCAGCAGTGATGGTAGAAGGATAGGCAGGAGTATACCAGCGCACGACCGCCAGCCGGTGGCTTGACCCTCACAGCAGGTAATCGCCGCCACGAATGTATTGGCAAAAGCAGCCAGATAGAGGATAGCATGAGGCCGGAGAGATTCTCCTCCTTTAGAATGGACTTCGAATTCGAAGTCCTCGACGTGGACGAGGACGCGGGGAAAATCAGTGTCTGCATGAGACCTGATCCACGGAGGTATGAATGGCAGGAAATTGACGGACAGAAGTACTTGTATGACAAGCTTGACGAGACCCTGTTTCCGATCCAGATCCTAGAGGACGCAGCGCAGAGACTGGAAGGTGGACCAATCAACTTCCAGCCTGCGATGATTGAGGACGCGGACGAATATCTTCAATCGCGAAAGTCGTCTGTCACGAGAATGCTGCAAGGGTTCCAGGTACAGGCCACATTCGAGGACAAATCAGAAGAGTTTCTTGAATCGCTGGCGGAGAATAAGCTTCGCTTCGTCATCCTCTCGATTGACGTTGTCAATTCTACCCAGCTTGCTGCAACAATCGGCGATGAGAGGTACGCACAGCTAATCACTACCATCCTCCACGAACTCAGCGAAATCACGGTCAAGTTCAGGGGGCACGTTCTAAAATACACAGGTGACGGGCTGATTGCCTACTTTGCAGAGCCAAGTTTTATTACGAAACACGACCTTGCTATAGATGGCGCAATCACAATGTTAAAGCTTGTTTACGAGGTGGTAAAGCCTGCATGCGACGAGTGCGGTCTGCTCCCTGTTGATGCCAGGATCGGCCTCGAGTCAGGGGAGGCATACATAGAAACAGTTGGCAGTAATCTCACCAAACAGCAGAAAGATATCATTGGGGTTGTTGTGAGCTTATCAAGCAAGATACAGGAGCAGGCACATCCCGGGGAGATCTACCTTGGGGAGACAATGCTGCGGCACTTGCATGTCCAATGGCGCCAACACTGCAAGCCAATAGAGCTCGGTGAAGACTGGCGATATGAGGATCCAGATGGCGACACGTACCGAGTTTACAGGATGAACTTGAAGCCTTGGTAGACGCTGTTTGAACAACCGGCCGAAGAACGACGGAGAGACGACGATCGCAAAGTAAAGAGCTTTAAGGAGAACCAGACTAATGACTAAGGCATGGTGGATGCTGCTCGTGCCGGGGATTCTGGCACTGGCGGCTGTAGCTGTCGTGGTAATGCTGCTGGTCGTTAAGGTGCTGTGGGCCTGGACGATTCCTGACCTCTTCCCGGGTGCCGTTCAGCAGGGCCTGATAGCGGCAAAGATATCGTGGTGGACGGCGTTCAAGGTGGCCATCTTTGCGGCGGTACTAGCGGCATTGTCAGGGGCGCGCTATCACAAGGAGAAGTAGCTTCGCGCCGCGCTGTACTGTGTTCTCAGTGGCGTCTGTGGCCTACGTCAGCACCGCCGCCAGCCCGCTCGTCCATGCCTCGCGGACCTCATCCAGAGGCAGCTCTACGACCGCCCCGCCAGCGCTGATTTGGAACTGGGGATCACTGGTCACCGTCCCCAACTCCAGCAACTCCAGGCCGTGGTCGGCGAAAATCTGCTCTACCTGCTGCTCGTGGCCGACGCGCACCTCCATCACAAAGCCACTAGACTCAGTGAACAGCCACTTGTCGGGGCGTAGCCCGTCCTGCATCTCCTCAGTGACACCGACGGCCACACCCAGTTCGCCCTTGCCAAAGCCGCCCAGCGCCATCTCAGCCAGAGCCACCGCCACTCCCCCATCCGAGGTATCCTGACAGGCGGCGATGTGTCCGGCCTCAATTGCGTCAATGACCGCCCAGAGCATTCCCTGTTCTTGCTGCCAGTCAATGTGCGGGACGTTGCGGCCCAATCCTAACTCCAGCGCCTGATAGTAGGCTGAGCCACCCAACTCATCCTTGCGTGACCCGACCAGGTACAACTTGTTGCCGGCCTGCTTGAGCTGCATAGTGACGGCCTTCGAGTAGTCCTCCAGGATGCCCACACAAGCAATAATCGGCGAGGGGGCCACCGCTCGACCGGAAGCTGACTCATTGTAGAGACTGACATTGCCCGAGATCACCGGAGTGGGGCTGTCCGGGTAATCCTTCAAGTGAATGTTCTTGGCAGCATCGGCCAGGCCCCGGGTTCCCTCGCGGAACTCCCAGAAGGCCTGAGGGTTTTCGGGATTGCCGAAGTTGAGGCAATCAGTGAGGGCAGCGGGACAGGCCCCGACGGCGGCCACATTGCGCATCGCCTCGGCCACAGCGGTAGCACCACCCCAGTAGGGGTCAATGAGCCCATAGAAGGGATTACCGTCAGTGGCCAGAGCTACGCCCCGCACACATCCTTCTAGCGGCGCGCATACGCCAGCGCCGGCTTCACCAGGGCGGATGACCGCATTGCCCTGCACCTCGGTGTCATACGAGCGGTAGATATAAGCCCGCGAGCAGACATTGTGGTGCCCGATAACCTGCAAGAAGGCTTCGTTCATATCAGCCGGCATAGCAAATCCGGGCTCGTTCCCCTCATATTCCTTGGGCTGCGCCTCGCGCTCGTAGGAAATCCCCGAGGTAACTACCTCCGTCGGCGCCTCACAGACGATCTTTCCGCCTTTGGTGAGGCGGTAGACTCCGTCATTGGTGAACCGACCGATGACCCGGGCGCAGGCGCCCTCATAGATATTGGGCAGGTCCCAGTCCTCATTGTAGATACGCAGGACCTCTCCGGTGAACTCAGCGGGCACCGCCCACACGTAGCGCTCCTGGGTCTCGGCACAGCAGATAGTCTCGGAGAGTAGATTCTCCAGGCCGACGTGGACTTTGTCCAGGTCTATTTCTACACCCATGCCGCCGGACGCAGTGATTTCGGAGGTGGCACAGGCCAGCCCCCCGCCGCCAATGTCCTTGAAGCCAATCTTGATGCCCAGCTCGCGAGCGCGCTGCTTTACTTGAGCGTTAGCCTTCTTCATCGCCAGTACATTCTTGAGGAAGGGATCAGGCACTTGTACGGCGCCGCGATCCTCTTGCTCCTCTTCTTCGTCAAGGATCTTGGAGGCAAATGCCGACCCACCAAAGCCTGAGTCGTCGGTAGGCTTGCCGACCAGGATCAGGTCATAAGGCTCTGCGGCAGCCTCCGGAGGGACCGCCGAGTGGATGATGTCCTCCTCGGCGACGATGCCCAGCGCGATGACATTGACCAGACAGTTGTCATCAAACTCCGGCGCAAAGTAGACATCGCCGCCCAGGTTGGGCACGCCGAGCGCATTGCCATACTGCCAGATGCCGTCTACTACGCCGCTGACGATCCACCTCGTCCGCTCGGCATTCTCGCCAGTCGGGTCGCCGAAGCGCAGCGGATCAGCAGTAGCGATGATATCGGCGCCCATGCAGTCCACGTCGCGGACAATTCCCCCGATGCCGGTAGCGGCGCCCTCATTGGGCAGGACCTGGCTGGGATGATTGTGGCTTTCGTGAGCAATTACAATACCGTAGCGCTTACCGTCACGCTCAGTAAAGAAGACAATTCCGGCGTCTTCCTCCGGTCCCTGGATGACATTGGGCGCGTCGGTGGGGAGAAACTCCTCCAGAGTCGCTTTGCTGGATTTATAGGAGCAGTGTTCGCTCCACTCTACATTGAAAATATGCAGCTCACAGATGGTAGGATCGCGACCAATAAGCTCGACGATACGTCGGGCCTCGTAGGGCGTCAGCACCACGCCGTGGCGGTCCAGCTCGGCCTGAAGCTCTTCGTCATTCATCTGGGAGACAGCTATCTGTCGCTCGTCAAGTTCCATCTAACACACTCCTGTAAACAACAAATCGTGCCGCCTGCGGCAAGAAGATAAGCCGGTGGCATTGGGTAGCCTATCTGAGTTAGGTTGGCCCTGGTAGGCGCATATTCCTTCCGCAAGAGGCCCGGTCGCTCAATCATCTGTAACGAGGTTCTGCTCGATCCAGTCTTGCAACTCCTGCTTGTTCATGTAGCCCACAGTGCGGGCCAGTTCCTCGCCGCTGCGAAACAGCACCAGGCAAGGAATCCTGTTGACCTCATAAGCTATGGACAACGGGATGTTGCGGTCGGCGTCAACTGAACCGAATCTGACTGTGCCGGCATAATCACGAGCCAATTCATCAAATGCGAGCCGCAAGTCCTCCCAGCCGTCGTAGTCACGGGACCAGAATTCCAGCAGTACGGGGAGCTGCGCCTCCAGCACTTGCTCTTTGAAGTTATCCAGCGTGATCTCGATTACCGGGCCGGTCTGCTCTGCCTCACCAGTATCTGCGGCCGGAGGTTGTCCGCCGGACTGAGGCTGAGGCGCTGCCGCCTCGGGCAGCTCCGCGGCCTGGGCCTCCAACTCCTCGGCAGTGACTGCGAATGGCCCAGGTAAAGCCGCTATCGTGCCCAGCAAATCAACCTTCCACTGCCCCTCTTCATTCACCAGCTTTACCTCCAGCGACCGGGGCTGGAGCAGCGCAGCAACAGTAGCAGTGTCCCCGTCAACTACTGATTCGTGAGGAACCAGGCGGGGGATAATCAAGTACATGCCCAGCGGCTCGACCACCTGGTCGCCCCATCTGCTTAACGCCTCCCGGGACTTGGCGGTGACTATCTTTTTGAGTGGGTTCGGATCTATTTGACTTTCCTTGAGGGCAGCAGCCAGGGCATCACTAAACTCACTGACCACCTGCTGAGGTGTTCTGACTTGCTCAGCAGTTTGCAGCGCCCACACTGGGCCCGTCATCACAATCAGGCCAACTATCACTGCAACAGCTACCCATCTTGTAGCAGTTCTCATTGTGCATCTTCTCCTTCAGACTCCATCGCCAGCGTGGCGCTGGCTCGGATCATGGTATCCAGAACTTGCCGTCATCAACTTGATTCGCGTGCAGCAGTTTGGCGTGGCCATCCAGGAAGCCAACGCTGGCCTTATCGGTATGGTGGAAGGCCACGCGGCTGAGCCGGTGAGCCATATATGAGCTGCCCATCGCGCCGACTTCAGATTTCATATCGAAGAACATAATCAGCTCGCTGACATCCTCCAGGCTGGACATCGAGCGAGTCAAATGTTGCTGGCCGTAGCCGGTCAGGTAGGTCAAGCTATAGTTTATGCCGTAGCTGTGCGGCAGGTCGGTGCTGTTACGAGCGGTCTGGGGTGCTGAGTCCAGTGGGCAGGTCAGAATCTCTTTGTTCTTGATGTAGGGTTGAAGCAACAGACACCAGCTAACACCTAAGGTTCCGTGGGAGGTGTCCCAGTTTCGGGCTGGGACCAGTCGCCGGTCATAGTCGCTGCGGTACATCTGGGCGGCCTCGAGAAGCTGCTTGATGTTGGAGATGCAGGTGACCGTGTGGGCACTGCCCCGCGCCTTGGCGAAGACGGGAAACAGAAGGCCGGCCAGTACCGCAATGATGGCAATGACCACGAGCAGCTCTATTAGGGTGAAGCCACCACGGTGTTGTTTGACAGCGACAGTAGCGGGCATCATAGGTAACTGTTCGCGCCAAGCCCAGCTAATCCCTTGTCGGGGTCACGCCTACTCGCGCTGTTACCACAGAGGATCGCCCGCCAGGATTTCAGTGCACTTCTGGACCTATCTGCCCACTGTAATGCGGCCCTGGCCGGTGTAGTTCAGCTCATCCTTGGAGTCAACGAATTTCTTGATGACCGCAGCCAGGCCGGTATTGCCCTGGCGGACAATGTTATCCTTGTCGAATATCTGGAAATAGCCCGAACCACCCTTGGCCAGGAATAGCGGCATGACCACCTGGTACTTCTTGTTCACTTGCAGCGGCCCGGTGTTGGTCTGCAAGGAGGTAATGCGGCGATTACGCGGAGCCTGGGGATTATACTTCACTTTCAACCCCGAGACCTGCAGAAACGCACTGTTGGGCAGGGGTAGTCGGCTGAGACTGCGTTCCAGGGCGGCGCGGATCTGGGCGCCGGTCAGCTTGGAGACGGCCCACTTCTCGTCGGGAGTCTGCAGCAGGCTGGCTATCTGCTGGGCTGTAGGATTGTCCGCAGGAATTGTCCCCGACTTGAAGGCAACTGCGGCGACCAGTCCTACAGTGCACTTGGCCGCAGAGCACAGGGCATCAGCACTCAGGTCACCGAAACTGGTCTCAGCGCGGGTGGCATTCTGGGTGGACAGCGTCGAGGTGTCAGCGGCGCCGATCGTCCACCAAGTAGCACCGGCCACTATGAGTGCACCAATTGTCGCCGTTATCGCTAGCTTTCTCATTACATCTCACCGCCTTCTCCTGCTGTCGTCAGTAGGTAAGCGCGGATGAACCCGTCAAGGTCTCCGTCGAGTACCGCTTCTACCCGGGACACTTCGACATTAGTGCGATGGTCTTTGACCATTGTATATGGCTGCATGACATACGACCGAATCTGGCTGGCAAAGGCAATATCCTGTTTGCTGCCGCGAATCTGGTCCATCTCCTCCGAGCGCTGCTGACGCTGGCGCTCGGCCAGGCGGGCACGCAGTACCTGCAGAGCGAAACGCCGATTAGCATGTTGGGAGCGCTCGGCCTGCGATTGCGCGGTGATGCCCGTCGGCTCGTGGGTGACGCGCACCGCCGAATCGGTTTTGTTAACATGCTGGCCGCCGGCACCGCCGGACCGGAATGTCTCGATGCGCAGCTCCTCAGGATTGATATCCACCTCGAGGTCTTCTTCGACCTCCGGTATCACATCAACCGAGGCAAAGCTGGTGTGGCGGCGCTTGGAACTGTCAAAGGGCGAGATGCGCACCAGCCGATGGACGCCACTCTCGGCTTTCAGATAGCCAAACGCGTAAGACCCCGCCACGCGGGCAGTGACATTGCGAAAGCCGGCCGCGTCACCTTCGACGAAAGAGATGACCTGGAACTCAAGGTCATGATCGTCCGCCCACAAGCGGTACATACGCAGCAACATCTCGGCCCAGTCACAGGCCTCGGTGCCTCCCGCCCCCGCCGTTATGGTCAGGATGGCATTCTCTGTGTCATACTTGCCGCCGAGCATAGCCGCAAGTTCCAGTTCTTCGAGCTGCTTTTCGGCAGCATCCAGGCCATCACAAACCTCTTGAGCGACCGACTCATCGTCCTCTTCGGCAGCCAACTCCAAGAGCACCTGGTAGTCTTCCAGCCTCTGGCTAAGCTCTTCCCACGGCTCGACGGTACCGCGCAAGGCACTGAGCTTCTGCATCAACTGTTGTGCGCCGGGCGGATCGTCCCAGAAGTCCGGCTCTTTGGTGCGGTTTTCAAGTTTCGCTATTTGCCCACGGTGGGCCGCCAGGTCAAAGACGATCGCCAACCTGTTGCAGCGTCTCGTGCAGCTCCTCTAGTCGATTTTCTAAATCCTGGGTCATCATATCAGCCTGAGTTTCCTACATAATGCGTTCTATTAGACGCACTACCGTGACAATGGTTCCGTTTAGTGTCTGTGCCGAAATCACTAACCGCTGGGATGCGTGGCATCCTGGCGGCTGCTTTACTACTGGACCTGCAACTGCTGCAGCAGCACTACTGCATGTTCAATCCAGCGTCTTTCCTCCACGGAGCCAGGCTCTCGTATACGCTCAATTTGCTCAAGTATTCGGATTGCCCGGCTCTCATCCCCCGCCCAATACTGGGCCACCGCCAGAAAGTAACGCACCTCGGTGCGGCGAGCAGAGTTGGGATGATCATCGAGGTAGCTCTCAAGTGCCCGATAGGCCTTCGCCGGAACATCTGGTATCGAGATTATGGTTAAATCCAGCTCAGCGTCGGCTTTGGCGCCAGTCTTGTTGTCGGGGTCTAACTGGCGGGTGCGCTCCAGGTGCTTCTTAGCTTCTTCGTGTAGTTCCAGTTCCAGGCAGATATGACCCAGCCGGGCATAAGCTCGGGCCTGCTTAAGCTTATCGTTTTCTGCACCCTGTCCCTTAATAAGCAGTTGAACGGCTTCCAGGGTCTGTACAAACCACTGCGTGGGGATGTATCCGTAGACTTGGAAAACCTTCTTCCCAGAGCTGTCGAAGAACAGATGAAAGGGCAACCGGTAGGCCGAAAAGCCCGCCTGTTCCTCATCTGCGTCAGGCAGCAGTCCCGGCGCGTGTTTGTGTATAAACTGACGGTTGGGCGGCACGTGGACTTCCAAAGCGCACAATACGTAGTCACGCAACAGGCTCTTTACCTGCTGGTTTGCCAGCGTGGACTGACCCATCTGATAACAGGCATTGTGCTCGCGGACCCTCGCCCAGTCCTCACGCGACATACGGGGATATTCCCAGACGTAAACGTACACTGGCTTGCCGCTCTTCTGGGCCTGGGCGCTGGCCTCCTCCCAGTTCTCATACCTCAGATTAGTTTGGCCAGTGGTCTGCGCCAGTGCTGTCCCAGTGGGACCGGCGCAAAGCAGGACCATCGCCAATAACAGTTTTCGCAGGAAATCAGGCACCGACTCACCTCTCTCTGTCCATCGCCCTACTCCGACCGATGCTTCTTTGTACCTATACATCATACTCTCTGCCGCAAGATAGTCAAGGATGAGGCCGGCTACCAAATGTATCGTGCCCTCACCGAGAAGAGGTCGTCGCCATCGCCGTAGCTCAGCTGGAAGTAGGAATACTCGAGCGCGAGCCTCTCCAACTGCGGCAGCTCCAGCAGCGGCGAACTGCGGTTACCAATCCGCCTGAGGCCAGAGCCCAGCCGATCCAGCCCCATCCAACCCTGCAGTTCCCGGTCCCAGCTAGTGCGCAGGATGACATTGTCAGCCTTCACCAACTGCTGAAGCTGCCGTTCCAATTCGTCGTGCACGACGAAATAATGATTTAGCACGGTCTCTATCTGTCCGATGGGTTTTATGGTGGCGGCCATCATCCAGGGCAGATAGGTGCCACCAGCGGCATACGCACGGCCGTCGGCCAGGGCCCGACGCAGGCCTTCGGTGGTGTTGTCACTGGTCTCAATTGCGGTGTATGGCAGGCCAACCGCGGCCGCATAGGGGCTATTACTGGCGTAAAGGGCGGGCTTGTCGGCCAGTGCGGGGTCGTATAGGATCTGCAGAGTGCGGAACATCTCGAAAAGGCCAGCCTGAATCAGGTAGCCGTCAAAGGGCATCTGGCGCAACACACGCGGGCCACCTGCCACCCCGGGATGGGCCAGAATTGCCAGCCCGTCCTGGTCGTGAATCATCTCCACGGTCTTGCCCATCGTCATACCTTCGGGCACCCATTCGTCCAGGAACAAACCAAGCACACCGCCGCTGGTAGTATCTATGTACTCCCCGATGATCACCCGAAAATCAGCCGGCAGCTTCCCTGCGGCTCGCAGCCTGTCTGCTATCCGTTGGGCCCGCTGGGCGCCGCCAATCCGGTTGCGGTCGGCAATGACTACAGCGCCCAGACCTCGCTTCGCAGCACGGAGCAGTAATGACTCCACAGAGCTCGTTGAATCGAAGGAGGTATTGCTCTCGACCCGCAGATCCACCGCAACCTCGTGCTCGCCTACGGTCACTTCGCTTACCATCGGAGGCAGCAAATCAAGCACTCTCGGAGCTACATGCTCAATCACCAGGTCGCGAGATTGGTAGTGCTGTCGGCCAAGGGTAGCCAGCAACGTATCCCGACCGACGGTGGGATGGTCCTTGTGCGTCCACCAGTAGGCGGCAGCCAGCAGTGCGCGCTGCCAGGCGGCGTCCTCATCCTGATTCCACCGCTCTACCTCCTCGGCAGCAATCCGAAACGGATTCGCCCAGCCACGCTGCTCCAGCCAGGGAGAGGTCAGATAACGTTGACGGCACATCTCATCCCAACTGCGACCGGGATAGATCTCGGGGAGAAAGCCAGGACAGATCTGGGCCGACATCTGCCACTGTTGGCCACTATCAAGAGGATACTGATACTGAATCCAGGGTGCGCTGAGGATGGGCAGGCCGGCGCGGGCCGTATATACGGTGTGCCCTGCTGCGTCATATCCGGTGAGTGCGTCACCGGGCTGGCTGGCGGGAAAACCTGCCAGCAGAGCTTCCCATGACGAAGAGTAGCTGGGACGAACTTGCTCCTGCAGAGCCAGAGGTGACTTCTCAGCATACTCGGCTGACAAGCCCGCCGGCGAGGCCAGCTCCAGGCCCACTGCCGTCCCCGAGGTGACTGACACCAGCGAACCAGCAGCAGTCAACCATACGAGCAATCGAACAAGTAGTAAATGATAGGGGTGTGCACCAATCGATGATCAAGCCACCTTCACGTGGGCGGTGGTGGTTTCATCTCTGATATCTGCCGAATGACCTCGAGATCTTCTGCCAGCGACCCCATCGGCAATTCATAGCTGCGGCCTGCGCTGTCGAAGCCCAGCTTCTCGAGGGCCTCGACGGCCTGCTGCACCATAATTGGCTTTTGGGCATCAGCCAACGCACCAGCAGCCACTTCCTGCAGCAGCGGCTTGCTGCGGCGGTCGCCAATTTCGCCTAGAACCCAGAGGGCTCGCGCCCGAAATTGCTCACCTATATGCGTATTCTTGACAACCTTACTGACCTGCTCAATCACCGGATTGGTCTCGCGAGCTACCGGGATCCGTCGACCGTGCTTGACCAGCGCCACTGCTACGTTGTCATGAAGCTCTTCGTCTTTGGCCAGAGCATCACTGAGCAGCTCAATTGCCCGCCCGTCCCGCAAATTCGCCAGGGCGATAATCGCCTGCTCCCGAGTAGTTGCCCGCGGTGATTCAATCCTGCGGCTGAGCTCTTCGATGGGATCGACGGCACAGCCAGCCATCAGGCCGACAAAGATGATTCCAACCGCTACAACGATACCTGGTTTGGCTCTATGCGTCATTGACGATCCTCTCCGAAGGGACGGTCTGCCGGCCGCCTACGACTCTGGGGCCACAGCATATCGGACCCAATAGTGCGGGTCGGACTGAGCTTGTGTGAGTGCCTGCTCAACTCTATCACTGTCTTCGCGCGGCCATGAGACGCGCAGCAGTGAGTTTACTGCCGCAACGCGGACGTCCCCCACCTCGTCGCCAGCAGCCTGAATCAAGGCATCAAGGGCTGGCGCGGTGCCCTCCTCGGGTGATCCAGTCTTAGTCATCCCGTCGCCCAGGGCATAAGCCATTGCCGCGCGTACTCGAGCATTGGGCTCTTCATCGCCGGTAAGCTCATCAGACAGAGCCCTGATAGCTTCCGGGGCGGCGGTTGCGCCCAGTGCCCGGGCCGCCTCTGCCCGTAGCAGCCAGGAATCGTCCTGCTGGTCTTCGCCCACAACAGGGCGATACGCAAGCGCCTGGGCCAATTGGGATACTGCCGTTTGCGCGGCCAAAGAGACCAGGGCGCGCGCTGCGCTGATGCGGACGGCCAACTCTTCGGTGTCGCTGGCGACTAACTGTGCCAGTTTGCTGGCACTGTCATCGGCCCCCAGCCGCCCCAATGCTTCGGCCGCAGCAGCTCTCACGGGCGGCTCTGAGTCATCGAGCATAGGCATAAGCACCTCAGCGGCCCGAGGTTGGCCGAGCTGGCCAAGCACCACCGCGCCACGGCGGCGCACATGGGCATCTATATTCTGAGCATGCTTGGCTATACGCGGGTAGACGCTGCTACCCTGGGCAACCAGTTGTTCCATCGCCTTGGTAGCTTGTTTGTCGTCTACTCCCGACATCTGCTCAAGCCACTCCGTCGTCTTGCTAAGCCGCTGGGCATAAGTCAGCAAATACCCCCCGGCAGCGACCAATACAATGATTATAGTGATAAGTGTCGTCCGTTGGCCCACATCTGGTTCTCCTTTTTGTAAGACGGCTGGGTTACCAGCTATCAGCGATGAGCCCGGTTCACTTGCGGCTCAGGATGCGCGTTTTGATGCTATGCACTTGGTCAATCCGGGATTGGTCGGGCTTCTCTTCGTCGGGCAAATAGTTAATTAGCCGAGTGGCCGACTGGCTACCAATAGCATCGAGCACCGCCACACACCACAGCCGATGCTGCTTGTCCTCTTCTTGATCAGCGACTGGTCGGCGTTTTCTTTCACAGCCACCGGTGTATTGACCGCCTCGGGCAAAGCTCTTAGCTCTGGCCGAAAGTGTGGGATCGGTGGCGGGCTCGCCGATTGCCGCTAAGATGCCGGCTGCCCAGGGCTTGACCTCATCAGGATAGGTGCGAAGACCGTCTATCAGCGCAGCTACTGGCAGCTCCTTCATGGTAGCCAGCGCACCGGCGACCTGCGCTCGCAGTTCCTCGTTCTCAGTTTCCTTCAGCACAGTTATCAGTTGGGTGGTGGCCTCATTCATCCCGGCCTCTTGCTTGGCCCCCGCTGCAGCCCGCACCCCGATCTGGGCCATGGACTGGGCAGCTTCAAAGACGAACGGCCCACCCGGCGTCAACAGGTCCTTGAGCACTGAGACAGATGACAGCGTGGCCACCGAGCCGAGATTCTTGACTGCCGCCCGCCGCAGAGCCTGGTCCTCGGTGGTGTCTTCGATAGTCTCGGTGAGTACTTCCACCACAGTCTGGCTCCCCTCGGGTGGGGCCACGCCCCCCATCACGTCGTAAAGCAGGCGATTTGCCTCCGACGAGGTGTGATAGGCCAAGATTATGGCCGCACGGCGGCGGGCATCCTCGTCTCCTTCCTGCAGGACTTGCTGCAAGCATTCGGTAACCTCGCCTAACTGCCAATCTTTCAGCAGGGCATAGGCCACTTCACGCACCCTCGGGCTGGAATCGGTCAGCCCCGACACAAGCAGTTCAGTGGTGGCCGCATCCCGGATCTCACTGACTGCCCGCAGCAGTGCAATGCGGACCTGCGGCACAGTGGCCTTGACTGCCTTGAGCAGATCAGTTGCAGCCGAAGACTCGGTGTAGCCCACAGCTCTAATGGCTGAGGCACGAGCCTCAGCGGGCTGGGTGGGATCGTTGAGCAAGTTGCTGATAGGAGCAATTACGGCAGGACCAATCTTGCCAAGAGTCGTCGCCACCCAGTGACGGACGTCGGGGTTCGGAGAGCTTAACGCGCTAAGCAGTGGCTTGATGGCCGGGAGACGGATATCAACCAGCGCCTGCTGAGCCATATATTTGCTGCGCAGATCGCCGGTGGCCAATTTATTGATCAGTGCAGGGACTGCCGGCCGGCCAATTCGGGCCAATGCCTGACGGACAGCGTGATAGACCTGCCAGTCGCGGTCGCCCAGTGCGGTGAGCATTTGGTCAACAACTTCCGGGGTGCTGGCCGCCGTGAGCATATCTTCCGTCATACTTCCTAGAGTCTCAGCAGCTAACCGGCGAATAGCGGGGCTAGCGTCGGCCAGCCGCACCGCTAGCGGGGCAACCACCTGGCGCCCTCCGATGCCGGCCAGTATTTCAGTGGCCAGGCGGCGGGTCTCCGCGTTGCCCGAGCTTAGGGCCGGGGACAAGGCAGAAATAGCGGGCGCTCCCAGTCGGCGCAGGGCCAGTTGCAATTCAGGGACAGCACCTGTTGGGTCTTCTATGAGTGTCTCCGCCAGGACCGGGGCGACCTGGACTGCTCCGATCTGACCGAGTGCAGTCGCTGCCGCCGCCTTGACATCTGTTCTGAAATCACCGAGAGCGCCAACCAGAGCGTTGACAATTCTGGGCTGATCACCGGCCGACAATAGCTTACCCAGCGCCAGCGCCGCCTGCCGACGCACTCGCCAGTCAGGATCGTCCGCCAGGTGTGTCATCAGCGGACCCACCGTGGTAAGAGCATCTTCCAGAGGGATTGGCACAACCAGCGGGATAGGCTCAGCAACGGCCGGGTGATCAAAAGATTTGGAGGTCTGGTCAATGATGACGCCCATCAGTCGCGCCGCTTTCTCGCGGACGGCGGCATCCTCGCTAGTCAGCAACTGGTTCATTGCCGGCGCCAGACTCTTCACCATTATGCCGTTGAGCGCTGCGTAAGCGGTCTCCTGGCTGCGCACAAACTCGCCCGCCGATTGCTCCGGGCCGGGACTGGCCTGCTGGAGGATTTCTATCAATGAGGGGATGGCAGGTTCGCCGATGCCAGTCAAAGCAGCCGTGACCGCAGCTCGCGTATCATCGTTATAGACACCAACCATGGGCATCAACGAAGGCTGGGCAGGCGCACCAATTCCCGCCAGTACACCGGAGGCTGCCTCCCGGATGAGAACGTCCTGGTTGGACAATTCTTGAGCCACCGCACCGGCGGCCCGCGCTCCAACCATGGCCAGGCTTGCCTTGATCTCGTCGGCAACTGGCTTGTCAACCAGAGGTATCATCTTCACCAGCAGGCGAAAGGCTTTAGGGCTGCCCACCCGCAAGGCAGCAGCCACCGCCCGGTCTTGCACCCAGCGTGGTTCTTCCTCGACAGCAGTGGCCAGCCGTCCTTCTCTAATCAAGCCCGCTGCCGCCGCGACTTGCTGAGCAGGACTGCCCGTAGCCAGCTTGTTCAGCGCCCGCTCCACCGCCGTGCGCCTATAGGCAATGAAGATGATCAGTATCACGACAAGGCCCGCTACTATAACCCAGGTTATCTGCCGCCTGGTACTGTCTTGCACCACAGTCAACTCCCCTCCAACAGTGGCGTCCGGCCTCGCAGATCAACCGGACCGTCTTTGCTGCTAATTATAACATATCCTTGGCTTTATTGCAGTTTTCCTTCGTCACAAGTCGAGGACCTTCCTGCCCTCAGCCCTAATTCCAGGGCACCGGACAGCGATGGAAGACCACCCTGATTTCGGGCACAGCCGACGCGAGATCATCAGCAAAGTGGGCCAGGCCAAAGTTCTCGCTGGCCACGTGGCTGGTTTCAATGAGCGGCACATCGGCGTCCAGGCAATAGAACATTGCGTATTCATCGGTCTCTCCGGCAATCAGCACATCGGGGCGGTAGGCCAGCAGCCCTTCAATAAAGCTTATATTAACAGAAAGCCCCAGACCCCCCCAAGGCAGGCCGACGCGGCTGACCTCCCGCGCCGGATCACCAGTTACCCGCACACAGTCCATATCCATAATTTGCTTGACCTGCTCAGCAAGCTGGGCGACAGTTCGCGGCTCAATATCGTAGATACGATAAAACCCCTCGCTCACCGCGGGATTGCCCAAACCCAACTCCGCAGCAAAATCGTCCAGAATACAGTAGTGATCAAGCATACCGTGGGCGCGGTAGACTGTTATCTCGCCCTGGGAGAGGGCCTGGATGCGCCGCCGATTCACCGTCCAGGTCAAGTACTTCTCCAGACCTGGCTGGAAGGCTGCATACGGATAGTGCATCTCTTCGTGGCAGACAATCATATTGCACTTTTCAGCAACTGCCCGCTCGATGGCCGCCAGAGTACACATCCAGCATACCAATACGCCTTTGATCGGTGCGTGAGGATTGCCAAACTTGAAGCCTTCGTCGGACCTGGGCTTCATAGCCAAGCCTTCGATGAGTTCGGCAACGGCAGCGGCCGTCACAGTTTCGTTGTCGCAATCCGAGTTCGTAATCACAGACCTCATTGCCCCACGCAGCAACACCAAACTAAACTAACACGAATACTATTCGCCACCCTTCGTGCAATTACCTACCGAACACCTCACTCCATACTCGCTTGGGAGGCAACCTCGTCCGGGAAAAAGGGATTAGTCCAGGCCTTGTGTCCCTGGTCGTCAACGACCTCAACGCGGAAGGGCCGCGCGGCAAGGTGGTACGGTAGACGAATTTCCTCGAAGGGTGGCTGGGCGGCCAAGCGGTCGGTGCTGAATCCCCCGCCGAGATTGGCCTCGACCACTGCGATTTGCCGACAGGGCGAACAACGCACCCAGACCTGCTCGCCTTCGACTGCAACATCATATATCCGCGGCCCATTGGAGGCGTAGAAATGCCCCTCTTTCAGGGCCTCGAGTATCGCTGCTACACTGTTCTCTGCTGACCTGACCCATACCCAGCCCTGGCAGTAATCTTCGCTGCAGTGAGCATCGTCGACCGCAAAACCCCACAGGCGCTGGCCATGGGCAAGCAGAATATCCCAGACCATTTCTGCCGAACCCCGCCCGCAATCATGCTGGCAGGTGGCGTTGTAGACCTCAATGCCCACGTGGCCCTGCAAGCCCAGTAGATCGCTGGCTTCGATCAGTGACCAGAATGGATGGGTTACAAAGCATAATTCGCACTCGCCGGAGATGGCCACCACCATCTCGGCAAAATCAGAGCTGTCGGGCAGTTGCGGGGCCGCATCCAGACCCAGGGCGACCACGTGCAGGTCCTGGCCAAGCTCGCCACGGCCACCATCCAGCTCACAGCCAGTAAGGAGAGTCACCCCGTGCGGGTCAAGATCATCATAGTCGACCACAACTCTGTGATCGGTCAGCGCCAGAAAGTCATAATCCCCCTCAGCATAGGTGCGGATCGTCTCCTGGGGGCTTAGTTCTCCGTCTGAGACAGTTGTATGGGTATGCAGATTCCCCTTGTACCAGTCGCCGTCGCCCGAGAAGGGATTGGGCATAGTCTGTGGCCTCCTTATTGCCGGTTCAGGTCTTACTTGCTAATTGAAACCAAGAATGCTCCCAAGAATATGATCACCGCACCCGCCACGCGACTGATGCCGTGCTTCTCGCCCAGTAGCGTCGCCCCCATAATCGCGCCCAGTACCACACTGGTCTGGCGCAGAGCCAGAATGTAGCTGACTTTGCTGAGCTCCATAGCCGCCAACACCGCCCCGTAGCCAGTGAAATCAAACAGAGCCATAAGGACCAATTTGCCCATTTTGCCGCTGATTTCCTGTTTGATCTCAGCCCACCGATTAGTTGCCAGCACATAAGGAGTTATCCCCAGCCACGTCGGCACGAACATGGCAAACAGAAAGTTGATCGGCCCCAGTTGCGGGGCGTCCATGGCCCTCTTATCTATTACCGAATAGACTGAAATCAACAAAGCCGTCGCCAGAGCAGCCCATAGTCCCAATCTGCCGCGGTGACGGTCGCCGGAGTGAGCTGATGGGTCGGTCGCCCTAACATTGACCAAATATATGCCAGCCAGGATAACGATAATGGCTACACCCGCCAGCGCAGATATCCTCTCACCCAAAAACAGATACGCCCAGATGGGGATCAAAACGATGCCGGTACGCGACAGCGGATAGCCCATAGACAGGTCCGCATATCTGTAGGTCGTAGCCAGGGTGATATAGTAGCCGGACTTGGTCAGGCCGGAGATCAGAATCAGGATAGCCAGTATCGGGGTCAAGACAAGCGAGCGGGAGGTAAATATGAAAACAGGTAAATACAGCAGCAGGCCGGTGCCCGTCATCAACCACATAGCCACCAGTGGGCGCCGAAAGCCATGACTGAGGTAGTTCCAGCCAGCATGACAGACAGCCGAAAATAGAACCAGAATAATAGCGAGAGGAGTCACGGTATCCCTTGAAGATTTTGGACGGACTGTACCACAGCGAGGGCCGGCGGTCAACTGCCCGCCAAGTCAGAGGCCGGGACTGCCGAGCAATCAGTCGCCCAGAGCCGCGCGCAGCTGCTGAATCCACCGCACCATCTGCCAGCAGACCTGCGCAAGGTCGTCGTTGATGCTGGACGCCTCCGACTGGCCCTTTGCCGAGAATGTCAAGTTGACTGGCAAGGCTGTGAATTCTTGATTCTTGTGCTTACCTCGCCAGCATAAGAAGGAAGTGATGACAGATTCGGAGAATGCAACACTGGACTACAGGCAAATGGCAAATTCCGGCTATTCACTTGCTGAGGTAACGACGATGAAAGCCGCAGTATTGGAAGGTATAGAGAGAATCGCGGTAAGAGAGGTACCAGATCCGCAGATTGAGGAAGACGAGCTCTTAGTTAATGTAAAGTCGTGTGCTGTTTGTGGCAGTGACGTCCGCATTTATCATTCTGGGCATTCCATGGTGAAGCCGCCACAGATTGTGGGCCATGAAATAGCTGGCGTAGTTGTAGAAGTAGGCCCAGGTGTGGCAGATTTTCAGGAAGGCGATAGGCTGACGATAGCCCCCAGCATCCCTTGCGGAAATTGCCATTTCTGCAAACGAGGCTTCTACAATATCTGCAACAACTTGATAGGGATAGGGCACAACTATCCTGGCGGATTTGCCGAATACATGATCATCCCGGCGCCTGCTTTGAAAGCGGGAAATGTGCTTCGCATACCTGCGAACTTATCCTACGATGAGGGCTGTATATCTGAGCCGTTGGCCTGTGTAATCAATGGACAGGAGCTTTCTAGTATTGACCAAGAAGATACCTTGGCAGTCATAGGTGCGGGTCCTATAGGTTGTATGCATGTTGCCTTGGCCAAGGCCCAGGGAATTAATAGAGTAATTCTGAGCGAGCTATCCGAGCAAAGGCTGGAGATCGCCAGAGGATTTGCTGCCGATGTTTACATTGATGCTAGCAGGGAAGATACTGTCGAAAAAGTGTTAGAGGTGACAGAGGGTATAGGTGCCGATGTGGTGATTGTGGCAGCACCATCGAAGACAGCGCAACAGCAAGCGCTCGAGATGGTGAGCAAACGAGGCAGGATAAACTTCTTTGGAGGATTGCCCAGGACTGATTCTGTCATCCAAATCGATAGCAACATCATACATTACAAGGAGATTCTCCTCCATGGTGCCCACGGCTCGACGGCACGGCAACACAAGGCAGCTCTTGAGCTTTTCTCGACGAGAAAGATAGACCCCTCAGCATTTATTACGCACAGATTTCCGTTGGACAGGATTGAGGAAGCATTCAACATCGTAGAAAGTGCAGCAGGTATGAAAGTCGTGATAAACCCGGAGGAAAGATAATGACAACAGGGACATCTAAGGCAGTAGTATTTGGTGCCGGAAATATTGGAAGGGGCTACATGGCTCCTCTGCTGCAACAGTCCGGCTACGACTTAGTATTTGTAGATGCAGATGCGGAGTTAGTCTCGTTGCTGAACCAGGCAAAAGAATACACAATAAGGCTGATTGGCGATGAAACGCGGGATTTGACCGTAAGTCACGTAGGTGCTCTGCAAAGCGCACAAGAAGCGGAGATAGCTCGAGAAATAGCTAGCGCACAACTGGTCATAACTACAGTAGGACCCGGTAATATACCGTTTGTGGCACCTCTCATTGCTGAAGGCGTTACACAGCGGATTGCAAGAAGTATCAAAGAGCCTCTTAATGTTATCGCCTGCGAGAATATGCCCGAAAGCTCGACATCTCTCAAGAAACTCGTCATAGAGGATATGAGCGCTGCAGAAGTCCAGTATGTAGAAGAACACGTTGGTTTCCCCGACGCTACGCTTTCGCGAATAGTGGCCGGCATAGATGAAGAATTGAAAAAACGAGATCCCCTGCTAATCATTACAGAAGACTTGGGTGAGTGGACAGTAGATAAATATGGTTTTCGTGGTGAGATACCCAATATCAACGGCTTAGAGGTGGTAGAAAATGAACAAGCACGCTTCGAACGAAAGTTCTATCTTCATAATACTGGCCACGCTATGTGCGGCTACCTGGGCTATTTCAAAGGCTATCAATATATGCATGAAGCAATCAACGATGAGTGGATTGGGCATATTATTTCGGGAGCGTTGAAGGAATCGGGTGTGGCTGTGCGCAAGAGGTATGGCTTTTCTGAACACAACATCCAAAGATACTGTGCTCTACTCATCAAAAGGACGAGAAATGAAGCTCTCCAAGACACCGTCTCCAGGGTAGCGAGGAACCCGATCAGCAAACTTGGACCTACTGACCGATTCATCAAGCCAGCCAATTTGGCTCTGTCTTATGGAATCTGTCCATCCCACATATCCACTGGAATTGCCGCTGTGTTTTTCTATGATGATCCCCGGGACCAGCAGGCAAAGGAATTAGCACGAATGCTCGAAGAGAATGGCATAACCGGAGTTTTGGAGGAGATATGCAAAGTGGACCGCGAGAGCAGACTTGCACACATGGTTGAAAAGGAATATGAGGGCTTGAAAGCATACAAGAGTAGCTTACAAGAGTAAATCCCAAGAGAGGTGCAAGTCGGCAGTGGGCGCCGCCACGGCATCATTTCATCCTGGGCACGATCGTAAAAGTAGTTCTTTCTAACAGGAGAAATTCGGTCTGTCATCGTTTTGTAGCCAATCGAGTCAGATTAGCCCGGTTTGTCTTGGCGTACAATCCAGGCAACTTCCTGCGGGGTTTAACGCTGCCGGGCAGTGTTCAACACTGGTCTCTGCACAGCATCCAGGTTAAGTTGATCAATATCGGGGCGAAAGTCATTCACTATGCCGGCCAAAAAATCTTCCAGTGACGTTTGCGCTTACGTTGCCAGCATGAGAAGGAATTGACGACAGATTCGAAGAATCTATCAGTGGACTACAGACAAATGGGAAATCCCGGTCTATGCTGAACGGCCCAACCTTGACTTCCAGCGGCTGAGGCAGATCAGCAAGTTGGTGGATATACCCCTGGTACTGCACGGCGGGTCGGGCACCCCCGAGCAGGCTATCCAGCGGGCTATCGGCCTAGGCATTGCCAAGTTCAATGTGGACAGCGCTCTGGGACATGCCTTCCGGTCAGACTTGGCCGCGCGATTTGCTGACCCTGATGATACTCTATGGATGCCCCTGCAGATGGTCAAAGCTCTGGAGGCAGTCGCCGCAGTGGTCAGACGCTGGCTGGAGTTGACAGGTGCGGCCGGGCAGGCAAAGTCGTGAAGGATTCCAGCGGCCGCCCGGCGAATATGATGTATGGAGGACAACCTAGCGCCGAGATGATGGGAGGAAACTACGATGATTCGGATGGGACTAGTCGGAATGGGCTTTATAGGTCAGCAGCATTTTGCTATCCACCAGGCTCTGGAAAATGTTGAACTGGTGGCGGTCTGCGATGAGAATCCCGACAAAGTTGCTGAAGTAGCTCCCGCCGTGGGTGGCAATATCGGAGACGCCACCGAGTTGGATCTGTCTGCCCAGGCCCGATATGTCTGCGTAGATGATATGCTGGACAACGAGCAGCTCGACTGCGTGGACGTGTGCGTGCCGACCTACCGACACGCCGATGTATCGGTAGCCGCCCTGGAGGCGGGCTGCCACTGTATTGTAGAAAAGCCGATGGGCCGCAGTGTGGAAGACTGCGACCGGATGATTTCAGCCGCCGAGGCGACTGGAGGTATGCTGTTCGTCGGCCAGTGTCTTCGCTTTTGGCCCGAATACGAGGTGCTTGCTGAGATGGTGAGCAACGGCGATCTAGGCCGGGTAGCCTCGGCCAAGTTCACTCGCCTATCGCCTACTCCGATGTGGTCCGAGGGCGGCTGGGTCCTGGACACTGAACTGAGCGGTGGAGCGCTGATGGACCTGCATATCCACGATGCCGACTTTATCCTAGCACTGTTCGGCCGTCCGCATGCGGTGATGGCCCAGGCCAATAATGTAGTAACCAGCGGCGAAAAGGCCGACCACGTCTTCACCACCTATTTATACGACGACCTCGTCTGCACTGCGGAAGGCGGCTGGGCGATGCCCCAGTCAGTACCCTTTGAGATGGGTTTTCAGGTGCTGGGCGATAAGGGCCTATTGGAACTGTCGCTGGCCAAGGACCCGCCCCTGACATTCTACCCCGCCGAGGGCGAGCCCTATTCGCCGGATTATGCCGAGCAGACCGGCTACGAGCGGGAGATAGCCTACTTTGTCGACTGCATCGAGAACGACCGGCCGCCACAGCGCGTTACCCCGCAGTCAGCTCGAGAAGCCGTCAAGCTGGTACTGGCCGAACACAAGTCGGCTCAAAGCGGCGAAGTTGTCGCCGTTGACTGAGTTATGCGGGCGAGAGGCGCGAGGGGCCGCTGGCAGATTGCCAAAAATTGATCTAAGGAGGGATCTGTATGCGCAAGAGCATCAGCGAATGGTCATTTCCTGCCGATATGCCGCTACGGGACAGGATGTCACTGGCCAAGGAGGCCGGATTCGAGGGCTTTGAGATAGGCCTCAACGAGGACGACGAGCAAGGCTCGCAAAGTGACCTGGGACTACTGTGTATGCAGTCGTTGCAGGAAGATGCTCCCCGCGTGGTGGGGACGGCCCGCCGGGTGGGCATCGAAATCTCGGGAGTTGCCTGCGGCCTGTACTGGAAATACTCACTGACCGCCGACGATCCCGAAGAACGCAACCAGGCCACGCAGGTCACCGAGGCGCTACTGCGCGGAGCACACATGGTCGGAGTGGATGGAGTTTTGGCCATCCCCGGCTGTGTCCATGCCAGCTTCATACCCAACTCCCCCATTGTTCCATACCAGATTGCCTACGGGCGAGCGGTGGCCGCGATGAAGCAACTGGCTCCCTTTGCCGAGGAGCTGGAAGTGTCAATGGGCCTGGAGTATGTCTGGAATATGTTCCTGCTCAGCCCCCTGGAGATGCTCCGCTTCATCGAGGAGGTCGGCAGCGAGCGAGTCGGCTTCTATATGGACGTCGGCAACATGATGTCCACGGGCTTTCCCGAGCAGTGGATCCGCATCCTCGGCGACCACATCGTCCGCGTCCATTTCAAGGACTTCAAGCGCAGCGTCGGCACCATAAACGGCTTCTGCGACCTACTGGAAGGCGATGTCAACTGGCCGGAGGTAATGGCGGCATTCAACGAGGTCGGCTACGACGGCTGGTGCACTGCCGAGATGATGCCGCCCTATGAGCATGCGCCCGACGAGCTGATCTACGCCACCTCCCGGGCAATGGACCGCATCTTTGCGATGGCTCCCTGAAATTGCCGGGTGCTGCGGCCATAAGGCAGTCACTACCTCAGCCGTGTGCCGACCGCAAGTGGTTGGCGACAACTGCGGCAAGCGCACCTGGGCGAGGCGGAAGGTGATAGCTGCCAATCCACTGGGGATGTGTTATGGCCAGAGTGTGCATAAACAAATTCATCGCTGACGCGGGAATATGCTCGCGGCGCAGAGCCGACGAGCATATTCGCTGTCGGGATGTGCTGGTCAACGGCGAGCCGGCGCAGCTGGGGATGAAGGTTGATCCGGCAACCGACCAGGCGAGTAGTCTCTGAAAGCATTTCTTCTACAGCAATTTTGTGTGGTAAATCTGAGATGAACGGTGAACCCCTCTCCACCAGAACAGCGATCGTCGCCTTGGTTCTCGTTATCTCTGTGGCGGCAGGCGGAGCCGTCTCCGCGTTGGTTCGCTATGACCTGATAGGGTATGGCCACCTACCCCGCGCGGCGCTCATAGGCCTGCTACTCCTGCTCGTGGTCAACGCCTTCACGCGATTGTGCCGGCGACGGCTGGCTTTTTCCCCGGGGCAGATTCTTTATGTGTACCTGGCTGTGCTGGTCATGGCGGGTTTCCCCGGACAGCAACTCGTGACCTATCTGTACACCTCGCTGGTTGGTCCGGCGTATTACGTTGGTCCAGAGAACCGCTGGCGAGAGATGTTCTTTGAATACATCCCGGCCTGGACGGTGCCTTCGCTCTCGGCGGAGGCGCCGGCGGTCAAATGGGCCTTTCTGGGAATGCCCTCGGCCGCAAGCTTTCCGTGGCAGGCTTGGGTGGTGCCCCTGGCCGTATGGAGCACGTTTTTCGTGCTGCTCATGCTCAATTACGTCTTTCTGGCGAGTCTGTTTCAGCGGCAGTGGATAGAGCGACAGCGCATGCTCTTTCCGCTGGCGACGATCCCGGTGGAGTTGGTGAAATATCAGGGCCAAGAAATCGTGCCCAGGGTATTCAAGAGTGGACTGTTCTGGGCAGCCTTTCTGATTCCTTTTTGTGTCTACTCCTGGAACGCTTTGCACTACCACTACCCCACCATGACGCTAATAGACCTCCGCCCACAACTGCCCCAAGTCTTCGGGGGCCGGCCGTGGAATGAGCTCAACGGGCTACGCTTCAATATCTATTTCGACGCAATTGGGATCACCTATCTGCTACCCGGGGAGATAGGGTTCAGCTTATGGTTCTTCTGGGTGCTCAAGAACATGCTGCGCGTGGCGCGCAACGCCACCGGATACACGCAGCACGTACCATTCTTCGGGGATGTGGGCGTCGGTTCCTACCTGTTGCTTGGGCTATCGACTGTTTGGCTAGCGCGCAGGAGCTTGCGAGATACCTATCTGCGCACGGTGGGCCGATGTGCGCAGAAACAGGGAAAGAGTGAAGATGCTGAGGGACAGGACTTGGTGAGGCCAGCAGTGGCCTTCTGGGGCTTTGGGGCCACTTTCGTCGGGCTGTTGATCTTCTGCGGGTTGCTTGGCGTAGACTGGAAACTCGCGCTGTTCATGCTCAGCATCTTTCTGCTGAGCTCCCTAGTAGTCTCGCGGCTGGTTTCGGAAGCAGGGATATTCGTGGTCTGGTCACCACTGTGGTCAGCGTGGGTAGGGCAAGACTTCGTGACAAAGATGTTTGGCGCGGGCGCGCTGGGCGCGCGCAACATCACGGCGTTATCCCTGGTTAATATCCAGATCGGTGATACAGCTTCCCTGGCCCTGGCCAGCATCTTTCAAGGCTACAAGGTGGTCAGTTCTGGCGCACTCCAGCGACGTCACGCGCTGGTGCTGGTATGTGTGGCCCTAGCAGTGGGCATTGTGGCTTCGCATCCAGCCTCGCTCTACGCTATCTACTCCCGGGGGATCCCGGCACTGGGCTGGTGGCTGCGCGACTCGGGCACGATCCTCCCCAACAGCATTGCACGAAACCTCGAGAATCCCGCTAGCATGTTCACCGCCGGCAACTACGGGAACATGGCCCTGGGCGCAGGCATAATCATGCTCTTGAACCTGCTGCACACGCGCTTCCTGTGGTGGCCGTTGCACCCGCTGGCTTGGGCGGCGACCTTTTCCAGCGTCGTCAGCGAGCGATTTGGCTTCGCCTTCCTGAGCGGTTGGTTGCTGGGCCGGATGGCCACCAAGGTTGGCGGCTATGTCACTTACCGGCGCTTTCGGCCGTTCGTTATCGGGTTGATCGTCGGCCACGGGACGACGTTGCTCATCTGGACTGTCATCCACTACTTCTACCCTATCTCCGCGGCTCTGGTCATGGAATAGGAGGGAACCAAAGCGTATCCCAGCGCGGCCATAATTGACACCCAGAGCGTAAAAACCACGGAAAAAGGGAGCCACCCGGCTACGATGGCTGGTGCGTTGCCGAGATGATGCCCCCTTACCAACATACGTCCGACGAGCTGATCTTTGCGATGGTTCCATAGGTCGGCTATCTACCGGTCCATCGGGAATGCCCTATGGTCAGAGTGCGCATAAACAAATTCATCGCTGACGCGGGAATATGCTCGCGACGCCAGGCCGACGAGCATATTCGCTGTGGGGACGTGCTGGTCAACGGCGAGCCGGCGCAGCCGGGGATGAAGGTTGATCCGGCAACCGACCAGGTTACTGTCTGCGGTAAGCCAGTCTCATCAGAACCCGAACAACTCGTTTATTACGCACTGTATAAGCCGACAGGGGTAATATCCACTGCCTCAGACCCGCACGGTCGACCAGCAGTCACCGACTTGGTGCCCGACAGCCCCCGGGTCTATCCGGTAGGCCGGTTGGACTTAAATTCAGAGGGTTTAATACTGCTGACTAACGACGGGCAACTGGCCCACGAGTTGATGCACCCCAGCTTCGAACACGAAAAGGAGTACGAAGTGCTGGTGCACTGCCCGCCTGCGGGCCTGGATCGAGATGGAATAGTTGACACTTTCACCGCGGGCATCGCGGCCGACGGAGAGCTGCTGCGGGCCGATCGGGTCTCAGTAGGTAATGTTAGTCAGCCGGGCGAGAATACTGCGCTGCTGCACATTATCCTCCATACCGGATACAACCGCCAGATTCACCGTATGTGCGAGGCTGTGGGGCTATCAGTAATCAAGCTGCGCCGGGTGCGGATAGGGAAACTGCGTCTTCACAGTCTAGCCTTAGGATCGGGTGAGTACCAAGAGATAGACAGATCCGAGGTGCTGTAACAGCCGACGAATTGGCACAGCTAGCACCCGCGGGAGCAACCTCACCCAAACCACACGCCCCAGCGCAGGAAAGGTCCGCCCAGGGTAGCGGCCAGCAGCCCCCAGATCAGCCCAGCGGTCACAAAGTGGCCCAGTGCAAAGCCCAGAAAGCCAGGCAAGGCCCTCAGGTAGAGCTTGCTGCCACCGTAGCGCAGTATCAGAGTCTTCAAAAGCCACACCGCCAGGAACGGCGCCCAGACCAGTGAGCCGTAACTACACGCCACCAGATAGCCGATAGGGTGCAGGGGGAAGCTGAACCAGCCGGCGTGCGCAGCCGTCAAGGCCAACACGAACAAACCTCCGAAGGAAGTGGCTACCATCTTGGACAGGCGGCCTGGCTCCGGGGTGGCGCCGGCCTGCAGGACTCTGGTAAACTCTCGCTGAGCGTCCTGCCAGCCCCAAATCCCCCCACGCAGGCCAGCGGCTCCTCTGACATAGTAGGGTCGCAGATGAAAGATTAAACCGGCTGCCGCGCCAAAGCCTATCCCCAACAGCAAAGACCAGGCCATATCCCCCCAGCGCGCGCCCGTCCGCTCCCCCAGGTTTATGCCTTCAATTTCGTAGCCAGAGACAGTCGGGAAGTAGCCGCGGGCCAGAACCTGCAGCAGAGCAAAGATCGTGGGAGAGGCCAGCGAAGCGCCGGAACTGGTCAGCCTCTCGGCCCCCAGGAAGTTCCAGATAGCCTGGTACTGCTGTCCGTAGGGATAGGCCCACACCAAAGGAACACCAGCTTCGGCGCGGATACGGGCATAAGTAAGCGCAACCAGCAGCAAAAGACCCAGGTACAACGCCGCCAGCCAGGGCTCCATTCCCGCTGTGATCATAAATAGCAGCATGCCACCAATTCCCACCACCAGGCCCGCCAGCAGCCACCGCTGGCCCTCCCCTGCGGAGTCGGCAGCGTCATCCCGACTCCACCAACCTCGCCATGCCTGGCGGAAGGCATCCCGCCCCTTCCACAGCAGTATCAACCCGACAACCACATAGGCCCCCAGGCCCTGTTCCTGGGCAAAAGGCATGCCGCTGACCCGATAACCGCCAGCGGCCACCCCCAGAGCCTGCAGCTTGTGGAACATATGAAAGAGCCACACAGAAAGAGCAAGCTCGGTGGTAACCAGATAGCCCAGTCCAATCAGGCCCGGGCGCACAAACGCAGTCATAGGAAAGACCGCGGCCCACGGATACTTCTTCACCTGCTGGCCTATAGAGAGACGAATTCCGCCACCTGTACCGATACCCAATACCACCGTTCGGAAAATATCTATGGCATTGATAAGCACAGCCGCCCCTACCCCAACCCAAGTGGCGGGATTGCGGAAGAACGATCTGCCGGCCGAGCCCTCCAGGATCTCCAAAGGCAGCCTTACCAGGGGAAATACCAGCCGCTCGTGGTGAATCCAATCTCGGGACAGCAACGAGACCAGGCACAGCAGCGTCCCGCCCATAAGCACGAAGAATCCTGTCCAGACAGCTATCGGCACCAACCAGGGGTGCCACGGAACACTGCCGAAAGGCGAGGCCTCCCATAACCACTGGTGGATGACCGGGTCGGTCGGCGACAGCCATCCGGGAATGTGAGCAGATAGCTGGGCCAGAGGGCGGGCGGGGGTGGAGTAATAGTAGGGGACAGTGAGGCCGGAAAGCAGGAAGCGGATGATTCCGCAGCCGAACATAGTAGTGGCTACCGTCACCAACAGATAGACGACTACTAACTCGGCGGTGGACAATTCCCGAATGAAGGGCAACCGCCGCAGCAGAGGATTGAGAGCCAGCAGCAGAAGCAGCGCCCCCAGACCGGGGATCGCGGGCACCGCCTCGGTGACCTGACAGGCCAGGACGACAACTTCAGCCTGGACGATCCAGTAGCCGAGAATCCAGGTCAGCCCGAAGCCGACCACCACCATAGCAAGCAGACGAACTCGCCCTGCAGCTTTGGGGGAAGTCGGCTGGGCTGACGAGGGCCCCACCTGGGCTCCTGTAGGCTTGTCACTGAGCATATCGCTGGTAGCGGAACAGATCCAGGTACTCCTTGCAGCGGTCGCGGACTGCCGCAAACCAAGCGTCACGCCGTGGCGGGTTGGCGAGGATGACTAGTCTGGGCTTTATGGGCAGCTCATTGTCGCCAAAGTCAGGCGATCCGGCCATCTCGCCAATCACCCCTTTGGCTACAAGCTCTTCGAGGTGAGCCTCGGTAAAGATATTGCCGAGGTTATTCAGCAGATGCCGCCCCACTGCCTGCCCGCCGCTGACCGCTAGCGTGGTATAGATATTGACCTTGATAAAGCCGTCGTCAGGAAGCTGGGCCAGCGATGCTGGCCCCAGCGAGGAGGTGCCATGCAAGCACAGAATCTTGCCTACGGCTGCGCTGATCTCTCCGGCCCGCTGAGAGTTATACTCCACCCCGTCTACCGTAGCCCGGTGCTCGGTACCCACGTTGGGAACCAGGATATCCACACCTGTCTCGGCCAGAAATCTTTGCGCCTGAGCAACAGTTGTCGGCTCGTTCTTTATCTGCTCGCCGCCCGACTCATATAGTTCGTCCACCGCCCCCTCGACAGCGACGCGCCCCTCCATCTTCTCGACGTATTCAGCCGTAAGCCTGACATTCTCCCCAAAGGGGCGCTCACTGGCATCGAACATCATTCCGGCTACCTGATCGACAAAACCCTCCAGGATGTCACCGTCCAGCCAGGGAAAGGCGTGATCTACGTTGGGCAGGATGCGTAGCTTCCCGTAAGGGCTTTCCTCGCTGGCAAACAGCTCCAGGTCGGACAGCATAAGCCGCATGCCCAGCACCGGATCCCCGCAGGCTGTAATCAGCTTCATCTGGCCCCGGGGGGGATAGCGAACCGTCCACGTCGGCAAAACCGGCAGGTCTTCAACACCCAATTCCTCCCCCTTCTCTTTTGCTGCGGCCAGAATAGCCTCCAGGGTTTCGCGATCCTCACAACAAAAGGCGGGCATAGCTACACCCAACTCGGCTGCCTCATGGTAGACGTCCTTGACCTGCTGATAATCGGCTACTAGTGGCATAGGGCACCTTCTTGGTCGGTATCGTGGAGAATCTTGTGTGTCGAGCTTCAGCCAATTGTCCCAGGCAGCCCGGCCCACCAGTCAGTACATCACTGCTCCGCCGGAGACGTTGAGAGCCTGGCCAGTTATGTAATTCGCCTCGTCACTGGCCAGGAACAGGGCGGCCTGTGCTATATCCTCAGCCTTACCTATTCGACCCATGGGGATATTACTCTCAAAGTAGGACATAACTTCCTCGGCCTTCAGATCGCGCTTGCGGGCATAGTCTTCAATCTGTGTATCCCACATTGGCGTGGGCACAACCCCAGGGCAGATTGCGTTGACCCGTATGCCCTGGGCAGCAAACTCCACCGCCAGCGACTGGGTCAGGCCGATGATGCCAAACTTACTGGCGCAGTAGGCGGCATAGTGACTGTTGCCCACCCTCCCTGACTGCGAAGACATATTGATAATGACACCGTCTTGGCGCGGTGCCATCCGGCGGATCGCCGCCTGACAGCCCAGAAAGGCCCCCTTGAGATTAACTTCCAAAGTCTGGTCCCAGATTTGCTCGGTGCACTCTAGAAACGGCAGAATATAGGAGACGCCGGCATTGTTCACCCAGATGGCCAGCGGCCCCAACTCCTGCTCCACCTGGTCGGCGGCCTGCTCTACATCATCGCGATCGGTCACATCGCAGGCCACGGCCATGGCCCGGCCGGCGCTGCGCCTAATTGCTTCCGCAACCTGCCCGGCAGCTTCCTGCTGAATATCCACCACGGCCACCGCCGCACCTTGCTGAGCGAAAGTCCGGCAGATCTGGGCGCCGATACCGCCGCCGCCTCCTGTGACAACCGCGACCCGGCCCTCAAGTTTACCACTCATATAGTTCTCCTCGCTGTCAGCATCTCGCAATTCCCCGGCCTAGGGAGCGCAGTCCTCCTCAGCGCTGGGAAAAACCAGCACCTTCAGGGACTGTTTCTGCTTCATCAACTCAAACCCCTCGTGGATATTCTCCAGTGAGACTCGATGACTGGCGATCTTCTCATAGTCAATCTCACCGTCAGCCAACAGCTCGACAGCCTTCCGGACATGCTCGGGGCGCGAGTCAGACGCCCCGCACACCCGCAGTTCCCCGTAGTGGATGACGCGGCTATCGAGAACAATATCTGACTTGCCGGTCGGCAGGCTGGCAAAAAGGCTGACCGCGCCACCTTCGCGCAGATAGCTAAACGACACCTCGTGGGCCTCGCGGGTGGGCGCGGCCACAACAACAACGTCCACACCTAATCCGTCTGTATTCTGCGCGACGACATCACTGACATCTTCATTGGCAGCATCAATGACGAGAACATCTTCAAACTCGTGCAGCATCGAGAGGCGCAGCTCGGAGGTCTCTGAGATCATCACCTGTGCGGCGCCGAGCGCCTTGGCTACCTCAACGTGAATTGCACCTAACGGCCCACCGCCGATGACCAGCACGCTGTCGCCCTCGGCGACGCCCACGATCTGCTGGGCGTTGATAGCACAACTTATCGGCTCACACAGGGCGGCAGCCTCGTCGGGAACCTCCTCGGGGACTTTTACTGCGTTGCCACCGGCCACCGCTTGTGGTGGTATCGCCATCAGCTCAGCAAAGGCACCGTCAACGCCCAAACCGATGGGCAATGCATCAGGGCACAAGTTATGCAGCCCTATCGCGCAGTACGGGCAGCTCGCCTTCCCACAGCCCACTGACGTTGCCAACGTAACTCGCTCACCCTCGGCGAACCCAGCAACCTTCCGGCCGGCATGCACGATATGTCCAACCAGCTCATGGCCGATGACTCGACCCGCTTTGGCTCGATGATGCCCGATGGCAGCCAGCTTGACGTCAGTCCCACATATCGCACAGCAATGCACTTGGACGACGAGGTTGTCCTCGCTCGCATCCGGCTCAGGACGATCCTCTACCCGGATGTCTCCCGGGCCATAATAGACCGCAGCTCTCATGTGATAAGACTCCTCACGCGACTAGTCAGTCGATTTCTTGCCGAACCGGTAAGCGTCCACGCCGGACAGGTCGCCAACCTCGGCGGCAATCTCGGCGGCGAAGGCCTTGGTCTGAGCAATGATGTCCACACCGACATCCTCACTGAACCCATCTATGAGCCGCTGGAACATCTCGCCAGGCCGGCCATCGCCGATGTCCAGCCCGTTGATCTTCGTGCACGGCAGCATACAGAAGCCAGTTGACGTGTAAAAGGCCTCGTCGGCGTGATAGGCATCGTAAAGCTCGATGTTCCTCTCCTCAGCAGGAATCCCCAGGCGTTCCGCCAGGCCCAGAATATATGCGCGCCGGGTGCCGCGTAGGATGTTACGGCCCTCCGGCGTCATCAGCTTGCCATCCTGGACGATAAAGAAGTTTGCGCCGGTGCCTTCGGTGATGAAACCATCGGGATCCAGCAACAGCGCAAAGGCCCTGGGATCACCAACCAGCGCCACCTGGAGATTAGCCATCATATAGTGGATGCGGCTGCGGTTCTTAATCTTGGCTTCCAGCAAATGCGCCGGAATCGCCCGTTGCGATGGTGTGATAGCGTGGACACCTTCGTCGTACAGATCAGCCAGTGTCGCCACGGTCCATTTAACGGGAAAATCGGCAATTACCACGGTGGGCTCGGTCTTGCCGCCGAAAACCATTTTGTACATTGACAGCGGCCCCCGCGAGACGTTGATCATAATCCGGTGCTCGTCGGTATCCGTGAAGGCCGGCTGGTTTGCCTCCATGGTCTCATAAACGAGTTGTTCCATCTCGTCAATGCTCTGCTTAATCGGGATCTGCAACTCCTTTATCCCCCGATATAGCCGTTCAAGATGCGCCCGCAGCATGAACTGCTTGCCGTTAAACGAACGAGTCATCTCAAAGACCATATCCCCAAACATCAGGGCAGAGTCAAATATTGAGATATTAGCCTCCCGCTCCGGCACAAATTCACCATTCAGGTACACAAGCCGTTGCGCTGTCTCACTCATAGTCTGTCCTCCTTAATAAATCAGTCGAACCGCTTACCACCATTTACGGCGATGTTATCTCCAGTGATATACCTGCCCTCATCGGAGGCCAGGAAGGCGACGACCGAGGCGACCTCCGGCGGGTCACCAATGCGCTTCAATGGTATCTGCTGACGCAGCTGCTCCAGGCTCTCGGGAGTGTTGTGGCGCTCGTGGATGGGCGTGTATATGACGCCGGGCGCTACAGTATTTACCGTGATATTATGTTCGGCCAGCTCCCCAGCCAGCGCTCGGGTCAACGCTTCCACGCCACCTTTACTGGCGACGTAGTGTGCCGCACCCGTCCCACCGCCAGTGCGCGCCGAGATCGAGCCCATATTGATGATGCGACCCTCTCCGAGCTGTTTCATACCGGGAATCACATACTTCGAGCAGAGGAACGTGCCGGTAAGATTGATGGCGATCACCAGATTCCACAGCTCCTCGTCCATTTCGTCCACCGGCACATTCTTGATGATGTCCCCCGCGTTGTTGACCATTATGCCTATCGGTTGTCCAAAGTGTTCGTTGATCGCGGCAACACCGCTCTTGACCTGTGCACTGCTGGTGACATCAACCTTGATGGGAAAGGCCTCGAGGCCTTCGCCGCATAGTCTATCAGTCAACGCCTGTACCCCAGCGGCGCTTTTGTTGTAGCAGCAAGCCACCCTAGCGCCCTCTTTAGCCAATCGTTCGACGCAGGCAGCACCTATACCGGTACCGCCTCCGGTGATCATAGCCACTTTGCCAGCTATGCCCTTCATTACGCTTTCCTCCTTCGTAACAGACTTTGGCCCGAATCACAATTGATTTTGGGGCATCCCTCGCTCTTCCGTTTCCCGATGGAGAGTGCGATTCCTTCACTTGCACAAGTGGGAGGGCTGCGCGAGATGTCAGACTGTTGCGTACCACAGACGCGGTCCGCTCATCGCGGCTAGCTATTGCCTTCGAAGTACGCAATCGTCTTGCCGAGGGCCTCAAATTGCTGCTGAGCGCGCTGCCGGTCCCAATTGGTCCGGAACTGCAGCAGCAGCGGCTGAATACGCTCGGTGACCGGACAAAGCCCTTTCCCATATTGCTGCGGTGTGCCCTTGTAAAGCGGACAGCGGTGGGGACAGCCCCTGCCATAGAATCTTTCCTCGCTGAAAACCGGCTCCAGATAAATCGGGCGCCAGGCCCCATATATCGGATCGCCGCCGAACCCTACATACTGGTCGCGGAACTGATGCCAGGTGATCTCATCGGTATCAATGAGCACCGTATAGCACCAGTAGGTGTTCACATAGCCTTCGGGGACTTTCTGTGGTCTTAGCCAGTCGCAATCCCCTATCACCTCAGCGTACCCCGCTGCCACCGCTTGTCGCCAGCCAACCAAGTCATCAAGCCGCTCGAGCTGACCCAACGCAGCGGCAGCGGCAAGCTCAGCGAGGCGGTAGTTCCACCCCAGGGCCACGTGGCGGGCAAAGTTGGGATCTTGACGGACTTCGCGGGGTGGCGCGGTGGTGGGAGCAGACTCCGCCCCTATAGTCGAATAGCCAAACGCCATGCCATAGCGCACGCCCTGGGCATAATCAGGATCATCGGTGATGACGATGCCGCCGTCGCCGCAGGTCATATGCTTCGAGCCCTGGAAGCTGAAGCTGCCCATATGGCCGATCGCCCCCGCCAGCTTCCCCTTGTATTCGGCGAGAAAAGCCTCGGCGCAGTCTTCAATCACTACCAGATCGTGTTCCTCAGCTATTTCCATTATGGGATCCATATCTGCGGAGAGGCCGTACAAGGCCACCGGGATAATTGCCCGAGTGCGGGGGGTGATCAATTCACGAATCGCCTCGGGATTGATATTAAAGGTGTCCGGATCAAGGTCGGCGAAGACCGGCACAGCATTCTGATGGATGACGACAAGTGCCGTAGCCGCCGCCGTCAGCGGTGGGATAATGACTTCATCTCCAGGACCGATACCAGCCGCCATCAGACATGAGTGCATGGTGGCTGTCCCGGAATTGTGAGTGATAGCGTAGTTGACCCCGAACTTCTCGGCGAAGGCCTGCTCCAGGCGCATGTTAAATGCTGGCGAACTGGTGTTATGCCACCCGTAGTCTAGCACTTCGGTAACATATTCGTACTCCTTGGCGCGCGGCTTATCAACATCCCCGGCCGTCTCTGGCCACCATGTCATTGCAGTTGTCCTCCTTTTGATATTTTCCATATGTTTTGCTGCTGGAGTGAATGTTCTCTGTTTGCTGCACTAATTCCTCCCGCTGCGGTCAAAGATTCTGCCCTGAATTGAACAACTATGACCGTTTTGGGACCACAGCAGACACGGTCCTGCCTGGGTATAGGCAAAACTGGCGATGCTTTCCCGGTTAAGATCATGGCCACCTGGCGCCATAGCCGCTCGATATGCTTGTGGTTTACCAGCCAGCCTTCCGTACGCAACAAGGCGGCAATTCGGCGACATCCGTGACAGCTCACTTTGGTCGGGCAACGTAAGCTTGCGTCGCCAGCACGAGAAAGAATTGATCACAGATTCGAAGAACATATGGCCCCGGTACAGGCGAATTGGAAATTCGGGCCGAAGCAAGGTATTGCGCGTATCAGAGGTCTCTCTTCGGGGCGCAGGGTTCTCCACGGGCCATCTCCGCGCACATGCCGTCGTTGGCAGACCTCGGATAGTCACTTGATAAGCAGTTATCCAAACGACTGACGGTGCCTACGCCCACACTGCCGACGATGCTGTAAGGTGCGAGCCTATCCTCGCCACGCCACCTCGCCGCGTGGTCCCCAGTAAAGGGTAGTAAAGGAGGGTAGTTGATATCTGCACGGCTCGCCACACGTCCTGTGGGCCGACGCAGCTATTCGCCGTCCTGGGACATATCGGCACGATCACCTTTGCTGCTTACTTGCCCGCCTGCCACTGCATATCCGGATCAAGCGGGTACAGCGGGCGGGGAACGCGAGTATACTCAAAGCGTCTGAGGTCGTAACATGATGCCCCGGGACAGTCCGCTTTAAAAACAGTATTGGTAACGCGGTCATCGGTTGGCTTAAAGCCCAGGAAGTGGGCAGCAAACGCCAGTTCCTTCTTGAGACCCACAATCTTGGCCTTCAGCGGCTCGATCCCGACTTTGCGGAACAGGGAAGGTTCAGGACAGAACACAATTCGTTCCGTTAGCACTAGCCGTACGTTATCAATGCCGAGGCACACCATTTTGCCAGCATCAACTGTTGGTACCCCGCCGAACCCGCCTGTGTCCTCCAGAGCCCCGTCGGTCACGCACAATACCTCGCCGGTAACGCTCACCGGCTGGCCGAAGCGGGTATCGCGTTTTCCGCCGACGGCCAGTGTGACTGTTGTTCCGACATCAGTGGGCATGATTGCCTCAACTGCTTCGGCGTCTGGCAGGTGGAACGGGATCAAGCCGTCAATGGTGTCTTTCTGGTCCAGAAGAGCACGCAGCAGCGTGGTTGTGTCGCCCGGAGCCCCCGCGCCGGTGTTGTCAGCGAGATCAGTAACAATGATCGGATGGCCCGGTGCCGAGGCCGCGGCGCGCACTGCTTCTGCGGGGGGCAGCATCGGCTCGGGCAGAAAGGAGCTGCGTAGCTCCCAGATGTGGTTGGCTATCTCCTGGACCAGTCGGTCGCCCAGTTGCTTGTCGTCGTTGGTCACTGCTAGGACTGTCCAGCCTTGCTCGGGGATGTCCAGCCAGGGGTTAGAGGGAAAGAGCGAGCAATCGACTACACCGTCAATCTCTCTGAATCTGGCCGCATGGTCAAATACCTCTTTGAGCGGGCCCGAATTCATACCGTCGTCGGGCGGGGTCACAATCATGGGGATACTCTCCCAGGACATAACGGGATTGATCTCGCCGGCCAGCATGCGCAGCAGGATATGGGCGGTACGCTCACCTGTTTGCACAATGTCAATATGCGGGGTTGTATGGTACCCGCAGATAACCGAGGCCAGGTCGACCATTTTCTGGGTTATCACTGCGTGACAGTCCAAGGCAACAGCAACGGGGACTGCTTCGCCCTTTTCTTGGCGTACGACTTCGAGAAGATATCCGTCCACATCGGAGATCTGTGCTGAGGTATTCGCTCCGTGCAGGGCAAAACAGATTCCATCGAGCTCTCCGGCCTCACGGAGTTTGCGGCGCAGCGTCTCTTCGAAGTAATGCACCGCTTCTGCGGCCAGGTTGCCACCAGCAAGGCTACTGGTATCTAGCAGTGGAACTACCTCAATGTTCTGAGCTGCTCCCCCAATAACATTGAGGAAGCCGGGTATTTCGTTGGTGCGGCCTTTTGCACTCAGAACCTCTTCACCCATTCTAATGCCACCAGCTTTCTCGAAATCAGGCAGGTTCACCTCAGTGGTGGCAAAGCTATTTGCCTCATGGTTGATGCGGCATATGGCTATGCGCAATTCAGACCTCATTGCTGTTACTCCTCTTGGCGAGTGTGGTGATAGGTCAACTACAAGAGGCTCGTGACCACTTGGCCCGGGTTGGCCTAGGTCAGCCTGACCTAAAGATCAGCCAGCTCGCTGGTAGATACGCTTGGCTGTAGGATTCCCTGTGGCCAGGTACAGCGCCTTTCCCCCATTTGCATCGAAGTCCGCGCAGGCCCGCTCCAGGCGCATGTTAAATGCTGGCGAACTGGTGTTATGCCATCCATAGTTCAACACTTCACAAACATACTTGTACTCATTGGCGCGCGGCTTATCAACATCCCCGGCCGTCTCTGGCCACCATGTCATTGCAGCTGTCCTCCTTAGGCTTCCAGCACAGCTTACCCAAAGTCTGTTGCTCTCAGCTTAGCTGGCACAGCAGCAGTTGCAGGTCAATCCGCTGCTCGCCGATAGCAAGCTGGCCCGGTAGGTCAGCCTGCTTGACAAATCCTGCCGTCTCCAGCAACGATCTTCTGTCGCTATCGCACGCGGCCACCCACGCCAGTAATCGCTCCAAATGTCCCTGGCAGGCACGATCCTTGACCTCGGCCAGCAGCAGCGGTGCGTCGGTAACATGCTCGGGAGCCAGTAGCACCTCCACCTCAGCCGTTGCTGCTTGCGCTTGGCCGTCAAGCGGGGTGACACTGGCCATCCCCAGGATACCACCCGCTGGGTTCTCCAGCACCAGCAGGTAGGCTCCTGGCTGTGTTGACCTGCGCATCATCGCAGTGAATATTGAATCGCAGCGGTGCAGCGGCAGCGCCGGATGAGAGTAGATTCCCTCGCGGTAATCCTTGACCAACCACGGATGAGGCCGGGTGTAAAGCGCAGCAACCCGCACCAAATCCCCCCAATGGGCACTGCGCACCTGCTTCTGCGAAGTTGGGCCAAACAACCACTCGTCTACTCCCGCAGCACAGGTACCAGAACTGATTCGCCGCATCACATGCCCGTTGTAAGTCTCGAAGCCAGCTCGCTGGTAGATGCGCTTGGCTGTAGGATTCCCCGTGGCCAGGTACAGCGCCTTTCCCCCATTTGCATCGAAGTCCGCGCAGGCCCGCTCGATCAGAGCCGTGGCGATTCCCTGCCGTTCGAAACGGGGGTGACTGTAAACATAGCCCAGCGAGCCAATCTCGGGATGATTCCGACCACGGCCCACCCAGGTCGCGCCGATGACCTCTTCATCTATCGCCACAAAGTAGTACCGATCGTCGACCTGCTCAGCAAAGTGGCCGGCCAGCGACCTAGTCAGATAGGCTTGCTCCCCGTAGGAAAACCAGGGCTGCTCGGGAATAATGAGCGTCTCCCGAATGCGCGCTCGTAACTCGTACGGTGGAGGGTCGTCCCCGCTATACCCAAGCAGCTCTGCCTGACGGCCGTCCCTGATTGTGATTGATTCAATGTCAGGATAAGGCGACACTCTCTTCTCACTCATTGCTCTCTCCTTCGCTCAGCGCCGTTATCTTGTAGCAACCTGCACATTCACCGGCCTGCGGCCCAATCCCTTGCTGGGTACAACAACTCCGCGTCCGCCGCCGCTGGTTGTTACCACGGGGGGCCTATGGTATACTGCCTGGTAGTTGGTGATTCTTCTCTTCAGCGCTGACAATTATTGAGACAGCACAACAGGTTGGACGACCTATTATCAGATGCATAAGTACCGTGGTGAAAATCCAGCTTCGTCTCGAGAAGAGATTCCAGACTCCACCGCCAGCAAGCACCGCCTGAGAAACTCGCTGGCGGTCATCGCTATCGCAGTGGTGGTAGGAATTGTCTACTTGAGCATCGTCGGGTGGCAGTTGCGTATGCTCGACGCCGAGCAGTACGCAGCAATCGCCGCTCGCTTCCTCAATACGGGTCAATATCAGGGCGTCTTCACGCGGGGCAGCGAGATTGCAACTCTCTCCGGCCCGCTGGATAAAGAGCAACCCTGGCCGGCCTCCTACCATCGCCCGGGCTTTTCCTTGATTCTGGCGGCTGCTTTTGGTCTTGGTGGGGCTAGTGCTGTCACGTATCACGTGGTAGATATTGCTTTCTTTGCCCTGCTGCTGTGGGCGATTTTCTGTCTGACTGAGGAGTGTAGCTCGGCAAGCAGTGGGTTTCTGGCCGTGGCGCTGCTAGTAGCCGTCCCTGCCTTTCTCAAGGACGGATTTTACTCGGGCCTGGAGATGTGCTTTGTAGCATTGGTCGCGCTGTCAGCTCTGCTGAGCCTGCGAGCAAGACGGCCCATTGACGGCCTGTGGGCAGCACTGCCCCTGGCTTATGCATTCTTCGTTCGGCCCACTGCAGTGGCTTTTCTACCCATATATCTAATATTGATCTACCACAACAACCGACGATTTCGCAGCTCAATGCTGGTCTTCCTGCTCACTTTTGCCATACTAGCTGGGGCAGGCTATCAGGTCGAAAAGCACCTGGAGCCACCAGCGTTGAATCCCGCCAAACCCTTGAATTCCCTGGCCTTCAATCTATTGCTGGCTACGGAAAGTCACCCCGGAAATACCCTTGACGAGCGATTGATTGAGACCAACTGGGAGTTGGTAAGAAAGCTGTGGCCGCAGATTGTGGAGAAGCTGGCCAGGAGCACGAAGGCAACCTACGCGACCATTACCCGCATCCTTCCCGTGTGGCTGCTTGTGTTGGCGACGATCGGGATCGTCTGGCGAACCTCCCCACCCGTGAAGCTGCTATCAATAGGGGTGGCTATATCGGGGCTTGTGGTGATAGTCAGTATCAATCTGACTACCCCGATGTCTACGACTCGCCATCTGTTGCCCATAACAGCAATGGCGGCAGTAATCGCCGGGGCAGGCAGTGAATCGCTGTTGCAGCGCTGGCGAGCTGCGCTTACCCCAACTCGATATGCCCTGGCGGTCGTGGCAACCGCTGCCGTCATCGGCTACCCGCTGGCTTTTCACCTGGTTGAGCAGGCTAAGATCGCTCAACTGGGGATGGGCGGGTATGTGGTGGTGCCGTACGTGGCTCCATATACATCCTATGACGACATCGTGGTGGCACCCTATTGCGCTGGCAGCGACATAAACTGGTACGCGCAGCGGCGCTGCGTGGTCCTGCCCGACAATCCTGCCGACGTCAAGCGGCTGGTGCAGCACTTGGTGCCCACAAAACTGGTGCTGCTGTGCGCTGAGCACGACCCCGACTTGTACGCCCAGGGCAATACTCTCCTGCCCAATTTCACGAAAGTAGCCACTTTCGACAAGCCGTCGTCGGTCTGGCACTGTCGGTACGACGTCTATCTGCGCCGTGATCAGGCGATAGCAACTGCTTCCTCTAAGGCTCAGGAGACCTCCCCGTGACCGGCCCATACACGCGCCTGTCTATCATCATTCCTATGTATAACGAGGAAAGCACCATTGCGCAGGTGCTGGACGAAATTGCTCAGGTCGCTCTGGGTGGCATTACCAAGGAGGTAATTGCGGTAGATGATGGCTCGACCGATCGCTCGGCGAAGATTGTGCAGCAGTTCGCCGAACGATCACCGCTTGACGTCAACCTGGTGATTTCACCGGGAAACCGCGGCAAGGGGGCGGCGATCCGCCGGGGCCTTGAGCATATTACCGGCGACATCGTGCTGATTCAGGACGCTGACATCGAGTATGACCCGCAGGATTATCCCAAGCTGCTGGCCCCGATACTCTCCGGCCAAGCCCGGGTTGTCTACGGAACCAGGTTCCACTGCAAAATCAAGGGGATGGCTCTGCCCAATCGCCTCGCTAACTGGATTCTGCCCCGGCTGGCCAATTTGTTGTACGGCACTCACCTGACCGACGAGGCTACCGCCTACAAGGTTTTTGCCACGGAAGTGATTAAATCAGTCGATCTGCGATGCGTCGGCTTTGAGTTTTGTCCGGAGGTCACTGCGAAGATTGCCCGCGCCGGCTATCAGATCCACGAAGTCCCCATCAGCTACCAGCCCCGCAGCTCGCAGGCCGGCAAAAAGATCCGCTGGACAGATGGAGTAATTGCTATCTGGACGTTGATCAAGTACCGCTTCACGGAATGACCGTTGGCGACCCATATCGTGCGGCACAGAAGAAGGAGAATCCACTAGTCTGGCGAATAGTCTATCAGGCCGTGCACAACACGCCAGCACGAAGGTGTTGGCAACAGGAGGGTTTGATATGGACAGATTCAAATTAGCTGTGATTGTTGTCGTAGCCGTCTTCGTGGTCTCCACCTCGCCAGCCCTGGCGATCAGTGTGGTAGTCAACGGGCAGCAGTTGCCCGCCACACCACCGGCCGTAGAGATCAGCGGGCGCGTGCTGTTGCCAATGCGAACGGTGTTTGAGGCATTGCACGCAACTGTTGATTGGGATGGGGCCACGCAGACAGCCAGCGCTGTGCGGGAGGGTACGACCGTGGCAATGACCATTGGGGTGGGAACAGCCTCCGTTGACGGGCAGCCTGTAACTCTGGATGTGCCTCCACGACTGATTGCAGGCCACACCTACGTGCCGGTGCGCTTCCCCGCTGAAGCGTTCGGGGCTCAGGTGGGCTGGAATCAGGCCACCCAGACGGTGAGCATCTCTCTGGCGGTCCCGCCGGGCGTGACGGTTCCTGCAGGCGCCCAGGGCATGCACGCCGGCGCTCCCATCGTCTACTCGCCACGCAACGGCGACAGACTGGGCACGCGCACCGAGTTCAGCATTAAAGCAACTCCTGGTGTGCTGCAGGAGATTTGGACCGTGGTCAAGCGCACCGACACCGGAGAAGTGCTGCGGGAGGTGCCCGGAATTCGCCACCTGCCCAAGGCCGATGGTACCTATCAGGGGGCGATCGCCACTCCTCGTGTGTCTATGGGTGACCGCAGCGTCCAGTTGCGCTACGACATCCACTTCCGCAACGGCGCCAATGCGGGCGACCCGGAAACAGTGGTAACCTGCTATCCGCAAGACTGATTCGCGCCAGCGCTCTAATCGCCAGTGATCTCGGGCGGCGCCGCAAGCGACAGCTCGCCTGGTTGGTCGGGTAGGCTGTGCTGCTGCCTGGGCAAGAGCCAGGCGCAGGTGACCTCACCTTTCGTGTGCCGGTCAGGTGCCAAGCTGCTGCCCTGAGTTCAAATCACTACTCGTAGAGGAGCCAAGTGGCAAATGACAATCGAAGGGATTGCTGCTGATAAGCTGGATCCCGAGCAGTTCATAGCCACCCAACTGGAAGAGATCTCGGCTACTGTAGGGGACGAGATTGCCATCAATGCGCTATCGGGCGGAGTTGATTCCTCAGCCGTCACTATGCTTGGGCACCAGGCCATTGGTAGCCAGTTGAAGACTTACTTCATCGACAACGCACTTATGCGGCAGGACGAGCCCGAGCAGATTGTATCGCTGTTTGCTGAGCTGGGCGTCAATGTCGAACTGATTGATGCACGTGAAGAGTTCCTCGATGCACTTGCCGGCATCACTGACCCCGAAGAGAAGCGCGAGGCAGTCACGCAAACCTTCTACCGGGACGTGTTTGGCCGCCTGGTCAGAGAAAGCGGTGCCAAGTACCTGCTACAAGGCACCATCCTGACCGATGTGGATGAAACTGTGGCCGGCATCAAGCGCCAGCATAATGTCTTCGAACAGCTAGGCATCGATCCCCAGCAGGCCTTCGGCTACCAAATCGTCGAACCCCTCATCCAACTGCGCAAAGACGGCGTCAGGAAGGTGGCCGAGGCCCTGGGGCTTCCCGAGTCTGTGTACAACAGAATGCCCTTCCCGGGGCCGGCCCTGGCGGCGCGGGTAATCGGGGAGGCTACTCGAGAGCGGCTAGCCCTGGTCAGGCAGGCCACTGTCATCACCGAGCAGGAACTGGCCGACGTTGACGCATTCCAGTATATGGCCATACTGCACGAAGATCGTGTCACCGGGATGCGCGAGGGGCGCCGGGAATTCGGCCAGCAGATTGAGATCCGCTGCTGGGACAGCGTGGACGCGCGCACCGCTTCCCCCACACACCTGAGTTGGGACATTCTGGAAAAACTGAGCAACAGAATCGTCACTGAGGTGCCCGGCGTGGTCAGCGTCACCTACAACATCGCCACCAAGCCACCTTCGACGATGGAAGTGGTCTAGATCTGAGCACAGGCTGCGGCGCAGTGACACTACCCCACGCCGCGCTCTTTGCTCTCTCACTTGACAAGCGCTACATTCTCGTCTATACTAACCACGATTGCAGCCAGGCCGTATGCCAAGCTGTAATCCTCTCAGCAACTGGTTGCACTGCCGATCGAAACCGGGCGAAGAAGGGAGGCTATCTCGCTAAAGCCAGATTGGCAGTAAGGTCAGCAACCAGCAAGTCATACACTACCGGCGGCAAGCAGGCGACGAGGACAGGAAACATAGGAAACTGGAACCACTCGCCACTTAGCTGCTTCGGTGTATGAGTGAAGGGCTGCTCTTTATGGCAGCAGCTTCCTGAGAGACTATGCGAGAGAATAAATATGACCAAGTATATCGTGACTGCCTGTTTGATCGTTCTCCTGGCAGTCCCGGCGTGCGCTCAGCTCAACCCCGCACAGACCGTCCCGTTCGACCACTGGGCCTATGACGCTGTCGAGCAGTTGGTGGAGATGGGGATAATCATTGGTTATCCCGATGGCACCTTCCGCGGCAACCGGGCCATGACTCGTTACGAGTTTGCCATGGCTATCAGCCGCCTGCTGGATGCTATCGAAACAATGCCCGGGGCGACCGGTCCCGCCGGCCCACAAGGCGTGGCTGGCTCGGCAGGTCCCGCTGGTCCGGCTGGCTCGCAAGGGCCGGCAGGTCCGCAAGGACCTCCCGGGGAGGTTGACTACGACAAGGTGCGCGGCATCGTCGAGGATTTGACCGGGGAGTTCGCAGATGAGCTTGCTGATCTGCGCGACGACCTGGACTATCTGCAGGACGATGTGTGGGATCTGGGCGACCGGGTAACTGCTCTGGAGGAGGCCAAGGGTCCGGAGGTGACCGGCTGGATTGACTATCGTATCGGTCTGGCCAGTACTGTCGACTGGTGGGGGGGAGAGAAATACGCCTTCGTCGGCGGCGTCACACCGCAAGATCTAGAGCTGGGCCCCAACCCGATAGAGCCGTGGATTGACGATGATCTGGACATGAGCGGTGAGTTTGACAACCTCACTGCCAAGATCGGGATCGAAGGCGACATCACCGACGACCTGTTCGGTAAGATCGTCCTCAAGGTCCGCGACACCTCCGACCCCCGGTGGTGGAGCAACTTCCATCCGTGGGCCTATGAGGATGATTTGTTTCCCGGGCAACCGATGCCAACTGGACTATGGACGATCTACCCAGCGGTAGATGGTCGACGTGCGGAGACGGTGTGGCTGGACGAGGCCATCCTGCAGTTCCCGACCCGCGGCTTGATCAGCGCGGACTGGACTGTAGGCCGCCAGTTCCAGAGCTACGGACTGGGCTTGCTCGTCAACAACGAGCGGATGTCCCAGCAGGGCGTCCGTGCCGAGTTCGACGACACTCTGGGCTTCCTGGACTGGGAGTTCTTCGCGGGTGGTGCGGGCTATGACTTCTCG
>JAUVZM010000038.1 GCA_030602615.1 bacterium
GGGCGACTATGCGGCGCCATTTGCAGTTTACGCTGGAGCAATGACTACGACTGGGATATCAGGATGATAGATCTGCAATCAGTAGGTATGAGGTACCGCGACGGCACCGAGGCGCTGCGGGATATTGACCTGCACATCGAACGGGATGAATTTGCCTTTATCACTGGCCCCTCAGGGGCGGGTAAGTCCACGCTCCTGGGGCTGGTCTACCGCGATATTGTGCCCACTGCGGGAAAGGTGGTGGTTGATGGCCAGGACGTAGCCAAACTCCGCCCCGGGCGAGTGCCCTTCCTGCGGCGTAAAATCGGGGTAGTTTTCCAGGAATTTCAGCTACTACCGCGCAAGACGATATGGGAGAATGTCGGGTTCGCTTTGGACGTAGTTGGGGCCAGCCGGCGGGAGAAGTACCGCAAGGTGCCAATCAGTCTGGAGCTGGTAGGCCTGTCTGAGAAGGCGGACGCTTTCCCTCATCAGCTTTCCGCGGGACAGCGCCAGCGGGTAAGCATTGCCCGCGCCCTGGTTAACGGCCCGCCTATCCTGCTGGCCGATGAGCCGACCGGCAATCTGGACCCCGACACCTCCTGGGAGATAGTCCAGCTTCTGCTTAATATCAACCAGCAGGACACGACGGTGATTGTGGCGACCCACGACCGGGAGATCGTGGATCGCACCAATTGTCGCATCGTCCAGCTCCTGCACGGATACATCGTGCGCGACGCCAAGGAAGGCGGCAAGTACGATGCGCCTTAACACCGTTGAGTTTCTGCTCAGCGAGGGCTGGGAGGCGGCGGTTCGCAACGGGTTGGTGACGCTGGCGGCTATTTCTAACACTGCTGTTGCCCTGCTCATATTGGGCGGCCTGGTGCTGGTTGGTATCAATGTCGAGCATATGGCGGCGTTGCAGGCCCAGGCGGCGGTGATTACGGTCGAGCTGGAAGAGGATGCCGACACGGCGGAAGTCCTTAAGGCGCTGGTGGCCAATCCGCTCGTCAGTCATGCCCAGTTTGTCAGCAAAGAAGAAGCACTGCGGCGTACGGCGGCGAGTGTTGGCTTGAACGCCGAGCTTCTGGAAACCGACACCGGAGGAGAGCCGCTTCTTGGCAATCCGCTTCCTGATTCATTTACTGTCAAGACGGCAGATCCGCAGGACATTCCGCAAGTAGCCAGGGAAGCCGAGCAGATCGCGGGCGTCGCCAAGGTGCACTACGCCCAGCAGGTTACGGAGAAGCTGCTGGTTCTGGCCCGGGGAATAAAAATATCCGGAGTTGTGGTAGCTGTGCTGATAGCAGTGGCCACTCTGATGGTCATTAGCACAACCATCAGACTGACTATCCATGCGCGCCGCCAGGAGATTCGCATAATGCAACTGGTCGGCGCCACCAACTGGTTCATACGCGTCCCGTTTATCATCGAGGGAGTCCTGGATGGCCTGGCTGGTGGGGCAGTAGCCGCAGCGATTCTGCTGCCCGTATATGGCTACGTCCAGGACTATGTAGGGCAGAATTTGCAGTTTGTTGACTTGATATATTCGGCTGAAGCGCTGTTGATATTTGGCCTGGGGCTGGTGCTGTGTGGTATATTGTTCGGTGCTGCGGGCAGTCTGATGGGCCTGCGTCGCTATGTACGTCCGGCCTAGCTATGCAGCCGGTGCCATCGGGTTCAAATGGCCGAGCTTGTCTTTCAGTTCGGGCCGGCAAATCAGGGGAAGGCTGGTCTTTGGAGGAGAACCCCGGCTCGACTTGATGCGTCCAATACTTAAGTGGGCCAGACCACTATGTATAACTGTTCGATGAGAAGAACTTGGCTTATCAGCATCTGTGTATTGCTGCTGGCGGGCAGCTTTCAGCTACCAGCTCAGGCCATCAGCCTGAGTGAGTTGCGCAACGGGCTGAGGCGATATCTGTGGGGGGAGAGGCAGGTCAAAAAGCAGCTGCGGTCGATCAAAGGTGAGGAGCAGGAGGCTCGCAGCGGCCTAATCTCTGCACAGAAGCAACTGGCCCAGGCGCAGACCAGACTGCGCGAGGCTGAGGCCCAATTGCGTAAAACTAAGCAGCATATCGCCGAAACTGAGCAGGAGTTGGCGGAGACGAAGGCGCGACTCGACAAGCACGAGGCCGAAATGCAGCAGTATCTGCTGGCGCTGTATCGCGCCGGCGAGCCCACTTACCTGGAGGTAGTCTTCCAGGCCACCTCGTTCGAGGATTTTGTCACTCGAGCAGAATTCACCCGGCGGCTGGCCCAGCGCGACGAGGAGTTGCTGACGGCGCTGGTCAGCGAGAAACAGGCCTATGAGCGCAAGCGAGCCGAACTGCTGGTACTGCGGGCGCGCCAGGAAGACCTGTGGGCCCAGATTAAGCGGGAGCAAGCTAAGATAAAGGTGCAGGCGGCGGAGGCCAGCCGCGAACTGAAGGAAGTCACCCAGGATCGCGCTGTCGCCGAGCAAGAGTTGGCCCAGATGCAGCAGGAGTCGCGGCAGATCGAGCAGATGCTCGCTGGCTTGCAGCGGGGTGGTGGCCAGCGGTACTCGGGAAGCTGGAGCGGGACGCTGGGCTGCCCGATTTCGCGCAGCTATCGAATATCCAGTCAGTACGGCTGGCGCATCCATCCTATACTGGGCGGGCGTCGGTTCCACGACGGAGTAGACCTGCGCTGCCCTACCGGCACGCCCATCCACGCCGCTGACAAGGGGTTAGTAATCTACACTGGCTGGAGGGGTGGCTACGGCAGGACGATACTGATTGATCACGGCAGCGGCATCTCCACGATGTATGCGCATTGTTCGCGCTACGCGGTCCAAAAAGGGCAGGCGGTCAACCGAGGGCAGGTCATAGGCTATGTGGGCACCACCGGATTGTCCACCGGGCCGCATTTACACTTTAGCCTGCGCAAATACGGCACACCGATTAATCCGATGAAGTTCTAGGCTTCTTGGAGGTTAATATAGGCTAATGAATAGAAGTTCTTTTCAGGTGCGAGTCTGGGTAATAGTGCTCCTCGTTATCCTTGCAGGCAGTTCGTTTGTAGCCGGCATTGGCGTCAGGCATTCGGCAGCCAGTGGACCACTATTGAGTCTGGTAGGTCGGGTAGCCCAGATTGTCCCTGGAGTAGTGGAGCAGGGCAATGGCATAACAGTGCGGACTGATCTGCAGCCGCTGGCTACCTTCTGGCAGGTGCGCGAGAAGATCCTCAGCGACTTTGTTGATCCGGTGGAGGATCCTGCCGAGCTGACCTACGGGGCGATTCGGGGGATGGTCGCAGCCCTGGAAGATCCCTACAGCCGTTTTATGACCCCTGAGCAATATGAAGAATTCAGGAGAGAAGCTGCCGGGCAATTTGAGGGCATCGGCGCCTACCTGGACGAACGCACCGTCGGTGAGGCGGGAGAAACAGAGGTTTTCATTCCTTCGATAATCCCGGGGGGACCGGCCTCCGAGGCTGACATTCGCCCCGGGGATGTGGTGCTGGCTGTAGACGACGAATCAATGGAGGGCAAACACGTCAGCGCGGTTGCCGACTTGATTCGTGGGCCCGAGGGTACGCAGGTCACTCTTACCCTCCGTCGCGCGGGGCGCACGGAGCCGCTCACAGTTTCAGTCTCTCGTCGGCAAGTAATTATACCACCGCCGGAGCACAAGGTCATTGACGACAGAATCGGATACGTATGGCTGCAGACTTTCAATAAGCAGGCTGAAGCACAACTGCGCGCGGCCATTGACGAGTTACTGAAAGAAGATACCAAGGCTCTTCTGCTGGATCTGAGTGACAATGGGGGGGGGCTGTTGGACCAGGCCATCTCGGTGACTAGCCTGTTCTATGATGATGGGCCGGTGGTTTACGTGCGCGAGCGCGGCCGGCAGTTGCAGCCGCTAAATGCCCTTCCTGACCAGGTGGTGGTACCTGCCGACATGCCGGTGGTTGTGCTGGTGACTGGCGGCAGTGCCAGTGCCTCGGAGATTGTTGCTGGGGCGCTGCAGGATTTGGGTCGCGCGACAATCGTTGGACAGGATACCTTTGGCAAGGCCAAGGTCCAGACTCTTATTCCGCTCGACGATGGCTCGGCACTGGCCCTGTCAACTGCTGTCTATCTCACGCCGAATAAGCGTGATCTTAGTAAGGCGGATGATGATAACAAGCGCGGTGTTAAGCCTGACATTCAGTTGCCGGGCTTTGATCCGGATAGTTCCATGACAGCTCAACAGTGGCATGATGGTATGGTAGACAAGGCAGTGGAGGTACTTGAGAAAAAGCTTGCTGGCTAGGACGGCACGTGGTAGCCTCCTACGCCCATGGCCGGGGACTGAGCCGATGAGCTGAGTCCTTGTCCGACTTACGGGGAAGATGAGCTATGAGACACGAAGATCGTCCTGATCGGCGCTACCTGCGAATGCAGGCGGCCTTGCGGACGTACCGCGCAGCCTTGCTGCTGGCGATCATAGTGATCGTCGTCCTTAGTGTGATTCTTCTGGCTGGGCGGCGCCGCTTCGCGCGGGCCATCAAGATAGATGGCAAGATTGCTACGTTGGTGGCAAGTAAAAAGGCTGCTGACCAAGTCCGTTCCCGCCTGTTTAAGGAGGGTAAACAGGACTTGCCCGGGCAGGCCTCGTTTGTCCAGCAATGGGAAGACGCCTCCTGGCCTATTGAGGACAGAGATGTTTTGTCGGTGTCCGAGGCTGTTGCGGTGCTTCGCCCTAAGCTTTCAGTTCTGGTCAGCGCTGCAGCGATCGAAGTGGACGGGCAGCGTGCGGTGGTTCTGGCCAGCGAGGAGCTAGCCGAGCGGGTGCGGGATGAGGTCAAGCGTAAGTATGCTGGCGAGGAAGATGCTGCGCTGCTAGAGCCGCAGAAGTTCCGCCAGGATGTTCGCATTGCCGAGGTCTCGCGGCCGCCTGACGAAATTCTCACTGATGTGGGTCCTGCCGTCGAGCAACTCACCAAAAGCGGCACCACTGCTAAAACCTATGTGGTTAAGGCGGGTGACTGGGCGGCCAAAATTGCCCACAACCACGGTATGTCTCTGTCCAAGCTGAAAGAGCTCAATCCGGGGGTGACCGAGCGTACCCTCTTTCCTGGCGACAAGTTAGAAGTGGCAGCCGCCACCGCGCCCCTGACAGTAGTTACAGTCAAAGAAGAGACCAGAATTGAGGAGTTGCCGCCAGAGACCCAGGAGATTCACACGCCTCACCTTCCCCAAGGGAAAAGGGAGGTCGCCCGCGAGGGTAAGCCCGGCAAGAAGAAAATATGGGACAAGGTTGTCTACGAAAACGACAAGGCCATTCATCGCGAGCCTATTAGAGACATTATCCTCGAAGAGCCGCAGGCAGAAAGAGTATTAGTGGGAACAGGCCCGGAGGCTGTCGGTGGAGGGTCTGAATAGCCTCGGTTGTCTGCTGCACCTTTTCTCGGAGGGCCTGAGGCTGCTCTGTGGCTTAATCAGGGTCTCTCCCATTCAACGCGAGAAGCGGTGGTAATGAGTCGGGAAGCTATCTCCATCAGTGATGATAGTGTAGCACTGGTCAAGCGGCTGCTGAGCGAAACTGCCCGGCGGGTGGACGAACACCTGCTCCAGTATCTTCCCGAGGTGGGCCAGCCTGCTCAGCAGGTGACCGAGGCGATGCGTCACAGCCTGACCGGAGGCAAGCGAATCCGGCCAATGGTTGTGCTCCAATCTGCTGGGACCTTCGGCCTGTCTGCCGATGCAGCTATGCCCACCGCTTGCGGCTTTGAGTTGCTGCACACGGCTACGCTTATCCACGACGATCTGCCTGCCATTGATGATAGCTCCCTGCGCCGCGCTCGTCCGTCGTGCCATGCAGCCTTTGACGAAGCTACTGCCATACTGGCCGGCGACGCGCTGATAATTGCTGCCTATGATGCGCTGGCCACACAGGCGCAGATCGAGGCAGTAGCTCCTGGCGCTGTGCTGCAAGTTATCGCTGAGTTCGGGGCTTACGCCGGCGCAGGTGGAGTCATCGGCGGTGAACTTGCCGACATTCACGGCGAGACGGTGGGAACGGACCGCGAGTTGCTTGAGTACATTCACCTGAACAAGACGGCAAAGCTGTTTGAGGCTGCTACTCGGGCCGGGGCAATCCTGGCTGAGGCACCCGGCGAACATATTGAGATAATTGGCAGCTACGGCCGGTCATTAGGCCTGCTATTCCAGGTCACCGATGACATTTTGGACGTCACCAGTAGTGCCGAGGCGCTCGGCAAGCCGACGGGGGCCGATGAGCAGGCCGGCAAGCAGACCTATCCCGCACTGGTGGGCCTGGACGGTGCCCGCCAGCACGCTCGGGACCTGGCTGAGCAAGCGGTGGTGCTGGCCGACAGACTGCCAGCTAATCACCCGTTCTGGCGGGGTCTGGTCAAGCTGGTGCTCGACCGCCAGGCCTGAGCACGATCCGCTCAAGTAGGCAGACCATGGCAACGAGGCAAGCTAGATGCAAGTCAGTATAGTTGAAGAGTGTGGCTTTTGCTTCGGCGTGCGCCGGGCCATAAGGCTGGCCAACGAGGCGACCTGTGAGCATGGCAGAGTCTACTCGCTGGGCCCGCTTATCCACAATCGCCAGGTAATAGAGGAGTTGGCCGCAGCCGGTCTGACGGCTGTTGATGACCTCAGTCAGGTGCCTGATGGCAGTGTTGTGATGATTCGAGCTCACGGGGCTGGTCCCGAAGTCTACCAGCAGGCTCAGGCTCGGAATATGCAGATAATTGATGCCACCTGTCCTTTTGTTGATCGAGTTCAGCGCAAGGCGCGGCAGTTCACTGAGATGGGGTACCAGGTTCTGGTGCTGGGGGAGGCGGACCACCCCGAACCTAAGGCTATCGTTGAACATAGCCAGGGCCAGGCAATCATCGTAGAAGGCCCTCAAGATCTGAAGAAGCTGTCGCTCGATGCTAAGGTCGCCGTGGTTGCTCAGACCACTCAGCCGCGTGATAGTCTGGAAGCGCTGGTCATGGCGTTACTGCCTGAGGTCGAAGAACTGACCGTGGCTAACACCATCTGCGAGGCCACTACCACCCGCCAGCAAGCCTCTGTGGCTAAAGCTCGTCAGGTTGACTTGATGATAGTGGTAGGCGGGTACCACAGCGCCAATACCCGGCGTCTGGCTCAAATATGTCAGGCCACTGGTACTGCTACCCATCACATTGAGACTGCTGCTGAAATTGATCCTCAGTGGCTGGCTGATGCACCGACAGTAGGCGTCACCGCCGGGGCCTCAACGCCCCTGGAAGCGGTCCAGGCCGTGGCTGCGCGACTGCGCGAACTTGCTGAGAACGAGCAGGAGGAGTGAGCCGATGATCACCAGTTTTGAGCAGATTCTGGAGCGGGTTACGATGGAGCCTATTCGGCGGCTGGCGGTTGCTGCTGCGGCCCAGCAGGAAGTGCTGCATTCGGTGAAGCAGGCCCAGGACCAGGGCATTGCCACATCGCTTCTGGTCGGTGATGAAGCGGAGATTCGGCGGATTGCCGAAGATATTGATATGAACCTCGACGAGGTTGAGATCGTGGACGCGCCCGAGGACCTGTCGGCGGCCCACCAGGCGACTCAAGCAGTCCATGAAGGTCGCGCCGACTTGCTGATGAAGGGCTACATTCATACTGATGATTTCCTGCGGGCGGTGCTTGACAAACAGACCGGCCTGCGTACCGGCTCGATAATGAGCCATGCCTTCTTGCTAGAGGCCCCTGACCAACAAAAGCTGCTGATGGTGACCGACGCGGCGATGAATATCGCTCCCGATCTGGAGATGAAGGCGGCTATTGTAATGAATGCCGTCTACCTGGCTCATCTGCTGGGCAATCCCTGCCCGAAGGTCGGCGTGCTGGCGGCGGTAGAGGTGGTCAACCCCAATATGCCTGCGACGCTTGATGCGGCGGCGCTGGGTGCTATGGCTCGGCGCGGTCAGTTCCCTCGATGCGTAGTGGATGGGCCTTTTGCAATGGACAATGCAGTTTCGGTGGCTGCCGCGCAGATCAAGGCAATCCCCGGCGAGGTAGCTGGCCAGTGTGACATTCTGCTGGTTCCTGATATTGAGGCGGGCAACATACTGGTGAAGACCTTTAGCTTTCTATGCGGCGGGAAGAGCGCGGGCGTATTGATCGGCGCTCAGGCCCCAGTGGTGCTAACTTCGCGGGCTGACAGCGCCGAAGCCAGAGTGCGCTCGATTGCACTAGGCGTGATGATGCACAATATCGAGCGACGTTCCCGCCTCAAGATCGGGCGTGTGCACTTCTGAGGCCCTGCCGCGTGGCAGCCTTGGATGAATGTGCCCTGATGCTGGCGAAGCTTAGGAGCGTAGACAATTCCAGGTAATCTGGTGGTGAAGATAGATGTTTGAGTTGAGTGTAATCACCGATGAGGTATCACAGGATTTCGAGCGGGTTGTGGAAGTTGGTGCTGAATACGGCGTTACTGCCCTGGAGCCCCGCTCGGTGTGGGATAAGCCGCCTCAGGAGCTGACTGATGAGGAATGCCGCCGGGTCAAGCAGATTGCCGATGACGCCGGTATGGAAATCTGCTGCATTGCCGCGCCCTTTCTCAAGTGTGACATTGGCGATGAGCAGCAGTACGAGACCCACCTGCAGTATCTGAGGCGCTTCTGCGAGATGGCTCATATGTGGGATTGCCAGATCATCCGCGGTTTCACCTTCTGGAAGACCGGACCGGCCAGCAACGTCTGGCAGCAGCTTATTGACTCTTTTGAAGAGCCGCTGGCGATATGCGAGCAGGAAAATGTCTACCTGGGCATCGAGAATGAGGCCTCCACCCATATTGCCACCGCCCGCGAAGCCGTCCGGCTGTATGAGGCAATAGACCATCCCCGCTTGCGAGCCATCTGGGATCCGGCCAACGAAGTCTTTGCTGAAGAAGGCGAGCTGCCCTTCCCCGATGCCTGGCAGCGGATGAAGCCATGGGTCATCCACGTCCACATCAAGGACGCGGTCAGGGATCCCGATGCTGCGGAGGGTGCGCGATGCGTGCCGGTCGGCGATGGCGGCTACATTGACTACCCCGGCCAGTTTCAGGCTCTGTTGGATATGGATTACCAGGGCGCCTGTTCGCTGGAGACGCACTGGCGGCCCGATACCGAGCTGGACTCTGATCTGCTCAACCAGCCAGGCGGCGCGGCCTTTTCGGCTGGAGCCGAGACCGCCAGCCGCATCTGTCTGGAGAAGATTGGCAATATCCTGGCTGACCTCGGCGTCGAACTGTAGCACAAATAGGTAAAGCGCCCCCCTTGGCTGGGGCGGACTTGACATATAAGTGCGAAGTGGTTAGCATATCTGGTGTACAGGCCCTGATCACTGCTCACATCGCAGCTTGCGTCGCAGCAATGGAGACATCAAATTGGCACAGCATCGCCAACAGCCTCAGGGCGGCTTGTTAGGACGTATTCGCTTGCGTTCACCGGTGCGGGTGTTGCTGGCAGTCGCAGTCGTGTCGGTGATCGTGGGTACCCACGGCCAGTTCCTCGATCCAGTCTGCCGCGCTATAAGCCTCTCCTGTCAACTGTTGCATCTGCGCATCCAACACCAGCATCTGGCTGAGAGCAACGAACAGCTCGCTGATGTCGTTACCTACCTGAAGACTGAGGACGGTCAGGAACTAGCCGCGCGCAGCGAGCTGGGGGCGTTGAAGAAGGGCGAACGATTGATAATCTGTCAGCCGTCCCAGTCAACTGCCTCCAGGGACCTGAGCATCTCACAATGGGTCTATCGTGGCCTGAGCCGGAGACATAAGGTATGGCGTAACACGGTTACCTACCTGGCCGATCTGGCTGGTTGTCTGTTTTGTACTTCAGAAGCGTCGTTTCCCGAGGCTGCTGAGGATCCACCAGGGAACCCCGAATCCTACAATACACAGCCATAGCCAGGCCTGGTCGAGCTGTTCGGAAGATCGAGAGTTAGGACTGTCGTGGTGGACTGCGAGTGCTTCTCCTAGTGAGCTGGTCCCCTGGCCTCGGTCGGGCCGACATGGTAGAACAACGAACATTGCTGGAAATCGGCTGCGCCGCTCGCCCCTATATCAGTGAACCGAGTTGCCCTGATCAGTATCTGCTTCGGTGGGGCGGTCCTGCTCGTCAGGCTCCGATGACTGGGTCGTGGGAAGTGTTGGCACCCGGTCAGTGCTGCCGTCTATGTCGGATGCTTCCTCCGTCGGTCGCTGCTGTTCATAATAGTAATAGTAGTAGTAATAGTAGTGATAGCCAGCGCGGCTGATATCCATCTTGTTAAGCACTACTCCCAGGATGTCGCCGCGGGCCCGGTCAATTAGCCGGACAGTTTCATTGAGCGCCTCCCGGGTGACGTGACCAGATTCGGCCACGAGGATAGAGGTGTCCAACTTAGCAGATAGCACCATGGAGTCGGCCAGCATAATGCTGGGTGGGCAGTCGAAGAAGATCATGTCGGCGTGGCCAGCGACCTCGGCGATGAAATCATCCATACGACGCGAATCCAGCAATTCGGTGGGATTGGGCGGCAACGGACCGCTGGTCATCACGCGCAGGTTCTCTGTCTGAGTCTGCTGAAGAGCATCTTGTACGGTGATTTCCCCCATCAGCACACTGGTTAGGCCTGGTGTGCTGTCCACGTCAAATAGCCGATGGAGGATAGGGCGACGCAAATCGCTGTCGACCAGAATGACCGACTGTCCTGCTTGGGCGAAGACCACGCCCAAGTTAGCCAGTACTCTGCTCTTGCCTTCGCCACTGCCTGCGCTGGTCACCAGGAAAGTTCGCACTGGATTATCCAGAGTAGCAAAGTTAATATTCGAGCGCAGGGTGCGGTAGGCCTCGGCCGGGGGACTGCGCGGTGCCTCAAGTGTTAGTGGGCCTGTCCTTTCGCTTTCAGACAACGGGATTACGCCGAGGAAGTCCACTTCGGTATGCTGCACGATATCGTCGGGGGTGTGAATGGCGGTATCAAGCACGTCCATCAGCAGGGCGAAGGCTATCCCAGCAACCAGTCCCAGCATTCCGGTGAACAGGATACTGCGGAATACGTTCACCTCCATTGGTGTTGCGCGTAGAGCCCGATCCAGCACGTCCGCTGTGCCCGGTTTGGCTGCTTTCTGCAGTCGGCGGTTCTGCAGCTCCTGAAGCAAGGCTTCGTAAGTCTGTTCGTGGAGCCCGACTTCGTACTGATCCTGCTGAAGAAGATTCTGCTTTTCCGTCAGGCTCATAGCTTTGCTTCGGGTCTTGGTGATGAGACTTAGCAAAACACTGATGCGAGCCCGGAGACTAGCTGCCTGCATTCTGTTAGTCGCCAGTTGCTGAGATAGTTCGTCGAGGCGTGCCTGATCGACGACCTGCTTCTGGCGAACAAATTCTGGCTCCTCGGCGATCTGCTTGCTGAGTTCCTCAATTTGTAATTTTGCTTGCTGAATGGCTGGATGATCGGGGACAAACCGGGTTTGTAGTTGAGCAAGAGTCATCCGGGCGGTTCCCAACTGTGCTTCCAGGCTCGTGCGGTAGGGATTGGTCACTGGCTGTTCAGAGATGGGGGAGTTGTGCAGTTCAGCCAGTTGCTGTTCCAGCGCTGTACTGACCGACTCAGTGGCGGCTAGGTTGGTTTGAGCCTCCTCTAGGCTGGACTCGTAGGTGCGCAACATACCCGCAGCCGTCTGACTGGCATCGGGACTGACGATACCCCACTGCCTTTGCTTGGTCTGCTTATCTTCGAGGGCCTTCTGCAGTTCGCCCTCTGTGCTTAGCAACTGCTTCTCGAGGAACTGGACCGCAGCAGAGTCTTCGGCTCGCCAGTACTCAGCGCTCAGGTCCACGAAGCTGTCGGCCGTGGCATTAACGAAACCGACAGTATGAAGTTCACTTTTGTGGATAGCCTGAATGCGTATACGGTCTGGAGGGAAGGCCCGTGCCGTGATGCTATCGGCAATCTCCACAGCACTGGCGATGATCTGGTGGGCTGTGCGCGATTCCAAGCGCTCAGCGGCCGCTCGGGCTACTTCATTGCTCTCGGCCAGAGCTGCTTGGGTGTCCAACGACATCTGTCGGCTGCGTTGTCCGCGGCTTTGTTGACCCGGTCCCCAGAAAAAAGTCTCCGGCTGGGTGTAGACTACCACCCAGGCAGTGGCCCGATATCGCTTGGGATAGGTGACGGCGTAGATGCCCCCTAGTACCGCTGCCGTCAGAGCCACAACAAGGATGAACCATTTGCGCTTCCGGATAACCTGCAGATAGTCCCGTGCGTCGAATGTGTTCTGTTGCTGACTGGTTTCCAACTGGCTTCACCTGTGATGTTGTGCTGCAGCGTTCCGCCCGATTGGACCTGTGTATGCTGGGGGTAGCTTATCACGATTTGTGGAGAGTTGTCAAGTCTCCGGGACCGTTGCGGTGACCGGCATAGGAAAGCTAGTGCCACATGGAGGGGACATCCATGGCACCGAAAGCCGAACAAACCTCCGGCTTTTGCGTCTAAGTGGAGCAACTGGTAGTGTATAGGGAGTTATCTTCCTATATGGATGAGTCAATAGAATGTGGGTGTTGGGAGGAGTTAGGAAAGCCCTTGACAAGATCGCGTAATAGTGTTAGACTTATACCTTCGGATGAGGACTAGACATTCCAGCACATACCTGATGTGGCGCGTGGCACAGTTCTAACTGCACGACCCTAGTCTCATGCTTCGAGGCTATTCCCCAGAATTTTGGCGCGGGGCTGCGCGGGCCGTTTAGCGTGTCGCCGTGATAGAGCCCTCTATTGTGGTCTACTGTGGCAAGGAGCTTGCTAATACTATGGAGCGATTGACAGTGCTTGAACCCAGGCAGCAGAACTCGACCGATGTAGCTCTGCTGCCCAATTTGATCAAAATCCAGACGGAGTCATACACATGGTTCGTGGACGAAGGGCTGCGGGAGTTGTTCGATAATTTCAGTCCCGTCGAAGATTATACGGGGGTCTTGGCGCTGGAATTCCTAGACTACCGGGTGGGCAAGCCCGCCCGCAGCTTGCAAGAATGCCGGGAGGCTGACATCACTTTCGAACAGCCTATCTATGCTCAGGTGCGCCTGGTCAATCGGGAGACTGGTGAGATCAAAGAGACTGAGCTATACATGGGCGAGCTTCCCAAAATGACTCCGGGGGGCACCTTCCTGATCAATGGCGCGGAGCGAGTTGTGATTAGTCAGTTGGCCCGTTCGCCGGCGGTTTACTTTCGGGATGATATCGATTCAGCAGGCAAGATTCTCTATTCGGCACAGATAATTCCCGCCCAGGGAGCCTGGGTGGAGATCAGTCAGGCCAGCAGCGGATCAATAAGCGTCAAGACCGGACAGACCCGCAAATTTGCTGTAACTACTCTGCTGCGGGCGCTGGACTGGTTTGAAAGCCCTGAGGAGTCTGGTCTTCCCCGCACGGGCTCTGACACCGAAATACTGGAATACTTTGGAGAACATCACTGGGTGACTGTTGGTGAGCTGGTTGATAGCTTTGTGCAGCGCGAAGAGAGCGGGATGCCTGGGCTGGAGGCTTACGACGCTTATTACTCGCTTGACGAGATCACTGATAGCGGTGACAACGTTGTTGTCGGCGAGTATGAGTACATCAGCGAAAGTGTCGCCGAGAGGCTGAAGGCGATAGGGCGCAAGCGAGTGCGCGTGCTCACAGTGCCTTACGAGATCTACGAGACACTCCAAGACGACGACACTCACTCTGCCGAAGAAGGTCTGCTGGATGTATACCGTAAGATGCACCCCGGCGATCCGGCTACCATCGAAAGTGCTGAATCGCTTATTGACTCCTATTTCTTTGATAGCAAACGATATGACCTCAGTCGAGTCGGACGGTACAAGATCAATCAGAAGATGGGCTCGGAGGTGGACGAGCACATCCGTCATCTGACGCGAGAAGACCTGCTGAGAATCCTGCAATACATCATCGGACTGGCTCGAGGTGAGGGCGAAGTTGACGACATTGACCACCTGCAAAACAAGCGTGTGCGGGCGGTGGGTGAGCAGCTTCAAACACAACTGCGCACCGGCTTTTTCCGGATGGAACGCGTGGCCCGCGAGCGAATGACCAGCCAGGAACCCGAGGAGATGGTGCCGGCATCGGTGATTAGCATCAAGCCGATCACGGCTGCCATAAACAGCTTCTTTGGCAGCGGCCAACTCTCGCAGTTTATGGATCAGATTAATCCTCTGGCCGAGCTGGCCCATAAGCGACGACTGTCCGCGCTGGGGCCAGGCGGGCTCTCCAAGCAGAGTGCCAAGCTGGAGGTGCGCGATGTCCACCACTCGCATTATGGGCGGATCTGCCCAATCCAGACCCCGGAAGGTCCTAATGTGGGACTGATCGGTTATCTGGCGCTGCATGCAACAATCAACGACATGGGCTTCATTGAAGCTCCGTATTGCAAGGTGGAGAACGGCCGGGTAATCGAAGAGGTCGAGTATCTGGATGCGGCTGAGGAAGAGCAATTCAACATTGCTACTAGCGCCGAGCCGGTCAATGATGACGGCAAGTTCATCCACGACGAAATCCTGGTGCGCCGAGGGAACAGTTTCCCCCGGGTGTCGGCTAAGCAGGTGGATTATCGAGACGTGTCTGCTTGTCAAATCTTCTCGGTTGCCACGGCGCTGATCCCCTTTTTGGAAAATGATGACGCAGTGCGTGCTCTGGCTGGCTCAAACATGCAGCGCCAGGCCGTCCCACTAGTCAAAGCGGAAGCTCCTCTAGTCAAGACCGGCATCGAGCGGATCGCCGCGCACGACTCGGGTGCCCTATTGGTTGCTTCCCACGGCGGCACCGTAAAGGTTATCTCCAGCGAATACATGGTAATCGAAGACGACCAGGGCACCGAAGAACGCCTGCCGCTTAAGAAGTTTATGCGAACTAATATGGGCACGTGTATGAACCAGCATGCACTTGTTTCGCAAGGTGATGAGGTCAAAGCTGGCCAGATCCTGGCCGACGGTGCCTCTACTGCGGGCGGCGAACTGGCTCTGGGCCGGAATCTGACAGTGGTCTTTATACCTTTTGAGGGCTTCAACTATGAAGACGCCATATTGGTCAGCGAACGTCTGGTTCAGGAGGATTTGCTGACTTCGATTCACATCGAACGTTATGAGTGCGAAGCCCGGGATACCAAGCTTGGCTCCGAAGAAATTACGGCCGATATTCCCAATGTCGGAGATGATGCACTGAAGGATCTTGATGACACCGGAGTGGTGCGAATAGGCGCTGAAATCCGCGCCGGCGACATTATCGTCGGCAAAGTTGCTCCTAAAGGCCAGTCAGAACTGACTGCTGAGGAGAAGCTGGTCATCGCAATTTTCGGTAAGAAGGCCGAGGAGATGCGCGACGTATCTCTACGCGTCCCCCACGGGGAAGGCGGAATAGTCATTGACACGCGGGTATTCTCCCGCTACCGGTACCGGTGCAAGAAATGCGAGGCTGAGTACGGCTTTGGCATAAGACCGGAGCGCCTCGGCTGCCCGCGTTGCGGCGGTGGGCTGAAAAAGCTGTCACCAGATCAGCTCAAGCCCGGCGTCAATCAGATGGTTCAGGTCTTCGTCGCCCAGCGCCGCAAGGTCATGGTTGGCGACAAATTAACTGGTCGGCATGGCAATAAGGGCGTCATCTCCAAGATCATGTCAATCGAAGATATGCCTTACCTCGCTGATGGCACTCCCGTCGACATCTGCCTAAATCCGTTGAGCGTGCCGTCGAGGATGAATATCGGCCAGGTCTTTGAAACGCATCTCGGTTATATTGCTACGCGCATGGACAGAGACTTCATTTGTCCGGTATTTGATGGATACTCTGCCGGAGAAATCCGCGCCGGAATGGCGGTGGTTCAGCAGCAGATGCGCTATAGTATGCTGGCTGGCTATGCCCAGCACGAACTGAATCGCTTCGAGTTGGTGGTCGAGTTGGATGACTTCAACTCTGACAGCATCAAAGAGCTGCAATCGGAGATTACCCGGCAGTTGGGGCAGTATGACAAAGAGCAACTGACGCCGCTGGCTCAGTGGCTGGCGGTTGATCCCGACGGATGGGAAGAAGCCACTGAGAAACAGGCAGCCGAATTGTTGACCGACATCGCTACCGAGCGGGCCTGGCAGCGGGTGCAGTTCGATCCGGAAACGGGGCGGTCGGTACTCTACGATGGGCGCACCGGCGAGCCCTTCAACCAGCCGGTGACGGTCGGTTCGATGTACATTCTCAAGCTACACCACCTGGCTGAAGACAAGATCCATGCACGCTCAACTGGACCGTATTCGCTTATTACTCAGCAGCCGCTGGGCGGCAAGGCCCAGATGGGAGGCCAGCGCTTCGGCGAGATGGAGGTGTGGGCCCTGGAGGCGTACGGTGCCGCTCATACCTTGCAGGAAATGCTTACGGTGAAGTCTGATGATGTGCAGGGCCGGGTTCAGACATACGAGTCTATTGTGAAAAACGAGAACATCGACGAGCCAGGCGTTCCTGAATCGTTCAAGATTCTGGTTCGTGAGATGCAGAGCCTGGCGCTTGATGTAAAAGTAGAGAACGAAGAGGGTCAAGTTGTTGACTTGAGTGGCGACGGAAGAAGTCTTAGGTAGCAGTTCCGGGCATGTCTGTGGTGGTCGGATATCATCTGTAAACGTATTTACTGTGCCGAATGTTTGGAGGAGAGATAGTTGGCTGTAACCAGCACTGACTTCGGAGCAATCACAGTAGGGCTGGCTTCGCCAGAAGCTATTCGCTCGTGGTCGCACGGTGAGGTTAAGAAGCCGGAGACCGTTAACTATCGCACCTACCGGCCTGAGCGTGATGGGCTGTTCTGTGAACGTATCTTTGGTCCTACCAAGGATTGGGAATGTCACTGCGGCAAGTATAAGAAAGTCAAGTTTAAGGGCATTATTTGTGACCGATGTGGGGTGGAGGTCACTCGACGTAAGGTCCGTCGTGAACGGATGGGTCACATTGAGTTGGCCTCGCCGGTGTGCCACAGCTGGTATTTGAAGGGCGTGCCCAGCCCTATTAGCCTCCTGCTCGATATCTCTAAGTCGGTGCTGAAGGAGGTGGCTTATTTCGCCTCCTACATCACCACTGAGGTGGACCGTGAGACCATCGAGACAGGCCGCGAGTTGATTCAAGAGGCGATCGAAGAAGAGAAACAGGCTGTTCGCGAAACCTGCGATGAGGCCATTTCCCGACTCCAGCAGTATTACGAACACTTGCAAAAACGAGCAACTGGTGAAGAAGTTGAGGAGCCTGAAGACGAGGCTGAACCTGACTTCTTGAGTGTAAGCTTTACTCACGAACCGTTGCCCCGGGAGATGAACCAGCAAGAACTGGGGCAGAGAATTCAGGAAGAACAGAAGCTGGCTGCCCAGCGTATTGAGCAGCTCCAGGAGACTGTGGAGATGCTGTTCGAGCTGGTGGCGAAACAGCCTTTGTCCGAGGTGGAGTGTCGGCGGTTGCAGGAAGTGGAAACGATCTGCAGGAAGCGATTGGGCCAAGAGTTCGGGGACCTTTTCGACGCCGGGCTGGGTGCCGGGGCCATCCGCGATTTGCTGGCCAATATTGATCTGGATGAGATGGCTCACGACCTCCGCAAGGAGATTGAAGAGCGCAGTGGTGCCCGGCGGGCCCGCGCGGTCAAGCGACTGAAGATCGTCGAGGCCTTTCGCAACTCCAAGAACCGGCCCGAATGGATGGTGCTGGAAATCGTTCCGGTACTACCTCCGGAGCTGCGGCCGATGGTCCAGCTTGATGGGGGGCGGTTCGCCACTTCGGATTTGAACGACCTGTATCGGCGAGTAATTAACCGCAATAATCGGCTGCGGCGCATAATCGAGATTAATGCTCCCGAGTCGATCATCAATCATGAGCGACGGTTGTTGCAAGAGTCAGTTGACGCCTTGATTGACAATAGCCGTCGGCGCCGTCCGGTCACAGGTACCAATAGGCGCCAGCTCAAGTCGCTTAGTGACCAGCTAAAAGGTAAAGGAGGCCGATTCCGCAAGAATCTCCTGGGTAAACGGGTGGACTATTCCGGTCGCTCGGTCATTGTGGTTGGACCCCAGTTGAATCTGCACCAGTGCGGGCTGCCCCGGGAGATGGCTCTGGAACTGTTCAAGCCCTTTGTGATGAATCGTTTGGTGGATGCCGGGTACACCACCAATATCAAGACCGCCAAGCGAATGATTGATCGCATGGAGTCGGAGGTTTGGGATGCTCTGGATGAGGTTGTCGAAGGTCATCCGGTGCTGCTTAATCGTGCTCCAACCTTGCACCGGCTGGGTATTCAGGCCTTTGAGCCTGTATTAGTGGACGGCAAAGCTATTCAGTTGCATCCGCTTGTCTGCCTGGCGTTCAACGCCGACTTCGACGGCGACCAGATGGCCGTTCATGTGCCGTTGTCGGCCCATGCCCAGGCCGAGGCTCGGTTGCTGATGCTGGCTTCACGTAATTTGTTTAAACCCGGCGATGGCACTCCTATTGCCCAGCCACTATACGATATAGTGTTGGGCTGTTACTATCTTACTCAGCAAAGTCCGGAAGTGGTAGGGACGGGCAAGGTTTTTGAGAGTGCCGAGGCTGTAATCAGCGCCTACGAGCACCGCAAAATAGACCTGCACGCCAATATCGTGGTGCGCCTGCCTCGTCTGGAAGTCAAAGCATTTGTCGAGAACGGTGATGAACTGCAAATAGACCGCGACTTGGAAAGCCAGTTGCGGCATGCAATGGCAGTAGCCGTCAGTGGCGAACATCCCCCGCGAAGACGCTCGGTCGATGTCACTATTACTGACAAAATGGTGCGCAAGGCCGAGGAGGGCAATGGCGTCTCGCGTTCCCTGCTGCAGGCCGACAGTGAAGAGTGGCTGCGGCGCTCGACAGGTCAGACAGCTGCCCGCGCTTGCCTGCAGGGCCGCTGCCCGGTCGGCAGTATAATTAAGCTGGACCTGCGCCGCGAGCTGACCGAAACAACTGTGGGACGGGTCATCTTTAACCACTATCTCCCTATTGACCTGCCCTTTGTCAATCACGCATTGAATAAAGACGAGCTGTCTGAACTTGCCGTGATGTGCTACAAGAACTATGGCGAGGCCCGCACCGCTCAGCTACTTGATGATATCAAGAAAATCGGATTTCAGTTCGCCACTCGTGCCGGCGTCAGTATCTGTATGGCCGACACAGAGATACCCACACTTCGCGATGAAATCGTTAAGAGGACAGAGCGTGAAGCTGAACGGATCAATAAGCAGGCTCGTGATGGCATAATTGCCGAAGATGAGCGTGAGCAACAGGTTTTGCAAAAGTGGACACAGGCTCGCGAACAGGTAGTGGACGGAATATTGAACAATATCGGTTCGTTCAACTCTATCTGGATGATGGTGGACAGCGGTGCTCGCGCCAACCGCTCCCACATCTCCCAAATTGCCGGTATGCGAGGGTTGATGAGTGATCCGTTTGGTCGTCTAATTGAAGACCTGCCGGTGCGCAGTAATTTCCATGAGGGTCTCGACCCGCTCGAGTACTTTGTGTCCACTCATGGGGCCCGCAAGGGGCTGGCCGACACTGCTCTGCGCACGGCCGACGCCGGCTACTTGACTCGTAGACTGGTGGATGCAGCCCAGGATGTGATCGTTACTGACCAGGACTGTGGGACCCGCGATGGTATTATCCTTACAGATCTGTACGCCAGCGATTTGCAGTGTCCAGAATGCGGCCAGATTGACCAGTACCGGGACGGAGAGTGTCATAGCTGTGGAGCTAAGCTGGCCCCGACGGAAGAAGACGAAGTCATCTGCAAGCTCCATGGCCGCCTTGTTGGTCGTACAGCAGCCGACGATGTTATAAACCCTGATACCGATGAGCTCATCATTGCAGCAGGAGAGGAGATTGATGAGCGAATAGCTGATCTGATTGATGAGACTGGTATCAGGGCGGTTAGAGTGCGCTCACCACTGACCTGCGAACTGGAAGATGGGGTCTGTGCCAAGTGCTACGGCCGCGATATCGGCCGCCAGAAACCGGTAGAGATAGGCACAGCTATCGGTATTATCGCTGCACAGTCTATCGGTGAGCCCGGCACACAACTAACTATGATGACCTTCCATACCGGGGGGGTCGCCGCCGAGTACATAACAGGTGTGGCTGACGTCAAGAAGCGTAAGCAGCAGGCGCTGCAGAGTCTCAGCGATGATATCGACCAGGGGCGAGTCTCCCTTGAAGTAGTCGGGGGCGGAACCCGCGCTCGCAGCAAAGCAATCCGGGAGATGCTTAAGGTTCTGGAAAGCTCGGTTCACGGGTTGCTGCGGGTGGTCGAATTGTTTGAGGCTCGTACTCCCAAGGGGCAAGCTATCACCGCTGAGCTGGACGGTGTGGTCGAGGAGATTGAAACTAAGGGACTGCGAACTGTTATCATCCGCTCCGAGCAATCACTGGATGACGTTGATATCATTCGCGGCGAGCAACTCGCTGAAGAAATAACAGATGCTGACGGCGAGGTGATTGCTCGTAAGGGGCAGAAGTTGCTGAAGAAGGTCCGAGCGCGTCTCAAAGACGCTGGCGTGGAGACGGTTCCGCTTCGTCTCTCTCACCTGGTGCCGCCTCGGGGCCGGCTGTACGTGCGTAACGGTACTGTGGTGCGCGCCGGCGATCAGCTCACGGCAGGCCCGGTCGACCCTCAGACTATCCTGGAGGAAAAGGGTATCCGGGGCGTCCAATACTACCTGCTTCGTGAGATTCAAGCCGTCTACCACGCGCAAGGGGTCAAGATTGATGACAAGCATATTGAGGTAATTATCCGCCAGATACTGAAGAAGCGCAAAATTGTGGACCACGGAGACACTCGCTTCCTCCCCGGTGAAATAGTCGACAAATTTGCATTCAGCCAGGAGAATCGCCGCGTTGACGAGCTTGGCGGGCAGCCGGCAACGGCTGAGCCGTTGCTGCTGGGCATCACTCAGGCATCACTGGCCACAGAGAGCTTTCTGTCGGCGGCCAGTTTCCAGCGCACCATCCGTGTGCTCACCGAAGCAGCATGTGAAGAGAAACGCGACACTCTCAGAGGTCTGAAGGAGAATGTGATCATTGGGCGTCTGATTCCCGCCGGTAGCGGGATGCGCCAGCATCGCACCCGGGAAATTGACTATGCGGAGGAGGTAGAAGGCGAACTGGCCGTCGGTGGGAGAGCGCCCGCTGCGAAGAAAGACGCAATGCAGCAACTGTTGGCTGATATTGAGGCGGCCCGCGAAGCGAGCGTGACTGAAACGCTCCTGGGCGATGAGCAGGCCTCTGAGCAACAAGAGTCGGAGGCCGCCAACCCCAGTGAGGAGTGATTTGGTGGGCAGTCGCTCTGGTATTAGCACTACCCCACTCAATGGGCGGCGAACGCTGAGACTAAGAGCCAGCAAATGCCCTTGACAAGATGGGTGAGCTTCGTTATACTGTGTGTTTGCTTGATGGTCGAACTCAAATGTGGTGGAATGGGAGGATGGGTTTGGCCAGGTTGGCTGCATTAACTGATATAAGCGAAAGGAGCTGAAGCTGACAGAAAGGCTCCGTTGAGGTAATTGATGCTGCTGTGTCGCACTTTCGTGCGGCCTCATTATGCCCCTCATCGCCTTTCGCGAGGGGTATATTTTTGTCCGACTGATTTGTTTGTAAGCCGTTTATACGCTTTGAATGTAGTTGATTTGTGACAACGTCCACGAGGAGTGAAGGTAGTGCCGACTATTAATCAACTGGTGCGTAAGGGGCGGGAGAAACGAAAGAAAAAACCCGGTACGCCCGCTCTGAAGGTGTCGTGGAACTCCCTGAAACGTAAGGCGAAGCACATCGAGGGAGCGCCACAGCGCCGGGGAGTCTGCACACGAGTCTGGGCGCAGACGCCCAAAAAGCCGAACTCAGCGCTGCGCAAGTGTGCCCGAGTGCGACTGTTCAATCGTCAGGAGGTCACTGCCTACATTCCGGGAGAGGGCCACAATCTGGCCGAACACTCGGTGGTTCTGGTCCGTGGTGGCCGGGTCAAGGACCTGCCCGCTGTTAAGTACCATATCGTGCGCGGGACCCTTGATGCCGCCGGAGTTGACGGACGGCGCACCGCCCGCTCTAAGTACGGAACAAGGAAGTCTTCTTGACGCATCCGCCAGTTGTAGCATCACCCGGGACAGTTGCGCCGGGCGACGGCTTCTGGTAAAGGAAAGCAGCTAGTAGAGAGGAACGCAAGATGCCCAGACGAGCGCAAATAGGCCCTCGCGAACAGCAAGCAGATGCTGTATTTGGCAGCGCTATTGTCACCAGGTTTATCAATATGTTGATGAAAGGTGGCAAGAAGACAGTGGCTGAGCGCATCTTCTATGGCGCTATGCAGCTAATACAGGAGCGCACCGGGCGAAATCCCCTGGAAGTGCTGCAAGAGACGATGGCTAATGTAATGCCGTATCTGGAGGTGCGGCCGCGGCGGGTTGGCGGTGCTACCTATCAGATTCCTATGGAGGTGCCGACACATCGGCAGATCACGCTGGCACTACGTTGGATAGTTGGTGCGGCGCGTGATCGTCAGGAGAAGACGATGAGCGAGCGGCTGGCTGAGGAGCTAACTGATGCTGCCAACGAGGAAGGCGGAGCCGTCAGGCGGCGGCAGGAGATGCAGCGGATGGCCGCGGCCAACAAGGCCTATGCTCACTATCGCTGGTAGAGCTGTCTTCTGTGATAGCTTAATCCTCGCAAATACAAGTACTGGTGGAATTGTGCAAGACAAAGTCAATCTAGCAAAAACCAGGAACATCGGGTTAGCCGCCCATATCGATGCCGGCAAGACCACCACGACTGAGCGGATCTTGTTCTATACCGGTCGCGTGCATCGTATGGGAGAGGTTGACGATGGCGACGCCACTATGGACTGGATGCCCCAGGAAAGCGAGCGGGGTATTACCATTACCTCGGCGGCAACCACCTGCCGGTGGCGCGACCATCGTATCAACATCATTGATACTCCGGGCCATGTTGACTTTACAGTGGAAGTCGAACGCACTATGCGTGTTCTGGACGGATTGGTGCTGGTTGTGTGTGCTGTCGGGGGTGTACAGGCGCAAACAGAGACTGTCTGGCGCCAGGCCGACAAGTATCGCGTCCCGCGGATGGTCTTTGTCAATAAGATGGATCGTATCGGCAGCGACTTCCACGAAGTTCTCCATCAGATGCGGTCGGCTCTCGGTGCGGACGTGATTGCTACCCAGCTACCGATCGGTTCGGAGGACAAGTTTGAAGGAATCATCGACTTGGTAAGGATGAGAAGCATCCGCTGGGGCGACGAGTTGGGGGTGGAGATGGAATACGGGCCTATCCCGGCAGACTATGAAAACCTGGCCGGGAAGTTTCGTGAGTACCTGATCGTGTCGCTCGCCGAGATCGCCCCAGGCATCGAAAAAAAGTTCTTTGCCGAAGAGCAGCCCGCTGAAGCAGAAATTCTGGCAGCATTGCGTAAGGGCACTATCAACAACAACCTAGTAGCAGTAAGCTGCGGCTCGGCTCTGAAAAATCGCGGTATTCAGCCGCTGCTGGACGACATTGTCGACTTCCTGCCCTCACCGCTGGATGTGCCCAGTATCCAGGGCAAAGACCCCAAGACCGGTCAGACCCTGCTGCGCACTGCTGATCCGGAAGAACCCTTCGCTGCACTGGTATTCAAAGTGGTTAGCGATCCGTTTGTCGGGCAACTGTCTTACACCAGGGTGTATTCCGGGCAAGCTGAGAAGGGCAGGATAGTCTATAATCCCGTCGCCGGCGCCAAGCATCGCATCGGTCGGCTGCTGCGGATGCATGCCAATCGTCGCGAGGAGATCGAGCAGGTCTGGCCTGGCGACATTGTGGCGGTTGTCGGGATGGACAATGCTAATACCGGCGATACGCTTTGTGATCCTAACGAGTCTATTGTGCTGGAAAAGATAGCCTTTCCTGAGCCGGTCATTACTATGGCGATTGAGCCGCGGACGACCGCTGACGAGGAAAAGCTGGACGATGCGCTGCGCATCCTGACGATCGAGGACCCAACCTTTGACACTCGGGTCAATCCGGAGACCGACCAGCGAGTAATTGCTGGAATGGGTGAGTTGCACCTCGATATCATCAAAGATCGCCTGCTGCGGGAGTTCAAGGTGGAGGCTAATCTGGGCAAGCCAGAGGTCTCCTATAAAGAGACGGTCACTGCCCAGGCCGTCGGCGAAGCCCGTTTTGTTCGTCAAACCGGCGGTCGCGGCCAATACGGCCATGTTGCCCTGCGTCTATCGCCGGCGGAGTCGGGTAGTGGCTTGCAGTTCAGCAGTGAAATCAAACGGGGCGCCATCCCGCCTGAGTTTGTTCCCGCCGTAGAAGATGGGGTTGAGGAAGCTATGCAATCGGGCAGCATCGCTGGATACCCAGTCGTGGATGTGCAGGTGGTGGTTACCGACGGCTCCTACCACGAGGTTGATTCCAGTGATCATGCCTTCCGCATCGCTGCTAATAAGGCCTTCCGCGATGCCTACGAAAAAGCTCAGCCGGTGTTGCTGGAGCCTATGATGGCCGTCGAGGTAGTCACGCCGGAGGATTATATGGGCGAAGTCGTCCACGATTTGACCCAACGGGGTGCCGACATCGAACAGATGCGTGCGACATCGGGGCAGACCCGAACCATCAATGCGCTGGTGCCACTGGCGGGTATGTTTGGCTATTCTACTTCTTTGCGCAATGTTACTCAGGGGCGGGGCACCTATGTAATGGAGCCGCACAGCTATCAGCCCTGTGAAAATAAGAACACTGATTGACGGTAGTCTGGCAACTGCCAACACCTAGGAGGTATCCTGGCCATGGCCAAGGAGAAGTTTGAGAGGACCAAGCCCCATCTGAATATCGGGACGATTGGGCACGTAGATCACGGCAAGACCACGCTGACTTCGGCGATTACTAAGAATCTGG
>JAUVZM010000081.1 GCA_030602615.1 bacterium
GAGAAATCCGCTCTAAGCAGGCTGCAGCTTAATGGTTACTCTCCGGCCCTGCCCTCGAAAACGAGTCCAGGTTTAACGTTAGTATTTGGGGAATCTGGGCTCAAAGGAGGGCAAGCCGATGAGTCGGAAGTGACACAGCCCGGGGCAGATACAGTGTACGGCCTATAGGAAGCAGCTTGAGCCACAGAGTATTCAGAGCGGGGTCTCCGGCTATGCAATTGGATGGCACAAAAGGTGATACGCAGATGATACCGTCTTGCTTTCATCTAATCACGTTTTTGTTTCGCGGCGGTCCGGGCTATGTCCAGCGCTTCGTGCGCACCGCGGCTCAGAAACACCGTATCCGTGCCCACAGCGACGAAGGTGTATCCATTTGCAATCCCGTCTTCAATAGCTGCGCGCTCGGCGCTCACTGCGTGCAACCCCGCTGCTTTTCCCGCATATTGGGACGCCTGCAAGACCTTCTGGCACGCATCCTGCAGTGTGGGGTGGTCGGTTTGGCCGGGGATCCCGTACGAACCACTCAGGTCGTAGGGTCCAATGAGCGTGCCGTCTACTCCTTCCACGGCCAATATTTCGTTGATGTTTTGCACTGCATCTCGCGATTCGATCATCACCACAACAGCAATGTCGTCGTTGGCATGCTGCACATATTCTTCAAAGTCAATCCCGTAGTTATTCATGCGGCCCAGACAGAACCCCCGAACACCCAGCGGAGGATACTTTGCGGCGGACACTGCCTTCTGAGCGTCCTGTGCGTTGTTGACCAGTGGTACCACTACTCCCCGAGCACCCATATCTAACATCTGGCGGATGGCAAGTGTGTCGTTTTCCCGGACACGAACCAATGGGACGGCCCCGCGCCCGTGCATACCACGCGCTAAGTTAGCAAACAACTCAACGTCAATATCCGAGTGTTCGCAATCGGCAACGATCCATTCGTAGCCGGCGCTGGCCAGAATCTCCGCCACGGCCGCATGCCCGACCTGAATCCAGGTGCCAAAGTAAGCATGCGCTGCAACAGTGCCTTGCGAAACGGATTTCTAGTCATAGATTCCCATTCTTGGCGGTTGGGAATTGGTGAAGCCTCTTCCTGCCCCGCAACTTAATTGCCTGTTTCAGTATCGGCGCGGCTGCGAGAACTGCTGCCGCTGTCTGCCAGTGCGTTCACTATCTGAGACTGTTGCAAAAGTTATCTTATATTATAGCAGGGGAGGATTGATGTCAAGAAGGATGTGTGCTAGAATACGCAGCAATGGGTAGGTATAATGAGAAAGAAAAGGGCGCCCGGCACAGGGCTCGGCGCCTGCAGTCGTTTGCAGTGGCACGTTACCTGCCGTTAGTCGAAGGCTTGCGGCAATATCCACCATCCTGCCTCGACCATGGTGACGGCGTGGGGCGGATAGTAGTATATGCGGGTTGCCGGTTACACGCCCAGGCTCTCCGCGAAACGATTAGCTGTCAATCGTAGCCAGAGCTGGTCCAGAGCGCCTCTGGCTGTTACCTATCAATTCACCATAGTGTGTGAGGATCTCTCCCCCCTGTCAACCAGATGGCCATATCGTTGGTTACTACGCCCCGGGCAGGCTGCCCTGTCTTGCAGAAAGCGCCTCAATGACACGGGCGACGCTATCACGCCACTAATACCTACGCTTCCAGTAATGTGTCGAAGGCCTCCGCGTTCAGCAACTTGTCTGTCAGCTTCTCGTTGAACGACACCAGGTAGCCGTTTTCGCAGGGCTTGGCCGGTGGATAGAAGGAGGAGTTAGCCGGGTCCTGGCCTGCCCTGCCTTCGTTCTGCTACTGGTGTTTCGTCTGCGGCTTCGTCTATTGACTCAGTAGTTGACCAGCCAGATTGATTCTTGGCAAGTGCCCACGTGCTCGGTATTTCCCTGTATGCGAGCTACGCTAATGTACAGGTCTCCAGGGGGGTCGTCGGTCACGTAGTTCTGGTTTACCTCCTGGGTGGTACGAGTGGCATAGCCCTCGGGGAAGGGCGGATACTGCTGGTCAGGCGGGCTGCCACTGGGCGGTAGGTAGAGGTTGACCGCAGTGGGCCCGTGGTTGCCCGTGTAGCTAACGCTAACAGTTGTATCGTATCCGGCACCTCCGTTAGCCTGGTCGGTAACCAGCATCCAGAAGTGAGCTGTGATATCTCGGTCACGGTTTATGCCGCTGAACTCCCAATGGCTGCTGTCCAACCACCCTGGCGGAGATCCAGGGGGGTAGTTGTCGCGCAGCCAATGCCACGGATCAATGAAGTCTCCGTCGCTGGAGTAGGTGTGAGCGGTGATCACTGATGGGGCAGTCAAGTCCTGACCGGAGGTATCCTCGCCAGACCGAACCACCACTCCCTCGATCTTGTCGCCGAAATACTGCTCACCCTTGTGCTCCACATAGCACTGGATGGCGTATGTCCCAGGGGGCACGCTAATTGTGTAGGCACCCGGCGACGCCTGAGCAGTTGTGAGCGTTTGGGTGGAGCGCACCTCATTTTGAGCCACAGCAATCACTGTCGGCTCAGCGGTGGGATCACCTGTGGCGGCATCATCGGTGATGCCCGAAATGGTGCCCTGAGGGGCGGCAGCCGGACCGGTGTCTCCACCACAACCTGCTAACAGCAGAGCGGCTCCGACTAACATCACCACGCACAACATCTGTACGGACCTTATGTTTCCATACCAAATCATCTGTAACCCTCCTTTGAGTTAGCAACTAAAGTCTATTGCTCTGCACATCATCGCGGCTTCGACCTAGCCGCTTCAGAACATCTTGCCGACATACAGTTGCCATCCACCAGCATCGAAGTCACCGACCTCGGCATTCGCGTAGCGGACCTCCAAGAATACATTCTGCGAGTCGTGGACGCCCGCCATAAGATGCCAGCCAAAGTCGCTTTTGCTGTCACGACCTGTTGTCCACAGGCCACCGGACTGCCATTCTTCCCAACTGTTAATGACCCGATACCAGCTAACGCCCAGACCGCCGTAGATACGCTGGGGCTGGCCGGGAGGCGCGATCAGGTAAGTAACCTCCACCGGCCATATTTCGAGATCCTCGATATCGAAGTCGCCCCCGCCGAAATCTGTGCGCCTCTCCTCGGTCACGCAGCTTACCCCCAGCGCAAACGCATCATCCGGCAGCACAAGGTCGACGCCCAAGGCCAGACCGGTGCCCACTCCTGGTTCTGCGACCTCATAGGCACCAACGCGCGCCCGCCACATATTGGCCTCTTCGCTCACAGCTACCGTCGTCAGGCCAGCGGCAAGAGCAACTACCCATACACTCGTCAGCCATCTGCTCAGACTTCCCATCTCTTACCCTCCTTTGTGGAGTCGTGGAATGGCCCTTGTCCATCTATGCCATTGAGTTGCCTGATATCCTATGCATTGAATTCATTATAACATACCAAAAACCAACTATCAATACGTCTGTCGCTGACATCCGTCGAGCTACAAACGCGGAACTTCCAGGTTGCAATCACTGTCAGCGATTGACCTGCGACTCTTAGCCAGACTAGTGCGATGACCATGAGACCTGTTGCGGCCAGGCACTGGCGGTATCCTCCAGTCTGACCGCCTCTCCTCCTGCAGCTGGGACAACATAGACGTAGAAGTAGCCATCGTCGGTC
>JAUVZM010000015.1 GCA_030602615.1 bacterium
CACCCGTGCCGCACGGACAATCTCCGCATATTTCTCCTGGGTCTGGGGGCCGATATCCAGCGCATCCCAGCCCGGTTCGATGCCATGGGCCGGCGCATACCTGGTCTCGCCGGTGGTGACGTTCTTCATATGCACATCAACTGGCAGAGCCATATTCTCCAGATAATCAGACATTGTGTCCAAAATATCCCGGGCGCCGACAACACTCTCTTCGCTGCACAGCGACTCGCCGATTTCCATAGCTTCAGCTTTGAAGAAGGCCCAGGCCATCGCCCCGCCGATGAGCAGGCTTTCTACTCGCGGCAGCAACTGCTTGACCACCCCGATCTTATCCTCAACCTTGGCCCCGCCCAGTATGGCAACGAAGCCGTCCTGCTCGGCGTCAACAATACGCTGGAGCTTGCTCAGCTCCTCTTCAACCAGCAGCCCAGCTACGCACGAGCTGAGGAACCTGGTGACTCCGTAGGTGGAACCGTGCTTACGGTGCGAGGCTCCGAAGGCATCGTTGACGTACATCTGGGCGGGGGCCGCCAGCTTCTCAGCGAAGGCGAGCATTTCGGCCTCATCCTTGGACGTTTCACCGGGGTAGAAGCGAGTGTTTTCCAGCAGGATCACATCACCGGGCTGGCCTGCTTCCACGGCATTGGTGACTTCGGGACCAATGCCGTCATTCACAAAGGTCACGTCATCGTCGAGCAGCTCGGAGAGTCGGACAGCGACCGGCGCCAGGCTATGCTCAGGCACTATCTGGCCCTTAGGGCGGCCCAGGTGCGCGCATAGAATGACCAACGCTCCCGCTTCCCGCAGATAATTGATAGTGGGCAGCGCAGCTCGGATGCGGGTATCATCGGTTATCTGTCCGTCCTCCATCGGGACGTTGAAGTCCACGCGCACCAGCACCCGCTTGCCGCTGGCGCCCACGTCGCGGATAGTCTTCTTGTTCATCTTTGTCAACTCTCGCCCGTAGTCTACCAGCCCCGGTCTGCAATCAGCTTCATTAGCTCAACGGTGCGGCTGGAGTAACCCCACTCGTTGTCGTACCAGCCCAGCACCTTGACCAGAGTGCCACCCAATACCATTGTCTCCAGCGAATCGAAGACGCACGAGGCGGGATCGCCTACGACATCCTGCAGAACGATGGGCTCGTCGCAGTAGTCGAGGTAGGGAGCCAGGTCACCTTCAGAGGCAGCGGCCTCGAAGGCGGCGTTGACCGCGTCCTGGTCGGTGGCCTGCTCGACTTCCACAACCAGGTCAACTACAGAGCCGGTCGGCGTGGGCACCCGCAGGGCCATACCGTCCATCTTGCCAGCGAGTTCGGGGATGACCAGACCAATAGCTGCGGCTGCGCCAGTGCTTGTAGGGATGATGTTGAGCGCGGCAGAGCGGGCCCGGCGCAAATCTGAGTGGGGGAAGTCCAGGAGCCGCTGGTCGCTGGTATAGGAGTGGACGGTAGTCATCAGGCCCCGCCTGATGCCAAAGCTATCGTTCAGCACCTTGCACATCGGCGCCAGGCAGTTGGTGGTGCAGGAAGCATTGGAGAGAATGTGGTCGTTGGCTGAATCGTAAGTGTCGGTGTTAACGCCCAGCACCACCGTGCAGCAGTCGCCCTTGGCCGGTGCCGAGATTATCACTTTGCTTGCCCCGGCCTCCAGGTGCCAGGCAGCCTTGTCCACCTCCCGGAAGACGCCGGTTGACTCCAGAACGATATCCACGCCCATATCTTCCCATGGCAACTGCTTGGGGGCGCGGATTTCCAGTGCGGCCATCTTCTCTCCATCCACGATGATCGAGTCATCGCTAGCCGCAACGGTCCCCGGATATTTGCCGTAGACGCTGTCATACTTCAGTAGATGGACAAGCGTCTCATTATCCGTTAGGTCGTTGACGGCAACGACGTCAAGCTCGTCGGCAAACCGCTCCTGGATGATCTTGAAGACCTGTCGTCCGATGCGTCCAAAGCCATTGATACCTATTTTGGCAGCCACTTTACATACCTCCTGATGGAATTGAAGTTACTAACTACACACTCGTGAACTCATTCAAACCAACTGTAGACCGCTAGGTTCAGTTGTTAGATGGGGAAGCTGCCGCTGTGTTTAGCTGCGATCTTGAGCAGTGCATCACTCAACTTTTCCGGGTCGTGCCGTGCCAGGCTATCCGCAGAGACCAGGTCCCGACAGACGGGAATGAAGCCCAGCTTGGCGATCTCCTGAGCAGCCGGCGCTACAAAGCCTGCTCCCTCTTCTTCGTACCGAGCCAGCACCTCGGCAGATGGCCTCGTATCATTGAGCAACACGTAATCGAAGACCCGCTCCGAGACGTGCCGACGGATAGCCTCAACATGGTCAACAGCACCAAAGCTGTCAGTCTCACCGGGCTGGGTCATCACGTTGCAGACCAACACCCGAACCGCAGCAGTCCGGACCAGCGCTGCGGCCACCTCCGGAACCAGCAAGTTCGGCACGATACTGGTAAAAACGCTGCCCGGGCCCAGCACTACCAATTGCGCTTGCTCAATAGCTTCTACAACATCAGGTACAGCAGCCGGATTCGGCGGATCCAGGTAAACCCGCTCTATCTCCTGACCACCAGCGCTCGCCACAGCCAGCTCTCCGCGCACCGACTGGCCATCGCGCAGCTTAGCACACAGCGTCACATTCTGTAGAGTCGGCGGCAACACTCGGCCGCGAATCGCCATAATCTGGCTGCTGGCAACGACAGCTTCTTCAAGATCTCCAGTGATTTCGGTCAGTGCTGCGATAAACAGGTTCCCGAAGCTATGCCCACTCAGCGGGCCGGCCGCCTGCCCGAAGCGGTGCGAGAACAGCCGCGTCATCGTCGGCTCAGAGTCGGCCAGCGCCACCAGACAACTGCGCAGGTCGCCAGGCGGAAGTACGCCCATATCCTCCCGCAGCCGCCCCGAGCTGCCGCCCTCGTCAGAGACTGTTGCCACCGCCGTGATGTTTGTGGTGCGCTGTTTGAGCCCGCGCAGCAGATTCCCCAGTCCCGTCCCACCCCCCACTACCACACAGGGCACGCCTACGGCGGCATCCCGCCGCGAGATCATCACATCTACCAGCCGCTGTTCCTCGGCAGGCAGGAATGTGCGCGCGATGGCCTTGATCACGCCGCGGACCCCGAATATCACAGCGGCGAAGCCCAGGGCAATGCTCAGCGCGCCGAATGGCACGGCATAATCCAAGCCGACTGCCCTGGCCCAGTCATACGCGAGCAAGTTGAAAAAGAGTACGGCCCCTACTCCTGCCAATAATAGCCCAACCAGAATAAGGGCATACCAGCGCTTGATACCCAGACCCGGAATCAGCCAACGCAGAGGGCGGGCAACTTTGCCGGTATCAATGTTCATCGCTCACTGTCTCCCCAGTCAGTTTCATCTACCAGTGCAACTTGCTTCCACCACAAAAAAAGAGCCAGCAGTAGCCCTTGCAGTATCGCTTGGTAGTGACGTGTTCGTTGCCCACTTTGGGCATGCGACACTACACCGGCGCAAATTCCATATATTGAGTATAACAATAAACCTGGTCATCGTCAAATGCCTTCACCTGCCGCTGATGTCGAGGTAGCAGTTGCCCTGAGACCCTTGACTCTCTCCGATGATACTGCTACAATTCTACGTCAATTGTCATCTTAGGCAGTCTCACCCAAACCGTTTGCACCCGCACTGGTCACATTTGAGATTCTTTTCGGCATCTGCGTTGCACTTGCCTCCACAGGGCTGCAGCGAAAAAGGTGCGGAGAACCGGCTTATTTTATAGGCGGCTTCTTCGCACCAGTTATTACTGAATTCCTAAGCCCGCTTGGAGCGCGGCATGGATTATACCAAAACACTAAATCTACTTAAGACTGGTTTCCCGATGCGCGCTAAGCTTGCCGAGCGCGAACCGGAGATTCTGGATTGGTGGCAGCAAACAGACATCTACCAGAAGGTGCGGGAGAGCAGGCGGGGTGCGCCGCCCTGGATTCTGCACGATGGCCCGCCCTACGCCAACGGTAATATCCATCTGGGCCAAGCCCTGAACAAAATACTCAAAGACATCACTATCAAGTACAAAACAATGCGGGGCTATGACTGCCCCTATGTGCCTGGCTGGGACACCCAGGGCCTGCCTACCGAGCAGGCGGTGCAGACCGAGTACGGCATTGACCGCCACGAGGTGCCAGTCCTGGAATGGCGGAGCAAATGCCGGGAGCTATCCTTGAAATACGTCGAAATCCAGCGCGCACAGTTCCAGCGGCTGGGCGTTCGCGGTGACTGGGATAACCCCTATCTGACCCTTGACAAAGACTACCAGGCCCGCCAGATAGAAGCATTCGGGAAGATCGCACTGGAGGAGCTGGTCTACCGGAGCCTGCGGCCGGTCTATTGGTGCTACCATTGCGAGACGGCGCTGGCCGAGGATGAAATCGAGTACGTCACCAGGACCTCAGATGCCATCTATGTGGCCTTCGAGCTGCACGAGGCCGACCAGTACTTCGAGCAACTGCCGCAGGGCGCCCGGGCTTACGTAGTTATCTGGACCACCACCCCATGGACCATTCCCGGCAACACAGGCATAGCGGTCAGCGAGCACTATGAGTATGCGCTCGTGAAGGCGAATGATGATTACTATCTGATGGCCCAGGAATTGCTGAGCGAGTCTATGCAGCAGATCGGGATCTGCGACTACGAAGTGGTCGCGACCAGGCCTGGCAAGGACCTGGCCGGGCTAGTGGCTCAGCACCCACTGTACGACCGGATCTCGCCGCTCGTGCTGGCCGACCATGTCACGCTCAAGCAGGGCACCGGCGCGGTGCACACTGCTCCCGGCCATGGACTGGAAGACTACCAGGTCAGCCTGGAGTACGATTTGGATATCATCAGCCCGCTGGACGATTACGGTAAATTCACTGACGAGGCCGGCCCCGAGCTGGAGGGGCTAGTCTGCGATGAAGCCAATGAGGAAGTTCTGGAGTTGCTGGAAGCTTGCGGTGCGCTGCTGGCTCGCACCACGTTAGAACACGAATATCCCCACTGCTGGCGCTGTCATCTGCCCGTCATCTACCGCGCTACGCTGCAGTGGTTTATGGATATTGACCAGCTCCGCGACCAGGCACTGACCGAAATTGCCAAGACCACCTGGATCCCTGCCTGGGGCAAGAGCCGCATCACTGGCATGGTCGAAAGCCGCCCCGACTGGTGCATCAGCCGGCAGCGCTCCTGGGGTGTGCCGATTCCGGTATTCTACTGCGCCGACTGCGGCGAAGCTCTACTAACCGAAGAGACAGTTGCCCACGTGCGGGATCTAGTTGCCGAACACGGTGCCGATGTCTGGTTCGCCCGCGAAGCCGCCGAACTAATCCCGCCCGGGACTACCTGCTCGGAATGCGGCGGGGACTCTTTCATCAAGGAACCCGATATTATGTCGGTGTGGGTTGATTCGGGCTGCAGCCACTATTGTGTGATGCGCTCCCACCCCGAACTGAGCTATCCCGCCGATCTTTACCTGGAGGGCGACGACCACTACCAATGCTGGTTCCAAACCTCTTTGTGGATCGCCGCAGCCCTGGGCGACCCGGCCCCCTATAAGACTGTGGTCGGTCACGGTTTCTTCGTGGACGACAGCGGACAGAAGATGTCCAAGAGCAAAGGCAATATCATTGATCCGGCCGAGATCTACAACAAGTATGGAGCCGACGTGCTGCGCCTGTGGTTCACCTATGCCGACTTCCGCCAGAAGATGCACTATTCGGAGGATATCCTTCAGCAAGTCGCTGAAGTCTACCGGCGCATCCGCAATACGGCACGGTTCATGCTGGCCAACCTGCGGGACTTCGACCCAGCCGCCGATGCGCTGGCGCCGGAGCAGATGCGCGAGATCGACCGCTGGGCGCTGCTGAGGCTGAACCGAATTGTCAGACGGATGACCGAGGCGTTTGACCGCTGGGACCTGCACCTGTTCTACCACGACGTGCATGGCTTTTGCGCTAATGACCTGAGTGCATTCTACCTGAATGTGCTCAAGGACACTCTGTACACCGACCTGCCCGACTCGCCAGCCCGCCGGTCGGCTCAGACCGCGCTGTGGCAGCTACTGCTGGCCCTCACCAAGATGATTGCGCCGGTGCTGACGTTTACCGCTGATGAGATCTGGGAACACTGTCGAGAAATTGACCCGTCACTGCCGGTCAGCGCCCAGTTAGCAGATTGGCCCCAGGCCGACAAACGATTTGAAGACGAAGAGCTGAAAGCTCGCTGGGACCGCCTGATGCAAATACGGACCCAGGTCAGCGCTGCTCTGGAACAAGCCAAAGAAAACGGAGAGATTGACCAACCGCTGAGCGCAGCCGTCACCATCTACGCTCCAGAAGATGAGCAACAGCTATTGGAGAGTCTTGGCGATGACCTGAGAACGCTATTCGTAGTCTCGGCTGCGCAAGTAAGACCACTGGGCGAAGGAATGAGTGAGCTACAGGTAGAAGTGGCCCAGGCTCGCGGTGAGAAATGCGAACGATGCTGGCTGTACGACGAGGGTATCGGCACAAGTCCCGAACACCCGACACTGTGCCCTCGTTGTGTGCAGCGGGTTAACCAGTAGCCGGGAAATCAGCAGTAATTAACGTTTGGTGCTGTGAAGCAACTGACAATTAGGAGGAGAGCTGTTGTGGCTCGTAAACGGAAACTGGATCTGGACAAATACAAGCAGAAGCTGGAAGAAAAACGTGCAGAGATAGCCGAGAACATCAAGCGCCTGGAGGGTGAGAGCAGCGGCCGCGATCGGCTCAGCCGCGAGGTGGTCCAACAGGACTTCGAGGGCGGTGGCGATGCGGCTCTTCAAGCTATGACACGCAACCAAAGCGCAGCGATGATTGGCAATTTGCGCGATATGCTCATCACGATCGACGAAGCTCTGGAGAACATTGAAGATGGCACTTACGGTGTCTGTGAAGTTTGTGGTAAGAACATTCCCAAGAAGCGCTTGGATGCTCTGCCGGAAGCCACTATGTGCACTAAGTGCCGCACCGAAGTGGGCCCAAGATAGGATCAAGCAGTCCTCCTCGATCTGCTTATGGATGAACCAGCTAGTTCGGAGAGTGACGTGTGAGCCGCTTTCTTCTGTATACAGTTGGCCTGCTGGCATTGGCAGCCGACCAGCTTACCAAGTTCGCCGCTACCAGCCTGCTGCTCGCTGGAGAGTCCCGACCACTGCTGGGACCATACCTCAGCCTCACCGTTCAGCGCAATACCGGGGCTGCCTTCGGAATGTTTCCGGCAGCCACCACAGCTCTAATTGCTCTGGCCGCCATCATAATCATCTTCATCGCCGTCTGGGGTCCGCAAGTGGCTCAATCCACCAGACTGCTGACAGTGGGGCTGGGTATGGCCCTCGGCGGGGCTGCCGGCAATCTAATTGATCGCCTGCGGCTGGGCTACGTGCTTGACTTCCTTGATCTGCACTTCTGGCCGGTGTTCAATGTCGCAGACATCGGCATTACCTGTGGTGCAATACTGGTGGTGATTGCTCTGTTCCTCAGAGCGCGAACTAACCAACGTGACAACCATACCAACGCACAGCCAGCGCCACCAGGCCACTCCAACGGTCGCGGAAAGGGCAGCTAGTGCATCCAGTTCTGGTTGAAACCGGTCCGTGGCCGTGGTGGGCCTACCCGATCATCGTCCTCATCCTGGCACTGGTCGCAGGCCTGGTGCAGTGGCTGGAAAGCCGCAGAGCAGACTCTCAGCCCCTTACAGCAACCAACTGGACACTCTTGGCCCTGTTCGTGCTGGCCGGCGCGGCCCTTGTGATCTTTGCTGTGAACAGACTGGCCCCAATCTATGTTCACTCATACGGGGTTATGCTCTTGATCGGCCTGGCCGCAGGCACCTGGTGGCTCAACAGGACTGGCCGTGCCCACGGTTTCATCCTGGAAGATTGGATTGACTTTGCCCTGGTCATCCTGCTAAGTGGTGTGGTCGGCGCCCGGCTGCTCTACGTGCTCCTGCACTTGTCCGAGTATGGCTCCGCACCGGTGACTATCCTATACGTATGGGAAGGCGGCCTGACGTACCACGGCGGCGTGGCCGGTGCCATCATCGCTGGCTACGTATTTGCCGGCGCCCGCAAAATATCGTTCCCGCTAATAGCTGACCTGAGCGCGCCTGCGGTAGCCCTGGGATACGCATTTGCCCGAATTGGCTGTTTTCTCAACGGCTGCTGCTACGGGCACGAAAGCCACTTGCCCTGGGCTATCAACTTCCCTTCCGGAACCGAGGTCGGCGGCCTGCCGCGTCATCCCACCCAGCTCTACGCCTCCGTCGCCAGCTTCATAATCTTTCTCATACTGGCCCGGCTGCAACCACGCATCAAAGTCCGGGGGAATCTATTCCTGGGCTATCTTTTGCTGTATTCAATCTACCGGTTCATAGTTGAGTTCTTTCGGCGAGGCGCCACCGCCAATGTATTCGGTCCACTCGCACCACTGACTGAAGCCCAAACCGCGAGCATTGTAGTCGGGCTGGGAGCTTTGATCTGGATACTCGTGCGCAGCCGCAGGATAGAACCAGAAGGGGAGTAGAACGATGCTGCAAGCGCCCCTGGAGGTGCTAAGGGACAAGCGTATTGGCGTGCTACGCGGCGGACAATCTGGCGAGCGGGAAGTATCGCTGCGTTCCGGCCAGGGCGTGCTGGAGGCGTTGGCCCGCCAGGGCTTCGATGCAGTAAGCATTGACCCGGGTTCAGATCTAATCGGCCAACTGTGCGAAGCAGATGTGGATGTTGTCTTCAACGCTCTGCACGGCGGCGCCGGCGAGGACGGCACAATTCCCGCCCTGCTTGACTATGCCAGCATCCCCTACAGCGGCTCAGGTATGGTAGCCAGTGCCCTGGCTATGAACAAGCTGCTTACCAAGCGCCTGCTGCGCAGCGCAGGCCTACCCACCCCCGATTTTGTGCACGTAACCAAGCAAGTTGACCTGAATGACCAGGTTAGTGCTGTGATAGACCACCTCGGTTTGCCCGTGGTCACCAAGCCACTGTCGGAGGGCTCCAGTCTGAATGTCAGTATTCCCAAAGATGAAGACAGCCTGCGAGAGGCGCTGGCCAAGCTGCTTGCAGAGTATGGGGAGGCGCTGGTCGAGCGATTCTGCAGTGGCACCGAGATCGCTGTGGGTGTGCTCGGGGTCAGGGAGAGTCTGCGCGCGTTGCCCGTGCTCGAGATAGTTCCCCACAAAGAGTTCTACGACTACGAGGCCAAGTACACCGAGGGGCTGACCGAACTCATCGCTCCAGCGCGCATCCCGCAGAAGGCAGCACAAAGCGCGCAAGACATTGCCGTACAGACGCACCAGGAGCTGGGCTGCGTCGGCATCAGCCGGGTAGATATGCACCGGGACGAGGCTGGACAGGTGTGGGTGCACGAGCTGAACACCATTCCCGGCCTGACTGAGCTTTCTGACATCCCCGCGGCAGCGGTCGCCGCCGGAATGAGTTACGACGAGGTTATCCTGGAAATCCTGGCCAGCGCTACCACGCGGATGTGATACGGCGCCGACGACGCGGTCGCCCGCCGGGAGGTGCTTGCTGCGCTAACAGGTGGACATTGTTCGTCCTTTGTACTATACTGGTACTCGTCTGCGGCCGACTCTTCCGCATGATGCATTACGCTACTGTACCAGCAAAGCAAACTGAGAAAAAGGAGACACAAACCGTGGCAACAGGCCCAGGACAAGAATTGGACCCGACCAGACTGATGGTAATCGTGCTGTTCCTGATAGTGGGCGGCATATTCGTCCGGACGTTCTTTCACAATTATGTTTCCGTACCTGCCAAGGCCGTTGACCTCTACGTGGACCGCGCCGAAACATACCGAACCAGGGGAGTTCTACCTGATCTACCCATGGACGGGCCCGCCAATCCCTACTATAAACAAGCGCAACTAATGCGCGAGTATGTCATGACTGGCGACAAGCGAGCCAAGCGGCGGCTAATCCAACATGTGAAAGGACGTTCGCGAGCCAAACACCCGCTGGCAATATGGGGAAGCTTCGCAATGGTCTGTATCAGCATCATTGCCGTCGTCGGTGCAGGACTTCCTATGCTACAGGAGCGGCTGCTGGAGCGCCGGGCATAGGGGCCAGGAGTTACCTCTGGGGGAGGCAAAGCTGCTGATCATAACTACCTGAAGTCCGTACTTCACTGGCAGTGGCAGGCGTTGAGCAATATCCACTATCCTTGCCTTCTTCTACTACTTAATCCCCAGATGTGTTTCTTGCCGTAGAGGCCGACGCGTGTCAGTGTGGTGGGTGAGGGTATACTACATACGGCATGGCACACCATAACCCCCAATATGGACACGGCCGGTATGGGTGACTACGACGTCGTCATAATCGGAGCTGGGCCGGCTGGTCTTTTCGCCGCTGATGAATTGGCTCGCCGCTCGACGGCGAAAGTGGCCCTGATCGAAAAAGGGCTGGATCTGCCCGACAGGGTAGCCGTCCGCACTGGTAACAAGCCTGCTCCGGAGGGCAAGTCCGTCATGCTGGAGGGGTTTGGGGGAGCGGGCGCATTCTGCGACGGCAAGCTAACGCTGACCACCGAGGTCGGCGGGCATCTCCATGAGCTGGTCGGACGCCCCCGGGCCGAGCAGCTAATCGAGATGAGCGACCAGCGCTGGCGGCAGTTCGGCGCGCCTGCCACGGTCCACGGGACCGACAGCGAGGCGGTTGCTGATATCGCCCATCGCGCCACCCTCTGCGGGATGAAGCTGGTCACCATGCCACTGCGTCATATCGGTACCAATCGCACTCCCCAGGTCCTCGGCCAGATCCGTGAGGCGCTAGCTGGCCAAGTTGACATTTTCACTCAAACGACGGCCAGCGATCTGCTGGTCCGCGATAGGCGAATACACGCCGTAGTCCTCGAAGACGGACAACAGATCGCGGCCAGCTATGTCATCGCTGCACCCGGGCGCAGCGGCGCTAGTTGGCTGCGTCAGCAGGCAATTGCGCTGGGATTACCTACTGAGTCAGGTCCGGTGGACCTAGGCGTGCGCGTGGAGGTGCCCGCGGCGGTGGTTAGCGAGCTTACCGACAACCTCTTCGAGTTCAAGCTGCTGTACTGGTCGCCCACCTTCGACAACCTGGTGCGCACCTTCTGCGTCTGTCCGCATGGGCAGGTGGTGACCGTCCAGACTGACGATGTAATCACGGTAAACGGTCACACCTACAAGGATCAGCCGACCGACAATACCAACTTCGCCCTGCTGGTGACCAGCCGCTTCACTGAGCCGTTCGACGATCCCATCGCCTACGGTCAGTATATCGCCCGGTTGGCTAATCTGCTGGGCGAGGGTGTGCTGATTCAGCGGCTGGGGGATTTGCGCCGGGGGCGTCGTAGCACTGACCACCGCATCTCCCACAGCATCGTAACCCCGACGCTGCCGGAAGCTACTCCCGGCGACCTCAGCTATGTTCTGCCCCATCGACACCTGGCCGCTATATTGGAGATGTTACAAGCGCTTGACCAGTTAGCTCCGGGGATAGGAAATCCCCAGACTTTGTTGTACGGAGTGGAAGTTAAGCTGTACTCCTCACGGCTGAAGCTGACTGCTGACCTGGAGACCGAAGTTGCGGGCCTTTATGCCTGCGGGGACGGCGCCGGGCTGACGCGCGGGCTGATGCAGGCCTCGGCCTCGGGCATAGCCGCCGCTCAGGCTATAGAGCAACACATCAACCGATAGGAGCGACATTCCTGTCGCGACTACCCCCGCTAGGCAGGTTCCCTTGTGCTTTTTCGGTGTTCTCTCAAGTCAATTTCGCTTAATCGGGCATTTACCCCCAGACTTCACAAAGGTTTAACAAAAGTTTTAGACTCTATCCATTGACACGCACTTTATCCATCGGTACCATAATTATGGTAAATCTTGTATATCGGCAGACCGGTGGAAAACTCTAGTTGCGGTAGGTATTAGGTAAGGACTAAGAATAATGCGCCGGAGTTTGTGGTTCGATCCTGTACATAGTTGCATCACATGTGCGTTACTGGTGGCACTCCTGGTAGTGTCTGGCACGTGGGTATGGGCCGACATCTTCACCTTCATCGAGCCCGGTACTGGTTACGAACTGGAACTGATGGTGATCGACAGCCCGCCCACACCGCCCCTGAGTGTTGCAGCAGCAATCGTTGGCCCGGGTGTGCTATCCGAGAGCGCGTATACGTTGAGCGGTGTGCCGACGTCGAGCTGGACCTACGGATGTTCGGCTACGTCCGCCGGGATGATATTTGGTTACTATGATCGGCACCCAAGTGGGTATTACGCGGACATGTACACAGGCCCGTTTGATGGCGGTATGGTCCCGCTGGCAGACCTTGGTGCCCAGTGTTCGATCATCGCGACCATCAACGGCTTTGACGGTCGGACCACCCGCGGCCATGTAGACGACTACTGGATCTCATATGGCAGCTCGGGACCGGACCCGTGGGAAGGAAGCTGGACCGAGCACACCTGGGGGGAGTGTACGGCGGATTATATGGGCACCAACCAGTGGAAGTGGGATACAGGCCCGCCACCCGGTACTCCGGATGGGAACATTGACTACAACACAGATGGCGGCACGTTGTGGTGGTCCTACGGTAGTGCGACCAAGCTTTATGATTACATACCGCCTGCTGACCAGGGCTTGCCCCAGACGGCGGGATGTCACGGGATGCGGCTGTTTGCTGAGTCACGCGGCTACGAGGTAATTGAGAACTACACCCAGAAGATTGACACACTCTACGCAGGCGGCTTCTCGTTTGCGGACTACATGTGGGAGATTGACAATGGCTATCCGGTCCTGATCCACGTCGTTGGCCACAGCATGGTCGGTGTCGGCTATGACGTGATTGAAGAGGTTGATACCATCTTGCTGCACGACACATGGGGAGACTACCAGGCCTCCATGACCTGGGGCGGGTCATACTCCGGCATGGACCACTACAGCATGACCGTGATTCATCTGGAGGCGATTCCCGAGCCGGGGACGATTGCGCTCTTCGGGCTGGGGCTGCTGGGCCTGGGGGCCAAGCTGCGCCGGCGCAGGCAGAGCTAGAGGGTCGGGGCATACGCCTTCGCTTCCCCCTTCGCTGAAGCTACGGGGGACAGGAAAGGCTATGGCGCACTAAGGGGTGCCCCTCCCACAATAACAGGGTCCCTAACAAGAAGATAGAATGGCTCAGGTAAAAAGCCTGGGCCGTTTTCTTTGGTGCTGACAGTCGCACAGGCATGTAGAGGTGCATAAATTATATTTATCGGTAAATTTCGCGTAAACTTTAGCCCGGGGGCTTGACAAAGATTCGGCTGTATGGTATCATTACATAAGCTCGCTATCCCAGCATGAGGGAGGAACAGAGATGTCTCGCAGGATGCTGGTAGTATTGTCTCTGTGTCTGTTTTTCGCAGTTGCTCAAACTGCCTGGGCGCACGACCCCGACCCCTGGAAGTGGCAACAGCTCCCTAATATGGACGATCCCGCTGCCACCGATTGGTCGTCCACCATCCCACTTGGTACAATAGTGGCCGATGACTGGATGTGTGAGCACCCTCACCCGGCCACAGACATACACTGGTGGGGTAGTCTCCCCTACGAGCCGGACGACCCAACTGACCCCTTGTATCAACCAATCGCCTTCCAAATCACCATATACGGCTACGTCCATGAGCCACCGGACCCCAGCATGCCCGGTCCCATACTCCTCCAGGAATATCATGACTACTACCAGTGGTGGGGGTATGGCATAGACGCGGGCGGCGACTGGGTCTATGATTACTGCATTTTCTTGGATGAGCCGTTCGAACAGATACCGGGCGAATTGTACTTCCTAAGCATCGAGGCGGACTATCCGGCTGCCAACGTGTACAATTGGGGCTGGCACGAGGCAATCACTCACAACTTCGATGATGCCGTAGACGGGTCCACTGGCATCTGGCTTCCCATCGAGGCGTGGCGCGGCGACCCGGAGGAACTTCAAAGTCTGGATATGGCCTTCGAGGTCTCCATTCCTGAGCCGGGGACGATTGCGCTCTTCGGGCTGGGGCTACTGGGGCTGGGCGCGAGGCTGCGGAGGCGCAAGCAGAGTTAGAAGGTCGGGGCAGGGGTGCCCCTCCCACAATAACAGGGTCCCTAACAAAGGAGATAGAATGGCCCAGGCTTTTTGCCTGGGCCGTTTTCTTTTTGCCCACAGGCCGCAGGCGGGACGCCTGCGCTACTGATAACGGGTGGCGGGCGGGTTGACTTGCCCACCATCCACTGGAAGGTCTACTGCACTCCTACGGGGAAAAGCAAGGAGAGTCGGCCTACCAGAAGCGACCGCCGTCATCGAGAGTGACCCGCAGCGACCATATTTCTGCACCCTGCACAGTGAGCCAGGAACGGACCCGGTCAGGCGGGCACGGTGAGGCACAAGTAATGCCAAAGTTTGAATACCAGGCAACAGATCCCGAAGGCCGCCCGGTCGCGGACGTCATCGAGGCAGACTCGCGGATGATGGCTACCGTCAAGCTGCGCCAGCAGGGGCTGGACATTCAGACGCTTGAGCAAAAGTCCGAGCAGCCGGCACAGGCCCGCTACTCGCCTCTTTACCCGCTGCGTCCGGTCTCGGCCCGGCACCTCTCTGACTTCTACGCGCAACTGGCCGAACTGCTGGAGGCGGGCGTACCGATATATGAGGCCACCGAGTCGCTCAAAGGCCGCGTTGATCGGAGGCTGGAGGGCATCCTGGCCGAGGTTTCACCGAAGCTGGGCGAGGGGGAAGATGCCTCGGAGATTCTGGCTAAATATCCTCAAATCTTCCCCGGTCATGTCCGGGCAATGCTCAAGGCGGGCGAAACTTCGGGCAACCTGGATCAGATCTGTGCCGCAATCGCCGGGCAATACGAGGAAGAACACGACCTGCGCCAAAAGATGCGCCTGCCGAGGATATACTATGGCCTAGTGCTGATAGTGGCAATTCTGATACCACCTTTCCCCTGGATAATTGTGCGGGGTTTCAGTTGGTACGTCGAGCTATTATTGACGGTGCTGCTGCCCATAATTGTCGGCCTGATTGTACTGGTGCAGGCCGGCCGGGTAGTTGCGGCCATCCCGCGGGTCAAGGATTTGCTTGACGATGTCATTGGTGCGCTCCCCTGGCTGGCGCCGTTTGGGATGCGCGCCGCCCGCGCACGCATCCTCCAGACAATGTACATTATGACCAGGTCCGGCGGTGATCTGCCCACCTCGCTCAATCTTGCTGCGCAGGCGTCGGGTATTCGACCCATGGACGCCCAGTTGCGCATCGCCGCCGCCAAGATTCACGGGCGAGTACCCGTTGAGCAGGCCCTGGCGGACTGTAATGCACTCACCGACCGCGAAAAAGGTGCGCTATCCACTGCTCAGCAGACCGGACTGTACGAGGACGCGCTCCGCCGACTGTCCGAGGCGGCCACCGCGGAGCGCCGTGCCATCATCAACCGAATACTTACGGGCAGCCTGCTCAGCTTTGTGGTGTTCACAGCGATACCCGTCGCAGCGGCGGTCTTTTTTGCGTACCGTGCTTATATCGAAGCAGTGCTGGAACGAGCTGAAGAATGGATGCCATGAAGATCAGATTCGCCGTTGTTCCCATCCTGTTGACTATACTCATTGCCAGTGCAGGCGGCGCGGCAGGCACTGACCAGCAGTTGAAGCTGGATCGCAATGGCTGGACGGTGGTGGGGCCGCCGCGTTCGGGATCTAAGATCTTCGTGGAGGGCGAACTGTACCCTAAGCCAGCGTTTGCCATCACGCCGTCTTCGCCGGCTGGAGCGTGGGTAGTATCGCAGCCGCTGTCGGCCATGGCCGGGCCGGTAACCCTTTCGATGCGAGTGCAGAGGCGCTCAGGCAGCGGCGCGTTTGCTGTCAGCTTCGTATCGGACATTCCAGAATCACCAACCCAGATAACGCCGCTGTGGCATCTGGAACTCGCAGACGATCGCAATCATAAGATTGAATTAGGCTTGCAGCCTGCGACAACCAGGACAGTCCGGCTGGCCATCGGTGCGCTCGGTGGTGAAGGCCAGTGGATAGTTGAGGATATAGAACTGAGCGACTGGACGCCCGCTGAGCGCAAGCCGGGCCCGCTGGCTGAGCTGCCCGCGGCAACCAGCCCGGAGCCGCTGCCGGTCGGCTGGGAGCCGCCGGGTAGTCTGGACGGGCGCTGGCGCACGGTGGGCACCGACCGGGAGATGGTCACAGACGTAAGTGGCCTGCGTATCACCTTCCCGGCAAAGGTAACGGTGGCCCAGGGCGTCCGCCATGAGATGGAGGTTCTGGTCACCAACCGCGGCAATGTTGAGAATGACCTCACTATCAGCCTGCAGGGCCCACCCGGGGCTTATATGCCCACCTTCACCGTGCCTTTCGCCGCTGGCGGAACCACGCTGTTCCGCCCGCCGGTCCAGATGCTCCAGGTTGGCAATCACTGGGTCAAGGTCAAATTGTCTTCCGGCTCCGAGACGGTCGAGGTTCCCATCGAGGTAGTCTGCGAGCAGCGCTATCCGGCCATCGGCACCTGCGCTGACTCGCAGTCACTTGCCTCTTCCCTACCTGATACTCATCAGCTAGCCCAGTTCCTCCATATGCGTATGTCCGAAAAGCCTGCTCCTACCGGCACAACCAGCCAGCAGCCAAACGAAGTGGCTGGCCAAATCATCCTCTCACTGCCACTGGGAAATGATGCTTCGGCGGTGCTGGCCAGTGCCAACGCAGCGCAAGTCAACTGGATGACCTCTCTGGTGGGTCTGTACCTACCTGCTTCAATGCAGCAAAGCAGCGGCAGCGACATCGCTGCCGCGGTAGCCTCTGCTACTGAGCAGATACGCAGCACCCTCTCGGAGGCAGCTATCATAAGCCCACCGCTGCCAGTAATCAACTCCGCTGAGGGACTAGTGCTTTCCCCTCAGTTTGCGGAGGCTCTGGATGCGGGCATGGGCACAGCCGTCGGCTCCGTCGGCTTGCACATCAGTGATCTACCACATAGTGCAGTCCTGACCGAAGAAATAGATGGTGATTTGCGCCGGCAGCCCGGCTCGTTTTGGGCAGGATTCGATGGGCGGTATGACTTTGCCAGCCTGCGACAAACGCTCACTCAGCGACAATTGCGGCTGCCGCTGTTCCTGGACTGCTTACCCGTTGCGGGGACAGGCGAGGCCCGCCTGGATGCATTGATGCTGGGTCGGCTGCTGATCAGCGGCTTCGCCCAGGGCTGCACCGCTGCCACGTTCCCAGTAGACCTACTGTCCTCGCTGCAGGAGGAGGCGGACTCCTCGTCGCTATTCGCGATGATACGGGAACTGACGCGCGAGCTGGCGGGCACAGTGCCGTTGCGCGGGCTGGCTGGCCAAGAGGGGTTTTCCGGGCGGATGGGCGAACCGATTGTCTACCGCTCGTTTATGCGAAAAAACGAAGGCGTCCTATTTATGTGGAATAATACCTCAAGGCCAATAGATGTGGCGGTGGTGCTGCAGGCACTTCCCCTGCAGATGCACCTGCTGCGGCTATCTTATTCAGAGCAGTTCGTACAGCGACGCTTCCAGGGGCTGTTCTCGCTAAGTGACGAAGCGCGGACCAACCGCCAGCAGGCGGTCTACGTCCGGGTCCGGCCCCTGGAGATCGTCGGCCTCAGCTTCAATTTCAAGAATCCCCACGCCGGCTGGCTGGGACAACTGGCCCCGCGCCCGCCAATCAAGAAGGATTACGGCCCCCACTGGCCGGAACGTGGTGACCAGCCCTGGGGGCTGAGGAAACGAGAGCAGTTCGGCGAGCAATAGCTGGCAAGTCACGGTCAACGTGGGGAGGTCGGGGCAGGGGTGCCCCTCCCACAATAGCTGAGGTCAGGCCCTGCTGGTACACTCTTGTCACACGGAGGCAAGCTCACATCACAGCAGCCAGCTTCCCTGCTCAAAGCCGGGTTATATCAACCAGTTGAGATCGCTGGATGCCAGCCTGCCGCATCAGCCGCTGTACGTAACGAAGGTTGCCTACCCCGTTGATATCGCAGCAATCGCTGCCGGCAATAAACTTCACGCCGCAGCGCGAGAAGGCTTGCAGAACCCGGGCAAATTCTTCGGTGAATTCGCCCACCGGCAGGTCGGGATACCACCACCAGGCGCGATTGCACAACTCGCAGGCTACCTCCGCCGCAGCCATTGCATCCCCCAGCTCCTCCAGCCGCTCGGTGGGCAGTTCGCCGGGAGTCACCGGCGCGGGGAACCGACCCAGATTAAAGGGATAGGCCAGGACATTAACCAACCCCGTCTCGATCGCACCCGTCAGGGAGGCAAAAATGTTGTCTATCAGCTGCTCCCAGCGGACCGGCACATCATGGCCGATCGCGGCAGTGCGCTCGCTCAGATGGGCCAGCACCAGGGGGAAGGACTGGCAGGCACTGGCCGGAGCGCGGATGCGCCCCGAGCTGTCCAATATTTCTGTCTGGATCGCCGGGACGACCTGTACCGGGCTCGTCGAGGCAACCGCCTTCAGTCGCTCAGCACAGTTATCGGCACTGTTCTCAGAAGGCGCGTAACTGGTCACCAAGGCAACCGCCTGCAGACCAGCAGCTTCGGCGGCGCGCACGAACTGGCCCGCCTCAGATGTCCCCGAGGCCCTGTCGATATTGACGTGAGCATCATAAGAAATCAGACGCATTGTTCTCTCCTTGCTTCCCCGATGCAGCTACCAGCCGTGCTGGCCGATCAGTGGCACAAAGACGCACCCAATACTTCTCTCAATACGAAGTTCGCCGTCTTCTTTGCTGCCTATTATACATGTCTGCACGCCCCGGCTGCCCACTGGCGCCACCAGTCGCCCGCCTTCGCCAAGCTGCTCGGCCAGTGGCGGAGGGACCTGCGGGGCAGCCGCCGCTACGATAATTCGATCATAGGGCGCGGCTTCCGGATAGCCCAGCGTCCCATCGCCCACCACAATGCTAACATTCTCATAGCCCAGGCGGGACAGCACCTGGCGAGCGCGCTCGGCCAATGTTTCGACGATCTCGATCGCGTAGACCTCCGCTGCCAGCTCTCCGAGGAGCGCCGCCTGATAGCCTGAGCCTGCACCCACCTCTAACACGCGATGCTCGGGCCGGCAGGCCAGCAACTCCAGCATCTTAGCCACCATATACGGTTGGGATATAGTCTGGCCCTCACCAATAGACAGGGCACTGTCATCGTAAGCAAAGCGGCGCTGGTGCTCCGGAATGAACTGCTCGCGCGGGACCTTGCCCATCGCCGCCAGAACCCGCTCGTCGGCGATTCCCCGCCGGCGCAACTGGCCTTCGACCATCATCCGCCGCTGCTCAGTAAAGTCGTCAACGTCTGAGTTGTTCGTCGTGCGACGTAGCATCTATTCTTTCCCGCGCGCTGATCATCTGCAACCTCTGGGCAGGAGTAAGTCCCTTCAACAGGGAACTATGAGTTAGTCACAGCCGTCAAAATAGATAACCGCGAGGGAGGTGAACCAAGTGCGTCACACCACCTTCACTGGGGCACCGGACCGAGTCCTGCCTCTGTGGGAAACCGATATCTTTGTCGGCTTGTTCCGCACCGCCTTTATTCTTGCCTTCGTTATCACCGGCACACTGTCCCCGTTCAATCCCCAGGCCCACACCGGTGTCTGGATACTGCTGATAGTTGCGACAGTCTTCACGACGGCCCTGTTTGTGAGGTTTGGACGCGGGCGTGCGCTGCCCCACCAACGCCTTATCGCTCTTGTTATCGACTTACTGCTGGTCAGTGCTGCCATCCTCCTGATCGGCCCGGGCCAGCAGCAGTCGCTCTTTCAAGTCTACTATCTCATTGTACTTATTGGGGCAATATGGTTCCAACTGGTCGGCTCACTGTGCACAGCCGCAGGAGCCCTGGTCCTGTTCACCCTGGTCAGGTATGTAGCAACCTACCCCACTGCACTCAGCGATATCGCCTTGAGCGTCCTGTGGGACCAGGGGGCACTGTTCTTGTTCTTGATCGCGTTAATCGGTGGATTCCTGGTACGAGCACTGGACCGCCAATATCAGGCTACTGCGCAATTCACCCATGAGTTGCAACTGGCCCGCACCGTCCAGGACACAATTCTGTCAACAAGCTTGCCGCAACTACCCGGCTGGCAACTGGCTCTGCGTTTCGAACCAGCCCGCTGGGTGGGCGGCGATCTATATGAAGTAGCAAAGCTGCCCGACGGTCAGTGCTTGGTCTGCCTGGGCGATATGCCCGGCAAGAGTGCCTACGGACTTGTTCACCTGTCTCTCATATACTCACAGGTACGGGGAGCAGCCTTTGCCGGTCTGGCACCGGCCGCCATAGCCAATCGGATCAACCAGACGGTCTACGATGTACTCCAACCCTACAGCTACGCCCCGTTATTCATCAGCATGTTGCAGTCTGATACAGGTAAACTTACATTCGTCTCCTGTGGCCATCATCCTCCTGCGCTGTTGCGAGCCGATAACTCTTATCAAGAGCTTTCCAGCGATGGAATCGTTATTGGTGGTCGCCGCGATGCCGACTACCAGCAGCGTGAGACGCAGATTGAGCCCGGGGACCTGCTTATCTGCTATACCGACGGCATAACTGAGCTACGCAACCGGGCAGGGGAGCAGTTCGGCGTGCAAAGGGTCGTCCAAGTCGCTCGCAGCGTGGAGGCAGCCGGAGGATCAATCGAGGAGATCAGCGACGAGATTCTGCGAGAAAGCCATAAGTTTAGCTCCGAGTGGGACCGCGATGATGCCACTTTGATACTGCTGCGCCGAGGGCCAAGCAGTGCATCACAATGATTGTGTCACTCAGCTTGCCAGCATGGATGTCAGTAATGCCCAGGCAGGAAGCTACCAGTTCATTGAGCCTATTCAATCTAAGTGACGGTGCGGATCACGCCGACGACCTTGCCGATGATCTCGGCCTGGGCGCTGACAATAGTTTCCATCGTAGGGTTCGCCGGGCGCAGTTCGATGGCATCTTGGCCGGGATAGAAATGCTTGACGGTGGCCTCGTCTTCGAGAAGTGCCACCACTATCTCGCCGGCTTCGGCCGTGCTTTGCTGGCTGACAACGACCATGTCACCGTCGAGGATGCCCGCTTCAATCATGCTATCGCCGCTGACCCGCAGCATAAACAGGTCCTGGCCGGGAAACATCTCCTCAGGAACAGGCACCCGGCTTTCGATGTTTTCGGTAGCCAACAGGGGTTCGCCGGCGGGTACCGTACCCAGGATCGGCACGTAGTTAGCTTCAGCCCGGGGCTCGGAGCCGCCGGTGACAGACCTGATTGCGCGGTTCAGAGACGGAGTGCGCTCGATCAGACCGGCCTTTTCCAATACGCGCAGGTGAAAGAGCACCGTCGAAGGCGATTTCAGACCGACAGCCTTGGCAATTTCGCGCATTGAGGGAGGATATCCCTGTTCCTGAGCCGTCTCGATCAAGTAATCGAGAATCTGTTGTCGTCGCCGGGTTATCTCGTCTTTCGCCATAGTTATTCACCACCTCGCAGAGCTGGTAAGTCGCCTATAAAGTTTACCAGATTTGTCGAAACTTGTCAAACATTCGTTCCAGAGGCATAATAGACAAGCATGGATGCTGTATACCTGAAGCAAATGTACGAACTGGAAGACACCTACTGGTGGTTTGTGGCGCGGCGCCGGCTGGTGCGCAGCTTGATTGGCAGATATGCAGGCAGCTCGCCGTTGAAGATCCTGGATGCCGGAGCAGGAACTGGAGCGTTGATGAGTTCGCTGGCAGATATAGGAGAGGTCTGGGGCTGCGACACATCGCCCGAGGCTCTGGCTTTCTGCCGGCAGCGGGGCTTGGAGAATCTGGTGCAGTGCAGCGTCGAGCGCCTGGATTTTCCCGATAACGCCTTTGACGTGCTGACTAGTTGCGATGTCATTGAACATGTCGAGGATGACAACCAGGCCCTCCGCGAATTCCACCGCGTACTGCGCCCTGGAGGTATAGCAGTATTGACTGTGCCGGCTCTGCAGTGGTTGTGGAGCCCCCACGATGAAGTGCTCAGTCATCAGCGCCGCTATCACCGCAAGCCGCTGCGCAGGATGCTGCGGGCCGCCGGCTTCGAAGAACTCAAGCTGACTTACGTCACCAGCTTTCTGTTGCCCTTGATGGTGATTCACCGGCTGTGGATCCGGTTTGTTGGCGCAGGTGCCCGAAGAACCGGCATTACGCCACTGCCTTACGGAATCGACCGACTCTTTCTGGCTATCCAAGAACTGGAAGCATTCTTTGTGCATACCACCGGGTTGCCCTGGGGGGCCTCGCTGGTGGCAGTAGTGCGCAAGTCTTAGCACTCGATCATACGGGAGTAGCTGCTATGGATATTGGCTTGGCCATCACTGGTGGAATAGAGTCGCTGGATGAGGTAAACATCGAGGCAATCGTGAGTAGCGGCGTCAGCAGCTTGCTCATCGGCTGCTACGAGGATGAACTGCGCTGGGAGGCCGAGCGGATGGCGGCATTTGTACTGGAAGCCCGGCGCAGCGGCCTGGAATGCTACGCCATACCGTGGGGCTACGGCCGGCTGCTGGATCCTGACCCTCGCATTCCCAGCCTCTACGTCCACACCTGGCCGCAGACTTTGCAGATTGACAGCCGCGGGCGGCGCTGCCCTAAAGCCTGCCCCAATGATCCCCGCTTCCTGGAATGGTTCAACTCCAGCATACGCACGCTGGCGTGGCTGCTGGAGGTCAACGGATTTGTGTGGGATGAGCCCTCTTTTCATTACTCACGGGGCACCTGGAGCTGCCGCTGCGAGTACTGCCAGCGGCTGTTCCGCGGCAGTTATGACAAGGAGCTGCCCAAGCGCCTGACGCCAGAGGTTCTAGAATTTCGGCGCCAGAGCATCGCTATGTTTCTACTGGCCGCCCGTGCAGCCATACATGCGGTAGACCGGCGCCTGCGCTCAATAGTTATGCCACCGCCGCTGGCCTCCTCCAGCTTCCGTTACACCGGCGCCGACGACTGGGCACTGCTGGCTGACAGTGCCGCAGTAGATGCAGTATCCCTGTTAGCGGTAGGAGACGATGAGAGTTTCATACACAGTAAGATGGCCACCTACACCGATGCGGCCTCGGCGGTTGCCGCCCGGGGGAAGCAGTTATGGGTCTGGGTTACCAGTGACCTGGAAGACACTGCCAGCGTGGTGAGGCAAGAGCAGTTGGCGACGAGCCTGGGGGCCGAACGTCTGGTGGTAGCTGACTATATTAGCCTGGTCGAACTCCACGGCCTCGAGCGGATGACCCGAATTCTGGCGAAACTGGCTCGTTAATTCGGTTCAATCAAACCACCGCGCCATCGTGCCGATCCACAGCAAATCGCGGAGCTGATCCATCAGCGACTTGCTTGGCTTCTTGGGCGGCACATAGACTATATCCGCGGGCCTCAGAATCGCCTCGTCAGGCGGAACTCCCTTTCTATAGTCACCTATCGAGACTACAATGTGCTCCCACTCTTCCGCCTCGGGATCCGGCCGCAGGATATGCACTTCCTCGGTATTGGCACTCTCGCTGAGTCCCCCGCTGCGCGCGACTACATCAAGTGCGGTCAGGTCCGGCTCCCAGGGAAACTTGCCTTGAACTCCCACGGCGCCGAGCACATAAAGCGTTTCTTTCTCCGGTATCAACACGATGTCGCCGGGCGCGACATCTATGTTCTCCGAGAGTTGGCCCTCGTCCATCATAGCCTTGACGTCAACACTGATGGGCTTCTCCTGACGGTAGACAGTTACACGCCGCAGGTCAGCCATGTCGGTAGGACCAGACAGCGTCACGATGCGCAGCAGGTCGCGCTCTTCAAGCTCCGCGATATCCAACACTCGTGGCTGTGCGACCGCACCAGCAATCAGCACCGTTTCCGGCTCTTTTTCCGGAATCACCAATATGTCACCGGGGAAAAGCTCGATGTTCTGGGACTGATCGCCCTCTTCCCAGAGCGCCTCAAGGTCAACAGGGCACATCTCGCCGTCCTGGGAGTAGACTCGGGCCTCGGCCAGATCCGCCCCCGGAGTAAAGCCCTGAGCACTAGCCAACAACTGCAGCACCCTGACCGGCTCGCCGCTGCGGAACGTAGCAGGAGTGGCCACCTCACCAACGATAGATATACTGCTCGCCTCATTGATGACCAGGACGTCACCAGCCTGCAGCACCTTGTTCTCGGAGATATCCCCCTCTTTCATCAACCGATGCAGATCTATCGTTTCACTGCGCTGGTCCTGATGGATGAGCAACGCAGTCGAGTTGTCGGCGCCTGCTGACAGCCCGCCGGCCAGCCGGGTAATCGCTTCCAGCACCCGGACCTGCTCGCCGACCGGGATGCGCACGGTAGTGGGATTCTCGACATACCCTAACACTGCGATGCGTTCGCGCACCTTGGGCACGTATATTATATCGCCGTACTGAACTCGCTCGGTGATATCAATGGGCTGCTCGGTGCGGATGCCGCTGAGATTCAATACTTTGGGCTGCTCGCCAGGATGGCTCACCTGCACATGCGCCAGATCAGAAAGCTCAGTAAGGCCTGCACCAATCACCGCGTCCACCACCATTGCGCCAAACGGCAGCATCAGCGGCGCCTGGCTGCTAACATAGCCAGAGACATAGACCTTGCGCACCGACTCGATTTCGCGGATGCTCAGAACCACATACGGCAGCCGCAAAAGCTCACCAAGCCGCTCAGTGAGGTGCTGACGGGCCTGCTCCATAGTCATACCCCGTAGGTGCACCTGCCCAAGCTGGGGCATTGTTATAGTGCCTGCTGGCCCCACTGTATAGACACCCGACATATCGGCACTACCGAAGACCTCCACCTGCAGCACGTCGCCCGGACTCAGTTGATAGTCCGGACCCAACAGGCCCTGACCCGCCGCTGACGACAAGCCAGTAGTCAGCAGTAAGCCTGATATGAATAGCAGGTGGATGGCCGCCGCATGAGAAACTACTGTTGTGATACGCTTCATAATAGTGATTCCGTCCCACGTCCGCCGTTACCATTGGATACGTTACCTGGTCATTGTAGACATTCAGCCGCCTGACGTCAACTATTATGTATATACCGCAGTCGCGCTTGTTCAAACCTAAGTCTTCAGATATAATTACTCTACATTGTTGCTACAGCAGGGAGGAGCAGTGCTGATGGAAGACTCAACCGAGGGGCGACCGCGCGTTGCCCTGATTCAATTTCCCGGCTCGAACTGCGAGTGGGAATCCCAGCGGGCGGCGGAGGCCGCCGGTATATCCTGTGACATCTTTCGGTGGAATCGCGACCCGTCCGGCCTGGTCGAATACCACGGTTACATAATAGGTGGCGGCTTCTCCTACCAGGACCGCGTCCGCTCCGGCGTGATTGCCACCAAAGAACCCATCGTGACTACAATGTTCGAGCAGGTAACCGAATATGATAAGCCGGTGCTGGGCATCTGCAACGGCGCCCAGGTGCTGGTCGAGGCCGGGCTTATCCCTGGTCTTGAACCCGGTCTGGTGCAGATGGGGCTAGCGCCCAACTACCCGGATCCTGCCGGCCGGATCGGCGACTTCTGCTGCCGCTGGGTATATCTGAAACATAGCTGCCCGGCGGGGCGTTGCGCGCTGAGTAGCCAGATGCCCGCTGATTACGTCTGGCCGGTGCCCATAGCCCACGGCGAGGGGCGATTTACCACCCGCGATCCGCAGATAATCGCTCAGTTGCACAGCAACGACCAGATCGTCTTTCAGTATTGTGATGCCGACGGGCATATTGACGCCACTCGCGAGATCAATCCTAACGGGGCTATGGAGAATATCGCCGGGCTGTGCAATCCGGCCGGCAACGTGCTGGCGATGATGCCCCATCCGGAGCGGGCCAGCTTCATCCGCCAGATTCCTTCCGAACTGACCAACGAGTGGGGTCAGCGCAAGCGCCAGGCCTGGGGCGAGGTTGAGGCTATGCAGCAACCCGGGCCGGGCCGGCTGATCTTCGAGTCCCTGCGTCAGGCCCTGCTCGTAGCGGTTCACTGATAGCCCACAGCCGGACATCACTATGCCGGACTGAGCAACGCAGAACTTCGAAGAGAGCCGGGAGGTTCAAATGCAAACGCTTGAACTGCTGGTCAGCCTGAAGATCCCCGATGTTACCGCTCTGACCGCCGCCTCGGCCATTCGCCGGCGTCTGGGCTATGACGAGGTGCTCAAGGAGCTGCGGCGTAGCGATTACTACTCGCTCGACCTGAATGCCACGGACCCGCTGGCTGCCAACGGGCTGGCCCAGGAGCTGGCCGAGAAGACCAACCTTTTCGTCAACCCCAACAAGCACAGCTACGAGGTCCGTTCTCCGCAAGACCGAGGCGGCGGACCTACCCCGCAGGAGGGCCTGTGGCGAGTGGAAGTGCTGGTCACCGATGCTGAGGGAGCGGAGGCCGACGATATTCAGCAGGCGCTGACCCAGCGACTGGGCTACAGTGAGCAGGTCACGTCTGTCCGCCGCGGTATTCTGTGGACGCTGCTACTAACCGCCGACAGTGCTGAAGAAGCCCGAGAGATTGCCGAGCAGATAACAGTAACCACCGCCCGCGACCAGGGCGTACTGGTCAACCCGCATTTTCAGGCGTGGGAGATAATATAGGCAAAGGTCGGTCAGACAGGACCGACTGGATGAGCTGTTCCGCAGCGGAGCGCTGGTGCCAGCTCCATGAACAGCGTAACTCAGGGCTAAGTGGCGCAGTGATATGTGATCAACATCACAGCTCTGGCAGATGCTTGGCTCAGGTTCGATCTTCCGTGACCGGTTAGCTCATCGATTTCCCAAAACCCTAAGCTCACGATGTACTCTCCCTCACATTCTGGAGATCAAGTAGTCTGTAATCCGACAGGCTGCTAGTCGGTGCCAGTTGATTTTCTCTGCTCCCGGCGGGTAGACAGCGGACCCTAACCTCGGCTCAACCTGGGCGACAGCCCGCTGTCCCCGCCGGCAAATGTTTGATGATCCCTGCTGCAGTTCTCTGCACCACGGGGAAGGTTTATCATCCTGGATGACGAATACAATCGGGGCAGGATGGGCGATATTGGGCTTCTGTCAAACCGTCTCTGTATCGTCTGTCCTGCTTCGCTTTTATTGTCTGGGCTCTCTTCACCACTACCGCTGTGGCGGCAAGCACAGCAATCCATACTAGTTGCAGCCAGATCACTGTAACTTCTCCAGCTCTGCTATCAGCCGGGCGAGTGCCTCTTTACCCGGCTCCACCTGTTTACTGCTGACTATACGAAAGCCCCGCTCCTGCCACTCCCGCTTCGCCAGGGCTTCGTGGTCGGTGTAGTGAATCAGCAGCTCGCCCTCCACCTTGATCAGACCCCCGGCCAAAGACTTGACATCACTCACCACTCTCACAAGTTCGGGACTATGAACTGCTGCTTCCATGGTCAGTTTGACGAGCATGGCATCACCTCGCTTTGCCTGTCCTGCTCCCTGTGAAAGGTCGCGACGTCTGGGGGCACACAAAAAGGCCGGCCCCCGATGGTACCCTGAGGATTGGAACTCCGCAGCACCGAGAACCGGCCACAGCCGGCACGGAGTTCCATCTTAGGGTACGCAGCAGATTGTAATATACGACTGGAAGAAAGTCAAGCTCACCGCCCGGCGAGAGAGTGAGCGCCTGGGCACGATCAAGCGCTTGGGGACCCAGACTACGCGCGGGGGGACAGGCGAGGGTGTACTGGTCCAGCTCGAGTGCCCGGCCATCCATACTTTGGAGCTCATAAGGAAGGCCGGCTCCGTAGCCTGCACCTGGTGACCGAAGCCACATCAGAGGCCAACGAAGCCGACCTATACAACAGCCGCTTCGGTCACTCAGGTGCACGATCATTATAAGATGGGAATGGGAAAAAGTCAACCTTTAGTGGATAGTTTCGAAGGGGTCTTCTGGTCAACCCCCACTTCCAGGCGTGGGAGATAATCTAGGCTTCACCGTACGCAGGGGCGTGGCTCATCGCGCGTAGGGATTACTTCTTGAGCATGCAGCACTTCTTGTACTTTTTGCCGCTGCCGCAGGGGCACGGGTCGTTGCGGTCTGGTTCAGCAGTGGCGTGGTAGGTGGTCGGGCCACCTCGGCTGTCCTCGGCGGCCTGTTCCATCGTCGCCTCACCGCCGGGCTCGCCGCCCGCCGCAACGCCGGCCCCCACCAGTTCCGGTGCAAGCATTTCCTGGCTGGTCTCCAGTCCTTCCAGATCCCGCTCTTCCCGCTCGACGCTCTCTTCGGACATCATAATTGCCTGGGTCATGTCTTCGGCGATATGATCCACCATCCGCTCGAAGCATTCGTAGGCCTCTTTCTGATACTCGATCAGCGGGTCACGCTGGCCGTAGCCGCGTAGCCCAATGCTATCGCGCAGATCGTCCATCTCCCGCAGGTGCTCCATCCACCATCGGTCCACGGTGTGCAGCAGCCAGCTTCGCTCGATCTCCCGCATGTTCTCCGGCCCGATAGCCTGCTCACGCCGGCGGTACAGATCGTGGACGATTTCCTTAATCTCATCCCCAATATGCTTGGGGTTTATCTCGTACAAATCTTCATGGGCAAGCACCGAATCAAGCGCCGGGATAGCCTCGACCAGCGCTGAATAGAGCATATCCAGATCGCGATCGTCGGGGTGGATTTCAGGGTTAGCATAGGCCTCCACCACGCCGTCCACAGCTCGGTCGAGCATACCCACGATATGGTCGCGGACATCCTCGCTCTCCAGCACGCGGCGGCGCTGCTCATAGATAATCTTGCGCTGCTTATCCATCACGTCGTCGTACTTGAGCGTGTTCTTGCGGATTTCGAAGTTGCGCAGCTCGACCTTGGCCTGCGCCCGCTCAAGTGACTTGCTGACGATACTGTGTTCGATGGCCTCTTCCTCCGGCCAGCCACGCAGGAACATACCGAATCGGTCCGGGCCGAACAGCTGCATAAGTTCGTCTTCCAGGCTGACATAGAATCTCGAACGGCCCGGGTCGCCCTGTCGTCCGGAACGGCCCCGAAGCTGATTGTCAATGCGACGGCTCTCGTGGCGTTCGGTGCCAAGTATGTGCAGACCGCCGACCTTCTTCACCTTCTCATACTGCTCAGGATAGAAGTCTTTGTCTTCGTCCTCCGGTTTACCACCCAGCACGATATCCACACCACGGCCGGCCATATTGGTGGCAACAGTAATTTGGCCGGGGCGGCCGGCCTGGGCGATGATGCGGCCTTCTTCTTCGTGATACTTGGCGTTGAGAATATTGTGGGGGATGCCCTCGTCCAGCGCCTGCTCCAGGCGACTCTGATAATGCTCAATCGTCTCCGGGTCGGTCTCTTCGCCTGCAACCTCAAGCACACCCAGCAGATAATCAATGTTCTCTTCGGCTTGCACATCCGGGTCCAGGTCGAGGTCGCGAGCTATTGTCGCCAGATCGTGGCGACTCAGTTCGTCAATCGACGTGCGCAGCGCCTCGGTATATTCCTGTTGCCTGTCACCATCCAGGCGTTGTCCGTCCTGCAGTTGCCGCTGGCACAGCAGTACCAGGCAGTGGCGGCGCAGCTTGTCGGGAGCCAGGCGCGTCCCCAGGTATTCGGAGACTTCCACCGATCGCGAGCCACACAACACTGGCTGCTCGCGGATGTACATATGCAGTAGCTCCGTGGCAATTCCCCGATACTTGGCCTCTTCGGTCTTGTAGACAACATCGGGGTGGTCCTTACGGATTACTGGCTCATTGGTGGGAACTATCACCACCGGCATACCATATATCTGGACAAATTCCGCCTCTTCGGTCTTGGCCGTACCGGTCATCCCCGCCAACTTCTCATAGAGGCGGAAGAAGTTCTGATAGGTGATGCTGGCCACCGTCTGGCGGGCCTGTTGGACGCGCACACCTTCTTTGGCCTCAATAGCCTGGTGCAGTCCATCACTGTAGCGGCGGCCCGGCTGCAGATGCCCGGTAAACTCGTCAACGATGACGACCTCATTGTCTTTGATCACGTAGTCAACGTCGCACTCGTATAGAGTATGCGCCTTTAGCGAGTTGTCAATATGATGACGGATGTCCGAATAATGCGGGTCACTGAGGTTATCGATCCCCAGTATTTCCTCCGCTTTCTCTTGCCCCTTCTCAGTCAGTGCCGCCTGGTGGAATTTCGGATCGTAGATGTAATCGGCCTGGGGATTGTCCTGTCCGTCGTGGATTTCCTTGTACTGTTGGTTCTGATTCTCGGGAATTGCCTGCAGCCGTGAGACGACCCGGTCAACCTCTTCGTAGAACTGCACATCTTTTTGGGGCATCCCTGAGATAATCAGCGGGGTGCGGGCCTCGTCAATGAGGATGCTGTCTACCTCGTCAACGATGGCGTAGTACAGATCCGGCAGCACCAGGTTCTGGGGATAGGCGGTCATATTATCGCGCAGATAATCGAAGCCCAGCTCGCTGTTTTGGACATATGTAATATCTTTGGCGTAGTTGGCCTGCCGCTCGGCGGGAGCCATGCCCTGCTGGATATATCCGCAGCTCATGCCCAGGAATTCATATATCCCCCCCATCCAGTTGGCCTGCCAGCGCACCAGGTAATCGTTGGTGGTAACAAGCTGGACGCCGCGACCGGTCAACGCATTCAGGTAAAGAGGCATAGTAGCAGCGAGCGTCTTACCCTCGCCCGTCTTCATCTCGGCGATCTTGCCCTCGTGCAGGGCAATTGCGCCCATCACCTGTACGTCAAAGTGGCGCTGGCCGATCGTGCGCTGGGCGGCCTCGCGCACCGCTGCAAAGGCCTCCGGGAGAATATCATCCAGGGTTTCCTCGCCCGCCAGGCGCGATCTGAATTCCTCAGTCTTAGCCCGCAGCTCTTCATCGCTGAGCTGCTGAAACTGCGGCTCTAACTCGTTAATCTCCTCGGCGCGGCGCCGCAGCCGGGCCACTTCGCGCTCGTTGGAGTCAAATATTCGTTTCAGTACCTGCAAGCCAGCAGCCATAAGACTTGAATCACCAAACATAATTATAGCACAATAGGTGTCCTATTTGAAGTATAGACACCTGCTGGCGGAGAATTGTGCGGGAGTATCAGCAACAACTTGCCCCCAAAAGGTTATCGCGTCACGCAGCCAGAGCTCCATCTATTCTGTCCAGCATTACCTACGGAAGATCGTCAGCGAAGCCAGGCAGACATCGGGTTGACAACCGCGCGGATTTATGATATTTTGGCAGTCGAAGGTCGAGAGTGCTAAAACCTACACTAGGTTTGTAGCTAACCAATCGCTACGAAGGGAGGTAACATATCGTGGCGCTGAAGATTCTTGGCGACAGAGTGATGATTAAGATCGATGAGCCGGAGACGACCGAGGGAGGTATCCACATCCCGGAATCTGCCCAGGAAAAGCCGCAGCAGGGTACAGTGATCAAAGTGGGCGAAGGCAAGCGGCTGGATGATGGCACGCTAGTATCACCCGATGTAGAGAAGGGCGGCAAAGTCATCTTTGCCAAGTACGGCGGAACCGAGATCACTGACGAGGGCGAAGAGTATCTGATATTGGACACCAGTCAGATCTACGCTAAGCTGGAGTAGAATAGCTTGGTTGACAGCCGATATCGACCAGATCAGACACTGATAATAAGGAGGCGAGTAGTAGGCTATGCCTGCTAAAGAGATACTATTTGACGAGGAGGCCCGCCGGGCCCTGGAAGAGGGCGCCAGTACCGTTGCCGATGCAGTCAAGGTGACGCTGGGGCCGGCTGGCCGTAATGTTCTGTTGGAGAAAAGCTTCGGCTCTCCCACTATCTCCAAAGATGGGGTGACCGTAGCCAAGGAGATCGAGCTGAAAGACCACGCGGAGAATACAGGAGCCCAGTTGCTGGTCGAGGTAGCCTCGCAGACCAATGATGAGGCCGGTGACGGGACCACCACCGCTACGGTCCTCGCTCAGAAGATGCTCGACCGAGGGCTAAAAGCAGTAGCTGCCGGCGCCAATCCGATGTTCCTTAAGCGAGGCATCGAGAAGGCAGTCTCTACAATCGTCGAGACCCTGCGCGGGCGGGCCATTGACGTAAAGACCTCTGAGGAAATGAAACAGGTGGCGGCCATTGCCGGTAACGATCCGCAGATCGGCGAACTGGTGGCCGAGGCCATGCGCGAGGTCGGCAAAGACGGCGTCATCACCGTTGAGGAGTCCCAGGGCATCGAAACTACCCTAGAATTGGTCGAGGGGATGCAGTTTGACAAGGGTTACCTCAGCCCATATATGGTCACCAACAAGGAGACCCTCACCGCTGAGCTGGAAGATCCTCTTGTTCTCTTATACGAAGAGAAGATCAGCAACGTCAACGAAATCGTGCCGCTGCTGGAGCGCGTAGTGCAGGGTGGCAACGCCCTGCTGATCGTGGCTGAGGATGTCGAAGGCGAAGCCCTGGCGACTCTGGTCGTCAACAAGCTGCGCGGAGCCCTGGACGTAGTAGCCGTCAAAGCTCCCGGCTTTGGCGACCGGCGCAAAGCAACCCTTGAGGATATCGCCATCCTCACCGACGGCACCTTCCTCTCTGAGGACCTGGGGGTGAAGCTGGAGAACGTGACGCTGGATATGCTGGGCAGCGCCAGCAAGATCGTAATTACCGATGATGATACCACCATCATCGAAGGCGCCGGCAGTGCTGACGCTATCAAGGGTCGTATCAGCCAACTGCGCCGGGAAATTGAGGAGAGCGACTCCGATTATGACCGGGAGAAGCTGGAAGAACGACTGGCCAAGCTGGCTGGCGGCGTGGCGGTCATTCATGTTGGAGCAGCCACCGAAACCGAGCTGAAAGAAAAGCAGCATCGCTACGAGGATGCCCTGTCGGCGACGCGCGTCGCCATCGAAGAGGGTATCGTGCCCGGAGGCGGTGCCGCGCTGGTCCACGCCATCCCCACACTCGACGACGTGGAGGCGGAAGACGAAGACGAGCAGACCGGCATAGATATTGTGCGCGATGCCCTGGAAGCTCCGCTGCGCCAGTTGGCAGATAATGCGGGCTTCGAGGGTTCGGTCATCGTCCGAAGAGTGGCGGAAAAGGACCCGGACACCGGCTTTGATGTGCTAGCTGGCGAATACACGAACATGGTAGAGGCGGGCATTGTTGACCCGCTGCGGGTTACCCGCGCTGCGCTGGAGAACGCCGCCAGCATCGCGAGCATGATCCTGACCACCGAGAGCGTGCTGGCTGAAATCGAAGAAGAGAAAACGCCCGGCGGAGGTATGCCGGGCGGAGGTATGCCCGGTGGTATGCCCGGCGGAATGCCGCCTATGTAGCACCAGGATGATACCGGGCACAATTGGACCCTATCCAACGGGGGCAGAGGCGCTAGGCCTCTGCCCTTTTCCCTGCCGAACTTCATACCTCTATCCGGCAGCTTAGCAACACTTACTGCGTACCGTCAGGCCCGCTATCGGCGGCGTAGAAAGATCGAAGGGCAGGGCAGATGATGAAGCTTGATAGCGATGCCGGCAAGAGACCGGAAGACTACTGCCCGAAGCGAGGTGCAACTTGCTTAGACCGACCGTTCCGAGCCAATGAAAAGGCCGCTGCCAGCGGCCTGAATACAGGAAGCCGGACCGAATGCAATGCCCTGGAGGGGTGCGCGGTCCGGCTTCTTTGTCCCAACAGACGCATCGAGGTGAGGAGACAACGTCGCAGAGATGTGGCGCGACAGCTATCGGATGAGGCGAAGTTCAATGACCGGTGACCCAGTCTCGGTGCCGCCGACTATGCGGAATCCTGTTCCCCTTATGTCCACAGTCTGGCCCAACAGCGGGCCGCGATGTAGGTGACTGTTGCTGGCTGTGAACATCAGACCGCCATTGGGCGCGAAAATGATGCCCTCGGTGCGCATGCCTGCGCCTTTGAAGTCCAGGGCCGTGGTAGCGGATGACAGGGACAGCAGCAACACGTCGTTTTCATACGGGTTACCGAGCACGCATGGGCCATCGAAAATGATTTTGCCCTGGGCTACAATGGTAGATCTCTCGAGGCTGAAGCGAGGGCCCTTGATATAGACATTGCCCTCGACCATGTACAACGAGTCGACCGCTCGGCAGTCAGGTCCGTCGACAACGATGTCTTTCTTCACAAGTATTCTACCCTCGGGAAGCAGGACGCCGGACTCTGTCACGCGAATACTCTGCAGGGTAATATTGGTAGCGCTGAAGTCGTCCCAGCCGAAGCTCACCGGGTAGTCCTCCACAACGACCGACTCAACAAAGCCCCCGCTTATGTCTGCCCCTGAGCCAGTGAACTTATAGTAATCTACGTATTCCGCGGCGCCGATAACCGTCAGGTTATTTCCTGTGTATGAAATCGGGCTGTTGCTGTGAATATTGCCGTCTATGGTGGAGTCGTTGCCATCATACTTGATCCCGAATGTGCCGCTGGAGTTCTTGGCAAAGATGGCGTAATCGCCGACAGCACGCACGCGTCGCTGGGCCACGGCTAATTTCCGGACGATAGCCGTGTCAAGACCCACAGCCCGGGCGAAGATGTAGTCAAGCTGCGTCTGGCCGCGCACCATACACGCATCAGTCCGACCTTTGGACTGGTCCAACTGGCCATACTCTGGTATGTATGAATCTGGTCCATAGCACACGAACCCTTGGTCATCGCTGATTTCGATCTGATAGCCACTATCTTCATTATTTGCGGCGACGTACTGCGTAGCCAAGTCAAAGGCATCGGCTGACACAGGCAACTCACTGGCTCCCGCCAAAGCCGCCGCATCTACTGTGTTCTGCGCAGTATGGGCTGCAGAAACCAGGCGAGATACGTCGACAGCAAGTGCTGCCATGACCAGGATGGCCATAAGCGCCACCACCACCCAAACCATGACTACGCCCTCATTCTGCTGCAGGCGTGGTCCTAACATAGACTTTATCTTTCTCGCCTACCTATGGCATGCACGGGTAGGCATCTTCCATAAGCATATGGTCTGCCTGGCCTAAAGTTGCGCTCAACTCGACTATACCCGTTTTCGTGTGCGATCAACCCAACTCTGGGAGTATAGCCGCTGTGACCTTGCCGCCAAGAGCAAATCCAGGCACAATGTGGGTGCTAGGGTATGGAATTACTATCCTGGGCCCCATCAGTTCGAGGTAGGCAGCGCACCGGCTGCCACAATCTCACTGTCCTCGCCAGCGCTGCACTAAAGCCCTTTTTCCTGACGAACTTCATGCCTCCATGCAGCAGCTTAGCAATACTCACTGACTGTCCCCTGGAGCCGCGGTCAGCACCAGCCGGCCCTCGGCGCCCAGACGAAGCGGGGCAGCAGGATCCAGTTCGATCAGATACACTTGCACCTCGCCGTCGTCCCAGATTCTCTTTCGGGGGGTCGCCGTGGGTAGGTATGCTTGCAATCTGGGATCAACCAGGACTAGGTTGCGGATACCCCTACATACAACTGGTGGACTCACGCGCTCTGCTTTCATATGATGTGCATAGTTGGGCGGGTCACCGCCGTACAAGCGAGACCACTCCAGAGGAAAGGTGTACACCGGCAGATGCGGAGCCAGGTACATAGCCAGGCGAAAGTTCAGCATGGGATGTTCCGCCCGTGTCTCTCCGCGAGTAGGCATGCCTGTCAACGCAACAGTGTCGGTGCCTTCAAAGCCAGCCAAGACGCGCCGCACGCCGGCGAAACTGCGCTGAAGCCGCTCATCGCCGACGGTGAACACAGATCCAATGAAGATGCCATTGAGCAAGACAACTAGGAGAACCAAACCAGCCAATCGGGCCAGGCTCAGGGACTGCGAGAGGCGTACTACCGCTGCGGTAGCCAGCAGGACTGCCGGGCCCAGCACAAGCAACATGTAGCCAGCCTGGCCGAAATGGATCAGAACATAGAAAACTAGCGCCGGGCCTGACCAGATAGCCAAGAACGGCCAAGCCCGAGCAGTGCGCAAGGCGCGGGGCAGATACCTGCGGCCGGCAAGCAGCAGCAGAGGGGAACCCGCCAGCAGCAGGCCCGCGCCGCAGCTTACCAACTGGTGGCCGAATACCTTGAAGGTCGCCAGGTTTCCCGCCATAGGAGCCGAGCCTATAACCATCCGTGACAGATGTGCAGAAACCTCCCGATAACGGGCTATCCCGCCGACCATTGCTACCATAGGCACCACCCAGGCGCTGGTCACCACGGCAAAGATCGCTATAGCTATTGCTATCTTCCTGCCCGGCCGCCCGCGCATCGCCCACAGCCACAGAGGGACCAGAAAAAGCGCATCGGTCGGCCGAACGCCACCAGCCACGCCCATAACGAGAGCCGCCGGCCACACCGACTGCTCCGGATCAGTCAGCATCCGCCAGCACAGGTATCCGACCAGCAGCGCGAAGAAGCCCGATATGGCATAGGTGTCACCGCGCGTGGAATACAGCCAGGCCAGCGGACTGAACAGAACCAGAGCACCAGCAACCACCCCGCCCCGTGGCCCCAGCAACCGCCCTGCCCACCACACCATAAGCCCAACCGTGAGCCCGCCAGCGCACAGACTCATCGTCACCAGAGCCAGGTAAGGCGGCAGGCCCACCAGACCAAGTGCCTTGGCAGTGTGGATATACAGGAAGTATCCCGGTGGGTGAGGCTGATGCGCAACGACGTCGTAGTCAACCACTCCCAGCACAAACTGCACACTGTCCCAAGTCAGGGGCAGGTGCGTGCGAAAGACAAAACGAGCCCCAACCGCCACCAGCCCGGCAACCACAGCGAAGATAAGCAAGGACCTCGCTGCTGGGCTACTCAGTCGGGCCTGCTGACTTTCCTCACTGTCCTGAGAATCTTGCGCATTGGCTAGTTGCTTAGTCATGATAGTAAACGCTATCAAGGTGTGGGCCTTGCACAGTACAGTTGGTCAGCAGTAGCTTCGTGATTCCCCAACCCAGTACCTCTAGGACTTCGGTATTTGTGCCGGAACTTCTCAGATTCAGCAAGTGGTCCCAAAGACAACGAGTATATCGTTGCCCCTGCGATGGCCTTGACTGCTGGCTCCTGGCTGCAATACAAAAAGATTTCCGGGAATAGGTTTAACTGAATATAACTTGAGGTATACTTTAGTCACAAGCTAGATTTTCCTGCGGTCCTTGACAATTTTCTCCGGTTATGCTACAATACTCAGCGTAAGTTCAAATGCACCTGAGTAAAGCGTCTGAGTAATAGGCAAAATGAATCAGCAAAGACTCGTCGGGCGCAGGTATTAGCAGACTAACTGGAGGGATACCCATGGGTGAGATCATACACCAAACAGTCGCACAGCAGGGAGTACTGGCAGTTGCCCAGTATGTGTTGCTCTTTCCTCTGGTAGTTACCGCAGTGCTGGCGGGATGGCGAGCAATGGGTAACGTCCTACACCGGACGTCAACCTGACGGTAGCGCCGTTACCAGAGGAGGATGTGGCGGAACTGCAGGAGAGCACGCAGCGACGGGCAGCCAGGTACTTTCTGTTCCGAAATCCTATCCTCAACAGAAGGGAGGAAAAAAAGTGAAAGCGATCAAGGCTCTGTGGACTGACGAAGATGGTGTCACCACGGTAGAGTACGCACTGCTGTTGGCTGTTCTGGTCGTTGGTGCAGCTAGCATCTGGACCGCTCTGAAGACCGGCATCGAATCCGGCGTGGACGCAGCCAGCGCGGAAATCGACTCCCCATAAACACAACCAACACGCGACTCTCACCACTCCCCGCAGTATATGCGGGTTGTGACACTCCAAGCTCGAGGGAGAAGGGCACTCGCTATCAGCACCCGGACAACTTGACACCGAAGCACAGGTCCGAGCTGAGAAAACGGACGCAACAAAATAGAATAGGAGAAGAACCAAATCGGACCGCGAGTGTCCTCTCCCCGGCAGCTACTATCCGAGTCTCACAGGAAACCTGTAGCTGCAAAGAGGATCTGGATCGGGGAAACTGGCTGTAATAGACAACATAAGCTGTTCAGGTTGTGCCATACCAGTTTCCCCTTTCTTCTTTTCAACAGAATAATAAGGCGAACATGACTGCTGGGCCAGCCGCCTGCCCGGCGCAATGCTGGTGACAGTTGTAGGTGATGATCAACAATGCACATACAACATTGGTTTGCGACGCTAATTAAGGATGAACAGGGTCTGGTAACCGTTGAATATGCCGTACTGCTTTCCGGGCTCATTGTCGGAGCAGGCGCCATATGGCAGGTATTGGCCAGCGCTCTGACCACTCCCGCTGAACAGGCCGGACAATGCGTCAGCCCCAACTAGACGTCGCACGCCGGACGCCATAACATCGTTAAGCAGATGATGCGAATGGCACACGAATTGTCTCGAGAGCAATACTTGTGGTAGTCGCAGGCGATGATCGACAATGCATATCCGACACTGGTTTGTGACGCTAATCACAGATGAAGAGGGTTTGGCAACGGTCGAGTACGCCGTACTGCTGTCGGTGCTCATTGTAGGATTAACCGTCACATGGCAGCCCCTTGCCGACGTTATGATGAGTACGGGTGAAGAGGCCGAAGAGGTCATCGCTGCCGGTGGAGTGACGGGAGTAGGTTGCCGATAAGATTGGGGAACCAATGATGCGAATGGCACGCAAATTGTGGAAAGATGAATCAGGTGTTTCAACCGTCGAGTATGCCCTACTCCTGGCTGTATTGGTGGTAGGCGCGGCCGCTGCCTGGACGGCTCTGAGTAGTGCTATTTCGGCAACAATCACTGAGGTCGCCAACACGTTCAGTTGACACACAGCGCAAAGGCATGACGGTACCAAGCACATTACCGGGAAATCTGCACACAGACGAGTGACACTGATGATCACTATCATGGTAATTACGACGAGCCTCACAGTGCTGTTAGTGGCGGCAGCAGTTTATACTGACGTTCGGTGGGGTAAGATATTCAACTACCTGACTATGCCGGCAATTGCTCTGGGCCTGGTCATCAACTCACTGACCGGCGGCATAGACGGTTTCGTGCACAGCATAGAGGGCGTGGGCCTGGGGCTGGGCTTGTTTCTGGTAAGTTGTCTGTTGGGCCGGATCTTAGGGGGCGGCGATATTAAGCTGCTGATGGCCGTGGGCGCCCTGCAGGGGCCGGTTTTTCTGGCATGGACAATCTGCTGCACCGCAATTATCGGCGGTGTCTTGGCCGTAATCATTGCAGCTCGGCATGGCATACTGCTGGAGAAGATCAAAGCGCTCTTTACCAGTTGCTATATGCGGTTAACCTTCCGGGTACCAATGGAGATGGAGGACAGCGAGGCAACTCAGCCACGGCTGCCATATGCCATTGCCATCAGTCTGGGTACGGTGGCGACGATAGCAGGGCTACACATCTTATGAAGGGAACGGAGGGGGACCAACAATGAAGAATCACAACACCGAAAACGAAAGAAACATGATGCGCAGCCAGCAGCGAACTGAACCAGGAAGCGTTACAGTGGAAATGGTCCTGGTCACTCCGATACTGCTGATGCTACTGTTTGGCATCATTGAGTTTGGTCTAATATTCAAAGATATTGCCGTTATGAAGCAGGCAACGCGGGAGGGCGTCCGCTCTGCCGCCGTTGGGGAGACAACCAGCCAGATAATCAGCCAGGTCGAAGCCAGCGCGGCGACCATGTCCCCGGAGGATCTGACCATTGAGCTTAAGTACAGGGCTTACTCAGGTGGCTGGCCTTCGTGGGACACCGCTCCCACACTGGGTAATATCGGCAGCGGCGAAACTGCCCAGAATGATGCTCTCCCGGGCGCTCAGATCAGAGTGCACGTCTCCTCCCCGCATCACCTAATCAGCGGCAGGCTATTCTCGGGCCTGGCTGACAACCCTGACAGCCAAACCATGACCTTGACTACCTCTTCAGTTATGCGCAGAGAATAGTCGTGAACAGTTGTGCGCTCGCGACCTGCTCGTTTGTTGCTGCCTTATGCACCATCAGTGCTGAGACGCACCCCCCTGGGCAAGCCACCAGCAAGTATGCCGGTTCAGATGGCTTCAATTCCACAGCAATTTCGCATTACAAAGATAGCCAATATTTAGTACTATTAGTCGGTTGGGCTGCACTCACAACTACCCTTGAGACTTTTATTAGGCTCTGCCCTTTGCATTTTGCCCGGATTGTGGTATAATTAAGATACAATTTATGTAGTGCCGTCACGACATCATCGCAATAATCGCAGCAATCGGATACAGCGTAGAGATGGAAGGAGTGCTTCGCAGATGAGAATGACACGGCGCTTAGCCATAGTAATTGCCGTCGTGTGCGGCCTGCTAGCAGCATTGCTGACATATTTCTATCTCAGCAAGCTGCAAGAGCAGGCAAGGCCCATCGAGGCAGCAAAGAACGTAGAACTCGTGACGCCCCTCCGCGACATCACAGCGGGCACCATAATCCGCAGCAAGATGCTGGGGAGTATGGAGAGACCTGCAGATCAGGTTCCAGCCGGCGCCGTGCGGTCGGCAAGCCAGATTGTCGGGCAGGCCGGGCTTGTTGATTTGCCAGCAGGCCAGCCGATTACTTCCGCTCAGGTACAATCCCCTACCCAACTTTCCTACCGCGTCCCCGAGGGTATGAGAGCGGTAACCGTGGCCATTGACCCGGTTGTCGGTGTGGCAGGATTCCTCGAGCCCGGTGACCGGGTGGACGTGGTCGCTACCTTCGAGATCGGCGAGGTGACGATAACCCGCACGGTCCTGCAGAACATCAAGCTGCTGGCGTTAGGTACGACCGCCACAGCGGCCAAGCCGAAGAGACCCCCTGCTGAAGGCGAAGAAGCTGAGGTGGAAGCAGCGCGGGAGGAGCAGCCCAATGCCACCCTCGCCGTTAACCCCGAGCAGGCCCAGACGCTGATACTCAGCGATGCTCGCGGCAAGCTGCGCCTGGCACTTCGCCCGAAATTCGAAGACCAGTACATCGCCCTCGGGGCCATTGACACTGCTAAGGTCATCGGGGAAGAATTCGAGGAGGCAATTGCCGCTCAGGAGCGGCTCAAGCCAGGAGCACCTGAAGTAGTTCCCCCGCCAGGCCCACCGGGAGCCACTCTCACTAGAGAACCTCGGGGCCCTGCCGTTGAAGTAATTCGCGGTACCGAACGAAAGATCGTCATCATAGGCGGCAGTCAAACCAGCTCATCAGCGCGGGGAGGCCAATAACCAATGACACGACCAACCTCAACACAGCACAACTTGATCTCCGGGCACAAGCGGTTGGGTCTGATTGGGTTAGCAGCGATACTCACCGTCGCCATAGGCAGCCCGGCACTTGCTGCGCAACAACCCAGTCTGGTTCTGCAGGAAGGCTCCAGCCGCATCTTGCAATTCGACCGAATGCGACGGGTGGCAATCGTCCAGCCGGCCATTGCTGACGTCGTGGTCTCCTCGCTCAACGAGCTATTAGTGATCGGGAAGACTGTCGGCCACACCCAGCTCTATGTATGGGACAGGGCCGGCCGGCACCAGTTCAGCGTTTCAGTGACAGCAGCGCCTTACGCTCAAATGCTGGCAAAAGAGCTCGAGCATGTGCTGGGCGGGCAATTCCGCTACGAGGTGGTTGACGGTCGGACACTGCTCGTGGATGGCCAGGCCGCAAATTCGATGGAGCTGGAGCGAGTGACCAAGATAATCACGGGGCTGGCTAAGAACGCCGAGGTTATCAACCTCGTAGCGCTCGAGGATGCTCAACTTACGCCCGCTCAGCAAAAGGTAAAAGCCCTGCGGAAGATGCTGGGCGATGAATTCGATTACATCGCGTGGGATGAGAACACGGTCTTGATAACGGGTCACACCGGTACCCAGGCGCAACAGCAGCGCCTCGACGATATTGCTCAAGCCGCCAGCGGCGAGGTTAAGATAAGCAACCTGACCACAATTGATCCCAGCCAGGCCCGCCCGCCGGTAACGGAGGTCGCAACAGCTATTGGTCCCGACTACACCGTCTGGGCGTTGCATGGGAATACTATAGTAGTCGAAGGCACAGCACGCAATCAGCTAGAGAAACAGCGAGTGGACAGTCTGTTGGCTGCTTTCGCCGATGTAGAGACAATTAACCTGGTTACAGTTAGTGACACGCCCGAGGTGCCTCTGCAGGCCCACCGCGATTTGCTCCAGGCGGCTCTGGGCGACCGGTACCAGGTGCGGATAGTTGAAGGCAAGGCGCTGCTGGTCGAGGGATTGGTGGCGGACGACGAGGAGTTGGAGAACATCAGCAAGATCATTGAGCTGTTCGAACCACAGACTAAGGTGGTCAACTTGACCACCCTGGCCGACCCCGGCCGTCGTCAGGTACTGGTGCGCGCCAGGATTGTCGAAGTCAACCGCGGCGCGTTGGAAAGGTTGGGGGTCAACTGGGGACAGATCGACAGCGGGGAATTTCGAGATCAGCCGATACTGTTCCAGGTCGAAGGTCCCGGCGCGGGCAATATCTACAAGATCGGCGCCCAGGTGGAGGCCCTGGTCAACGACGACCTCGCCCGGGTTCTCTCAGAGCCCAACCTGCTGGTCAACGACGGGGAGACGGCCACGATGTTGGCCGGTGGGGAGATACCTATTCCGGTGCCACAGACCGGCGGGATGGGGGCCGGCATCACCATCGAGTACAAGAAGTATGGCGTGGAACTCAGCATCACGCCCCGGATCCTCCCGGGCAACCAGCAGATAGAACTGGAGGTCAAACCCAGTGCCTCGTCGTTGGACTACGCCAACGCCCTGACCATACAGGGCTTCAATATTCCCGCTCTGCGCAAGCGGGAAGCGAGCACGACGGTCACTGTCGCTGACGGGCAGACTCTAATCATTGGCGGGCTGGTCCAGCGCGAGCAGTCGTATAACATAAGCAAGATACCGATACTGGGCGACCTGCCTATCATCGGCCAGCTATTCAGGCACAAGGAGTTCAAGGAGGGGAAGACCGAACTGGTTATCCTGGTTACGCCACAAATACTGCAGGGAGGCCCCAGCGGCATCCCCGGTGCTACCGAACCGGAGATTGTCAATCCTGAAGAGGCCATGAACCAATGATTCGAGTGCTGCTTTCGGAAAATACGCCGGGCGCCGCCGATGAGATAGCTCGCAAACTGGCCGAGGCGGATGACATAAAGGTCGTCGGCTATGCCCGCGATGGGCTGGAAGCTGCCCAGATGACGGCGCAATTAAACCCGGATGCAGCATTGATCTACACAGATATGAGCGGCACGGACGGCTTCCAGGCTTGTCGCATGGCCAGCCTGGCGGCCCCCCAAACCGGCTGCATACTCATAGCACCACCGGACACCAACAACCAGGAGACCTGGCAAAAAGCAATGAATTCGGGGGCCCGAGGCTTGCTAACGGCAGAGGCTAGCGCCGAGGACCTCCTTGAAGCCGTGCGGCAGGCCGGTAGCTTGACCCAGCATATGGACGAACCTGAGTATCAATTAGTCACTGATCCCAGCAAAATGCCGGTGACTATTGCGGTGACCGGGGCCAAAGGTGGCATCGGCAAGACCACCATTGCCACCAATCTGGCCATCTGCCTGCAGAAAGAGTTTCCCAGTCAAGTGGTGTTGGTCGACTTTCTGGGGCAGTACGGGGATATACCGTTGTTGCTGGATATGCACCCCCCAGGCGGACTGGGCGAGTTGATGTTGATCACCGAGCTAGACGCAGACATGGTGCAATCGCAACTGGCCCAGCACAGTTCAGGTCTGTGGATTCTGGCAGCACCAAATGGTAGTGATATGAGCCGTATCGAGCCGAACATCCGCATCCCATACATCGCCGATCTAATCAGCATTTTGCGCAGCAAATACCGTTTCGTAGTCTTCGACGCCCCACCCCTGATCGGCAATATAAGCTCATATCTGTTCTCGCGCTGTAACTTCGTAGTGGTAGTCACCTACCTGGTAGACCTGGCCGCTATTCGTGATACTGGTACCTTGATTGAGACTCTGGCCAACAGCCAGAGACCCACTGAGAGCATCAAGCTGGTGGTCAACCGACGCAGCCAGCGTAATCCATTTTCGACTGCCGATCTGCAGCAGACCGTCAAGCACGATATCGCGGTGGAAGTACCCGAAGACTCAACTGCGGTAACCTCTGCACTCAACGAGGGTATCCCGCTGACACTAAAGGCACCAAGCTCGCCAGTGGCCCGGGCTATCCGCGGCCTGTCCAAAGATATCATAGCCGAGCTACCTAAATGAAGCCGAGGCAACGGCAGCAGACAACATAGCGAGGACATAACATAATAGGACGCAAGCAGAATTACATACGAAGAGCCAGGTGAATCGGTGAGCTAAGCGCAATGGAAACGATTACTAATCTATACGAAGTCGAAAGCAAAGAAAAACAGGAGACTCTTGAGGAACTCAAGAGTACTGTTCATCGGCGCCTGCTGACCGAGACTGAGTTTGCTATTCTTCAGCGCATGACCCGAGAGCAGTTAGCTGAGCGTATCAGCCAATTGACCCAACAGGCTGCAGCCGACTCGGGCCTGACGCTGGGATCGCGGCTGATGGGGGGGGTCGAAC